>CAZNWB010000028.1:15172-38695 GCA_964576535.1 uncultured bacterium | reverse complement strand
CGGCCGCCGTCTTTGACGCGGGCGGCGCCCCCGCGCTCACCACCGGGCCCTGCCCACCGTGGCCGTAGCGCAGGCCGTCACTCTCCGCTGTTCCACCACCGTACAGCTTGCTGACGCTGATCATCGGTCCTCCGAAGGGCTATGACCATTCCGGCTCGTCTCCGCAACCGGGAAACGCCGGGCCGGAAGCCAACCAAGTCGCATTCCAGGGACGACAACGGACGGAGACTGAAACTTAACGGGTTTCGTCCCTCTTCTCAAGCCGCAAATTCCCCACGTGTGGCAAAGGGTACAAAACCGGTTCTCTTTGCAACCACGCCCGCTCACTCTGAGCCCAAACAATGCGGTTCGACCGCAAAGGACGCCGGTACCAACGGCCACGCCGTTGGTGCGCAGAGAGCCCCCTGATATTTCTAGGTCCGGTGAGCCGAAATCCGAGAAAGGATCCGGAAGATTCTGGACAGTCACATGTCTTGGTTTGGTCGGGTTTGGTTGCCCTTTGCGGTCTCTGCGCCCTCTGCGGTGAAATAGTTGGGCTGAACAGCCAGGTCGGCCCGGTCGGCGGTTCCCTGGCGGGAGATGAGCGCTCATGGGAGCTTCAGGCTCACGGAGACGCCGTCATGGCCACACAACTTGGCGGGTGAGGGACGGAGCGGGGCTTCCGTGGTGAATGTTACGGGCGAGATCCGCCGGCGTGCGTCCATTCGGATTCGGTGATGCGGGTCTTCTCCACGCGCGTGTCGCCAAAGGCCAGGGATTTACCGGCCTCGCGCCAGGCCGCGGTCCCGCCCTTGACGCTCGCCACCCTCTCGATTCCCATCTGGATCAGAAACTGGGCCGCCCGGAGCGAGCGCATTCCGTGCTCGCACAGGGTGATCACGGGGCGATCCCGCGGGACCTCGTCCAGCCGGGACGCAAGATCCGCCTGGGGCAGACTGATCGACCCGGGGACGTGTCCGTGGGCGTATTCCACCGGCTCGCGGACGTCCAGCACGACTGCGTCCGGCGGCCGGGATTCCAGGGCGTTCATGTCGATCTCTTTCACCCGAGGGGTCGTGGTCAGCATGGTCCACGGCATGTCGGCCAGGCCCCGGTTCGTCGCCTCGATGGCGGTCATGTTCAACGGACGCGCGGGCACCCCGTCCGTGAGGGTAGAGACAAACGCCCCCCGGTCGAGGCGCGCCAGCGGGTTGTAGAGTCGCTCAAACCCGATCGTCGTACTGGGTCGGCCGCACATCCCCTTCCCGCACGGCCCCTCAAAGTGGCCCGGGAAGACCGCCACCCAGTCCGGCAGACGCATCAGGCGTGTCAGGCTGTCATACTGAGCGGTGGGATCACCCCCACCGAAGTCCGGCCGCCCGACATCCCCCACGAGCAGCGAGTCACCCGTCAGCACCATCGAGGGCTCCGAACTCCGAGGCGGGTTGATGATCAGGATCGACATCAGCTCCGGGCGATGACCGGGCGTGTGCAGGACGCGCAAGCGCAATTGGCCCAGGGTCAGCTCCTCTCCATCCTTGAGGGGGCGAAAGGGGTAGGCCAGCTTGGCCGACTCGTGCAGGCACAGCTCGGCCCCGTGCTTCTCTCGAAGGGCTCGGGCGCCCGACACGTGGTCCGCATGCACGTGCGTATCAATCACATACCGTAGCCGGAAGTTGCGCTCCTGCAACAACGCCTCATACTGGTGCGTGCCGATCGAGGGATCCACGATCGCCGCCTCCTGCGACTGGCGCGACGCCACCAGATAGGATGCACAACCGCAGCGCTCGTCCAGAATCTGTTTGAAGTACATCGCGTCGTCCCCCCGAACCGGATCGTCCCCCCGAGTCGGACGATCCCGGTACTCCTGCGATAGACCTTGGAGATTGGCCACCAATCTGGTCGATTATCTCCCAAGACTCCGCAACGTGCAAGAGACAGGTCGGGGACGATTCCAAGTGGGTCATCTGGTGACCAGGCCCGCCTACTCTGAACGCCCAACTCGGCCCGGCCGGGGGTTCCCTGGCGGTAGACGAGAGCTCATGAGAGTTTCAGGCTCACGGAGACGCCGTCGCGGATGGGGAAGATCATGGTGTACAGGTTCGGGGCCTGGTGGAGAAGCCGGGTGAGCTCCAGGACGCCCCTGGTGGTCGGATCCGAGGCGTCGCTCACGACCCGTCCTCCCCAGAGCATGTTGTCGCTCATGAAGTAGCCGCCGATCCGCACGCGGGGGACGGCCTTGTGGAAGGCTGTCGGATACTGCCCCTTGTCCACGTCGTTGAAGACAATGTCGAACTCGCCAGGCAGCCGGTCAATGATCTCAAAGGCGTCCCCCGCCTCGAACCGCACCTGGCAGCGCACCCCGCCTTGCCGGAAGAACGCCTTGGCTTGGGCGAGATTCTTCGCCGAGGCCTCGGTCAAGATCAGCTCCCCGTCCTCGGGCAGCGCCCGGGCAAACCAGTACGCGGAGTAGCCGAACCCCGACCCCAGCTCCAGGATGCGCCGGGCACCGATGCTTCTGGCCAGCAGGCACACCATCCGCCCGACCAGGGGTCCGACGATGGGGAAATCCCGCTCGGCCGCCAGGCGCTCCATGTCTCTCAGCACCGTGTCACGGGTCCTCTCCAGGCCCTCGAGATACCGCTCGATGTGGGGGAAAACGATATCGCCGCCAACGCCGCGGGGCGGCAGGTTGTCTTTCTTAGAAGATCTTGGCCCCAAGGGGTACCTCCTTTTCGGGAACGAGCAGGGCAAGGTCACCATTGCCCAGGGGAGCCGCCAGGATCAGGCACTCCGAGAGAAAGTTTCCGATCTGCCGGGGCGCGAAATTCACAACGGCCACAACCAGCCGTCCCACCAGTTCCTCTTTCGTGCGGATGTCGCGCAGGCCGGCGCCACTCTTCCTGATCCCGACCCCCGGTCCGAAGTCCACCGTGACCCGATAGAGCGGCTTCCGCGCCTCGGGAAGATCCTCCACGGCCAGGATGCGCCCGACGCGGATATCCAGGCGCTCGAAGTTCGCGAACTCCGTCACCGGCAACGGTGTTGTCACAGACATCTCCTTTCTCAATACCCCCCCACCCAACCCTCCCCCGCAAACGGGGGGAGGGAAATCAAGGGCATATAGGCATCGCGACCAGCCAATGTCACCCTCCCCCATCGCTCAAATGCCCCCTCCCCTCACCGTGGGGGAGGGACGGGGTGGGGGGTCCGCCTCACAGTAGCGCGCTTCTTATTGCTTCCGTGACTCCCTCGATGTTCCCCAAAACTTCGTGATTCCAGAATCGCAGAACGCGAAAGCCCCGAGCTTCCAACCAGACTGTCCGGTCTGCATCCGAGGTAGCCTGCCCAGCATGCTGGCCTCCATCGATTTCAATGATGACCTTTTCCTCCAAACAGACGAAGTCAACGATGTAGCGACCGATTGGTTGTTGTCGGCGAAATTTCCTTCCGTCCATCTGACGTAGACGAATGTGCCGCCACAGCGCCCGTTCGGCCTCGGTCGGGTTATTCCGTAGGGCTCTGGCACTTGCCGTTTTCATCCCCCCACCCTCACCCTCCCCCGCTGACGGGGGGAGGTAGATACCGAAGCAGAAGATGATTGCCGCATGAGTTTCGGTTAAGGATACTCCCCCCCGCACATCGGGGGAGGGAAATCATGGGGACCTGGACCTCCACACCCAGCGAATAGCCCCCCCACACTTGGGGGGAGGGAAGTGAAGAATGGGCCCGAGTTTTCCCTCGAATGCTCCGGGGCCGTCTGCTATAGTGGGCAAATATTTGCCCGCGCTGCAAGGGGTCTGCATGACGGAAAGAACCCGACGCCGACTCGTGGCTTTCGTGCTCCTCTCTTCGGGGCTCAGCGTAGCCGCCGCTGCGGTCACCACGTACGCGACGTGGCCGGCCAACGCCGTGGCGAACTATTTCCATGATCGCCGGAACCAACAGGCGAACGTCCGCGCCCTGGAATGGCGGGTCGGCGCCGAGACCGACCCCCTCGAGCGCCGATTCTATCAGGCCTGGCTGGCGGAGGAAAAGGGTGACCTGAAGGGGGCGATCCGCGGGTTCCACGCCCTGCGGGACGACGCCCGGCCGGAAACGCCACTCTACCTCAAGAGTTCTCTCCGGCTGGGCCTCGCCTACGGACTCAACCGTCAGCCGGAGCGCGAGCTGCAAACCTACCTCGCGCTGATGGACCGGTACCCTGGCCCGAGCCGACTGAGCCAGGCAACCTTCTACCTCCGGCAGGGAGACCGGAAGCAGGCCCGCAGGGTGCTCGACGAAGCCTTGGCCCAGGATGCAAAGGACGGCAGCCTGGGGTCCCAGCGAGGCTTTGCCGAGTATCTGCGAGCTGACGTGAGACCGAAAGAACGCAATTCCTCCTCACCTTCCAGGTGACGCGCGGACCACCCATGTTCTGTCCCGTGTGCGCCAGCGAATATCAGCCAGGCATCCGGACGTGTGCCGACTGCGACGTGCCGCTGGTCCCGGAGCCGCCGGCCAGGGACGAGGAAATGATCTTTGACGATCCGGTCGTCCTCGCGGCCGAGGTGTGGAACCCCGCCGAGGCCGAGATCATCTGCTCCCTGCTCCGGGCTCATGAAATCCCCTGCATCCTGAAGGCCGAGAACCAGTACGCCGTGGACGCGACCTATACCATCGGCCCGCTGGCGCGCCGGCGGATCCTGGTCCGGGAGAGCGACCTGCAGCGCGCCCAGGAGATTCTGCGCGCCGGCCCGGTTGCCGATCCTGAGTTCCTCCCCGACCCCTGGCCCCCGGCCCCTTGAGGTGAGAGCTGATCGCTGATGGCTGAACGCTCATCTCCCATGCTCCCCAGCGCTCCAGCCTTCCACGAAAACGCCTCCCTCTTCGGTCACGACCCGACGCCGCGCCTGCTCGCCTTCGAGCTGGAGGGGAATGACACCATCCGCGAGTTCGCCCGCACGCAGGACGGGGGGACGGTCTCCCAGCTGCGCCCGTTCCGCCCCTTCCTCCTTGCCGCCAGCACGGACCTTTTGACCGGCTGGACCGGCGGCTACGATGTGGAGGCGCTGGCCGGAGACGGGTTCTCCCGGTTCCTGGTCCTGTTCCACGGCTGGAGCGACGCCCTCAAGGCCCGGGCGCACCTCCAGAAGGCCACGGGCAGGACCCAGACCACCCCCGATGCGCCGTATCTGTTCTTCGGCGATCCCATCCAGCAGGCCCTGATGCTGTCCGGGCGGACCCACTTCCTCACGCTCCCCTTCGGCGCGCTGCGGCGCATGCAACTGGACATCGAGACCTATTGCGCCGCCGGCTACGAGTTCCCCAACCCCGTGCGGGCCGAGGACCGGATCACCGCCATCGCCCTGGCCGACAGCACCGGCTGGGAGCACGTGATCTCGGGCAAGGCGCTGGACGAGCCGGAGATGCTGAAGGAGCTGGTCCGCCTCGTCCAGGAGCGTGACCCGGACGTCCTGGAGGGGCACAACCTCTTCCGCTTCGACCTGGAATACATCGAGGCCCGGGCGGCGCGCCACAAGGTCAGGCTGGCGCTCGGCCGGGGCGGGGCCCCCCTCCAGGGCCATCCCTCGCGCATGCAGATCGCCGAGCGGGCCATCACCTACAGGAAGTACGAGGTCCGCGGCCGCCACATCATCGACACCTGGATCCTGGCGCAGCACTATGATGTGACCGCCCGGGAGCTGGAGGGGTACGGCCTGAAGGAGATCGCCAAGCACTTCGGCCTGGCTCCCGACGACCGGACCTACGTCCCGCCCGACAAGGTCTCCTGGTACTTCGACCACGACCCGGACACCCTGTTCCGGTATGCCCTGGACGACGTGCGGGAGACCCGCGCCCTGAGCGAGATCCTGAGTCAGAGCTACTTCGTCCAGGCCCAGATCTTCCCCTTTTCGTACCAGAACGTGGCCCTGCGCGGGAACGCCACCAAGATCGACGCCCTGCTCATCCGCGAGTACCTGCGCCAGCGGCGGACCATTCCCGCGCCCGAGCCGCCGCAGGAGGTGCAGGGCGGTCACACCGAGATCGCCTACCAGGGCGTGGCCCGCCGCATCCTGCACTGCGACGTGACCTCGCTGTACCCGTCGGTGATGCTCACCTTCGGGTACTTTCCTCGGCGCGACAGCCTGGGCGTGTTCCCGGCGCTGCTGCGGGACCTCCGCGCCTTCCGCGTCGAGGCCAAGCGGTTAGCCCGCCTGGCCGGGACCGACGAGGCCCGCGCCCACTTCGAGGCTCTGCAGAGCACCTTCAAAATCCTCATCAACTCCTTTTACGGCTACCTGGGCTTTTCCATGGGGCACTTCAATGACTACCAGGCGGCCAACCTGGTGACGGCCAAGGGACGGGAGCTGATCCACGCCGTCATGGCGTGGCTGAAGGAGCGTGGGGCCCGGGTCATCGAGGTGGACACCGACGGCCTGTATTTCGTGGCCCCCCCGGACGTCCGGACGCCCGAGGACGAGGAGCGGCTACTCGCCGAGATGGGAAGGATCCTGCCCGAGGGGATCAGCCTGGAGCTGGCAGGACGCTACCAGGCCATGTTCAGCTACAAGATGAAGAACTACGCCCTGCTGGATGAGGCCGGGCACCTCAGCATCACGGGGTCGGGTCTCCGGTCGCGGGGGCTGGAGCTGTTCCAGCGGGAGTGGATGGAGGGTATGTTCCTCCACCTGCTGCGCGGCGAGCCTCAGAAGATCCGGGAACTCACCCAGCGCTATGCCGAGGCCTTCGAGCAGCATACCTTCGACGTCCGCAAGTTCATGAAGACGGAGACGCTGCAGGACTCGCTGGAGACGTATCGGGACAAGATCAAGGGAAGCCGGCGCAACCCGGCGGCGGCCTACGAGCTGGCGCTGCGCTCGGCCCGCCCCTACCAGCCGGGGGACCAGGTCTCCCACTACGTCGCAGGGACGTCCAAGAAGGTGAAGGTCCACGAGGCGGCCAAGCTGGCCAGCGAGTGGGACCCGAAGCACCCGGACGAGAACGTCGAGTACTACAAGGCCAAGCTGGTGGAACTGTACGAGAAGTTCAAGCCCTTCATCGAACCCAGGTAATGAAAGCGAACCGCCGGGACCCAGCCCGCCATGGGGAGGCAATCAGGCAACCCGGCAACTTGGCAATCAGGGGTTCCAGGTTGCCAGATTGCCTGGTTGCCCAGTTGCCATGAAGTCTTGGCGACATGGCGGTGAATTAGTGGGGATGGATCGACGGAAGTGGCTTGTGGTCATCGCCGTGGACCTGGCCATGTTTCTGGCCGCCCTGGACTCCACGGTCATCGGCACCGCCATGCCCACGGTGGTAGCCAGCCTGGGCGGTCTCAGCCTTTTCAGTTGGGTCTTCTCCATCTACCTGCTCACCTCCACGGCGGCCCTGCCCATCTTCGGTCGCCTGTCGGACCTCTTCGGCCGCCGGAACATGTTCGTGGTGGCCGTCTGGATCTTCACGGGCGCCTCGGCCCTGTGCGGCTTGGCCACCAGCATGGTGTTCCTGATCGCGGCCCGCGCCCTTCAGGGGATCGGGGCGGGCGGGACGTTCGCCCTCTCCCAGGCGGTCTTCGGCGAGGTCTTTCCGCCCCACGAGCGGGGGCGGATGCAGGGCTACCTGGCGGCCGTCTGGGGGATCTCGGCCCTGGTCGGCCCCCTGATCGGTGGCCTCATCGTGGAGTACTTGGGCTGGCGCTGGACCTTCTTCGTGAACGTCCCGGTGGGCGTGGCCGCGAATTACATGCTGGTCGTCGGGCTCACGGGCCTGACCAGCCAGGGGACGCGGCGGAGAATTGATTACGCCGGGGCCGCCTGCCTCGTCGTCAGCATCGTCTCCCTGATGCTCGGCCTCCTGGAGATCGGGAAACCCGGCCATTTCATCGGGACGGAGGCCCTCGCGGGCCTGGCCGTCTGCCTGGTCTTCACCGTGGCCTTTTTGATCGTCGAGAGCCGGGTCCCCGAGCCGATCCTGCCCCTCGCCCTTTTCGGGAGCCGGACCTTCCTTACGACGACGGTCTGCCTGTTCCTGTCGGGTCTCGCCATGTTCGGCGCCATCTCTTTCCTCCCGCTCTTCGTGCAGGCGGTCCTGGGGGCCACGGCCGTCCAGGCCGGGTCCGTCCTCACTCCCATCAGCCTGAGCTGGGTGTCCGGGAGCACCATCGGCGGTCGCCTGCTGAACCGCTTCGGATACCGCACCCTGGCGGTGGCGGGAATGGTCTGCCTGACGGGTGGCTACTGGCTGTTCACGCGGCTGCAGGCGGGATCGTCGCTCCGCTATGCGGGGGCGAGCGGTGTCGTCCTGGGCCTGGGCATGGGCCTCATCACCGTCACGACGATCGTGGCCGTGCAGAGCGCGGCGCCTCCGGACCAAATCGGGGTCGTTTCGACGCTGCCGTTCTTCTTCCGGAACATCGGCGCCACCATCGGCGTGGCCATCATGGGGACGATCCTGAACGCCCACGTCGTGGGGACCGGAGGAGCCCCCCCGGTCCTGGCGGGGGGGGAGGGGGCCTTCCAGGCGATCCCCGCCCTGGTGCGGGGGCAACTGGCGGAGGGGATCCGGGCGGCGTTCTTCTTCGGCCTGGTCGCCGTGGTCCTCGGCCTCCCGCTGAGCCTGATGGTCCCCGACCTTTCCCCCATCCGGCCCGGAGCGCAGGCGGAGCCACAGGCCGCTCCCTCGACGGCGCCGATGGACTGATGCCCGCGGGGACCGCCCGGTGGGCATCCACTGTAGGGCTTGACCCGGCAGGATTTTCTCGCTAGGCTTACTCCGTTTTGTGTCCCAAGACGCCCCCTCCTGTGGAGTGCAGGTCATGAACCCGAGTGTCCTTGAAAGCCGGGTTGAGAAGTTGACCGGCCTGCTCGAGGTCGGCAAGGCCATGGCCTCGGAGCGGAATCTGGACCGCCTGCTCCAATTGATTCTGGGCGAGGTCACCAAGGTCATGGCGGCCGACCGGAGCTCGCTCTTCCTCGTGGACCGGGAGCGGAATGAACTTTGGTCCAAGATCGCCCAAGGCCTGGAGGTGCGCGAGATCCGCGTGAAGATCGGCCTGGGCATCGCCGGGTACGTCGCCCAGACCGGAAAGATCGTCAACATCCAGGACGCGTACGCCGATCCCCGCTTCAACCAGGAGACGGACCTGCGGACCGGCTACCGCACCCACACCATGCTGTGCGTTCCCATGCAGAACCACCTGAACGAGGTGATCGGCGTCCTCCAGGTCCTGAACAAGCGGGACGGTGTGTTCACCCGCGAGGACCAGGAGCTGCTCCTGGCCCTCTCCAGCCAGGCCGCCGTGGCCATCGAGAATGCCATCCTGTACGAGGACATCCAGAAGCTCTTCGAGGGCTTCATCAAGGCCTCGGTGTACGCCATTGAATCGCGAGACCCCACCACCTCCGGTCATTCGGAGCGGGTGGCGATCCTCACCGTCGGCTTGGCCGAGAAAGTGGACCGGGCGGACGCCGGCCCCTTTGCCGCCATCACCTTTTCCCCCGACGACATGCGGGAGATCCGCTACGCCTCCCTGCTGCACGACTTCGGCAAGGTCGGCGTGCGCGAACCGGTCCTGGTCAAGGCGAACAAGCTGTACGAGCCCCACCTGGACCTCCTCGTGGCCCGGTTCAAGCTCATCAAAAAGGGGCTGGAGAACAGCACCCTCCAGAAGAAGCTCAGCCTGGCGCTCACGCTGGGTCCGTCGTGCCGGGAAGAGATCGCCGGGCTGGATGAGGAACTTCAGCGGCGGCTGGCCGAGGTGGACGGCCAGATGAGCTTCATCCTGGACGCGAACAACCCCACCATCATGCCGCAAGGCGGATTCGAGCGGATCCTCGAGATCGCGGGCAATACCTTCGTGGACGTGGACGGGGTCAAGGTCCCATACCTCACCACCAAGGAGGCGGAGAACCTGACCATCGGCAAGGGGAGCCTGAACGTGGAGGAGCGGCTGGAGATCGAATCCCACGTCACCCACAGCTTCCGGTTCCTGCGCCAGATCCCCTGGACCAAAGACCTGCGGCGCGTTCCCACCATCGCCTACGCGCATCACGAGAAGCTGAACGGCAGCGGCTATCCCAATGGGTTGCGCAGCGAGGACATCCCCTTCCAGGCCAAGATCATGACTGTCTGCGACATCTACGACGCCCTGACGGCCTCGGACCGACCCTACAAGCGGGCCCTGCCGGCCGATCGGGCCCTGGACATCCTGGGCATTGAGGTCAAGGACGGCAACCTGGATCTCGAACTCGTGCGGATCTTCACCGAAAGCAAGGTCTGGTCGCTCACGCTGGGCATGCGCCCCGTTACCTGATCCTTTCGCTCCCCCTCACGGGCCCCCTTCCCTGACTAGCCCCGACCCATTCCCGGCTTCCCATTCCGCGACTACACGTTGTGCCTCCCCTCTGTTACCTATCTTCCCGGTTGCACAGTCTTCATCAGGAATTTTATCCGGATAATTTTGCCAGTCAGGGCAAATTATCCTCACGCTACGCTAGACCATGGAGAGTCCCGCAGTGGCATGACGGACGCAGGGGAGGGGTCCGCCCCCGAGGCGCCTCACCTGCTTTCGTCGCGATGATGGGACGGTCGTCCTGAGAAGAGAGTCGCGGGCTAGCCGCGCTGGCCGGGGACCTGGATGATCTCGCGTGCGGGGAGTTTGACGCAGGTGAGCTTCCCGCCGTATACGCACGCGGTGTCAATGCCGATGCGATCCGGCGCCAGCAGGACCTGCCGAAACGGGGTGTGGCCGAACACGATGGGCTTGGGGAAGCGGCCGATGAACTGGAAGAACTCCTGGCGAATCCACACCAGGTCCCCCACGTTTTGCTTCTCCATCGGCACCAGGGGGCGGATCCCCGCGTGCACGAAGAGGTAGTCTGTCGTCTCGTACATCGGCCGCAGGTCGCGGAAGAAGCGAAGGTGCGTCGGCGGAATGTTTGCCGCATGGCCGCCATAACTCTGGAGGGTCTCCAGGCCTCCGTTGGCCAGGTAGAGTCCTTCATCCGCACCGTCCAGGTAGTCCAGCAACATCTTCTCGTGGTTTCCCAGCAGGAAGACGCACCGGTACGGGAAGTCCAGCAGGTACTCCACCACCTCCCGGGACTGGGGTCCCCGGTCGATGTAGTCGCCGATGAAGATCACCTCGTCGCCGGGCTGGGGGGCGATCTTCTCCAGCAACCGCTGCAGTGGGCGCAGGCACCCGTGGATGTCCCCGATGACATAGGTCACCGGGCCAACCGGCGGCGACTCGGATCCCTTGGATTTCTTGCGACCGAGCATCCAACCACCTTGAGGCGTCCCGGGTGACGGCCCGCCCCACCCAGTTCCGAGGAAAACATTGAATCGCCATGAACACCCAGCGCTACCGGTGGGTATCCGGCTCGCCAAGATTGCGTGGCAATCGGGCAATTAGGCAATCCGGCAACTTGGAACCCCTGATTGCCAAATTGCCAGGTCGCCTGATTGCCTTCCTCTGGCGACCTTGGCGCCTTGGCGGTTGATATTTTCGGATTGAGGCTAGGACATGAAGCTCCCGCCGTTCACGTCGATGGTCACGCCGGTCACGTAGCTGGCATCGCCCGACGCCAGGAAGGCGATGACCGTTGCCACCTCCTCGGGCTGGGCCAGGCGACCCAGCGGGATGTTCTCCAGGATGTGGGAACGATCCTCCTCGGACCGGAGCGACCACTTCTTGGCCACGCGATCCACGAGGGTCGGCCCGGGCGCCACGGCGTTCACCGCGATGCCGAACGGCCCCAGGTCTTGCGCCAGGTGCCGGGTGAGTCCCAACACCCCCGCCTTGGCACTGGAGTACTGGGGACCGGAGAGCCGGCTCACGTTGCGGCCCGCAACCGATGAGACGTTCACGATGCGGCCGTATCGCTGGCGTTTCATCGCGGGCGCCACCGCCTGGCAGCAGAGGAACGCGCTCTTCAGATTCGAGTTGACCGTCAGGTCCCAGTCCTCCGCCGTCACCTCCTCGAGAAACCGGAGGCTCGTCCCCCCTCCCGCGTTGTTCACCAGGATGTCCACCCGACCGAAATGCTGAAGCGTCTCGCCGACCAGCCGCTGTACCACCGAGGCGTGGCTGACGTCACCGGCCACCACGAGGGGTGGCTTGCCCACCGCCTGCACCGAGGCCCGGGCCGCCTCCAGGCGATCGCGCCCGCGGGCGTTCAGGACCACCTGTCCCCCCTCGCGGGCAAAGATCAGGGCCGCCGCCCTTCCGATCCCGTCCGAGGATCCCGTGATGATTGCGACCTTCGCATCGAACCGCATGCGGCCTCCGTTTGTCCTGCATCCTTCCGGCTGATCCCCCGGCGCACCCGAGCATTGCGGGTACCCGCCGGGGGTTACCCACGCAGACTGCGACTCCTTCGGGGTAATCCCGACGGTTTCCTACCGTCGGGACTTCCCGAGCGGTCTACACGGTGCTCGGACCACGCGCGATGGCGGCCCACAGGATGGCCAGCTTGGTGAGGCCACAAGAGATCCTGTCGTCCTGGGCCATGGCGAGGGCCACGTCGAAGGGGAATGATTGGACTTCCAGGTGCTCGTCCTGATCGGCGGGCAGCGGATCGTTCACGAGGTTCTCCGCCAGATAGACGTGAATGACCTCGTCCAGGTAGGCGTTGTTCGGCCAGAACCCGCCCAGTCGCCGCAGGCGACCGGCCCGATACCCCGCCTCCTCGCGGAGTTCGCGTTGGGCGGCCTGCTCCGGAGGCTCGCCGGCCGCGATGCTCCCCCCGGGCACCTCCCAGGAGAACCCCTGAGGGACGTGGCGGTACTGCCGGACCAGAACCACCTCCTGCTTCGAGAGAAAGGGCAGGACGCCGACGCTGCCCCCCAGGGCTAAGACGGGATACGCCCGCTCCCGGCCGTCCGGCAACTCCAGGGCGTCCTCCCGGACCAGCACATGGGCCTGCTGGTACAGTGTCCGACTCCCCAGACGTTTCCAGGGCTTCAGTTCGCTCACGTCCGTTCCCTCATCCACCGGACGCCCAGCCCGGGAGACATGGATTCGTCTTTTGCCGGATCCCCAAACGCGAATTGCCCGATCACCCAGTTGCCTGGTTGCCCGATTGCCGGTCAGTCATCCCGTTGCCAAGATGTCGCGCAGGGTCTCCAACTGGGCCACCTCCCCACAGACGATCAGGAAATCCCCGGCGTCGAGGGGCGTGGAGGCCCTGGGATTATACACGAACTCCCCCGTGGCCCCCCGCCTCTTGGCAATGACGACCAGTCCCACGCGGCTGACCAGGTCGAGTTCGCCCAGCGTCTTCCCGACGACCGGGGAGCCTTGTGCCACCTCCGCCTCCTCGATCCGCAGGACCCGCTGCGGGTCCCGCAGCATCGTGTCCAGGAAGGAGACCACCTGGGGGCGGATCAACTCCGAGGCCAGCCGCAGCCCGCCGATCCGGTTCGACGACACCACGGCGTCCGCACCCGCCTTCCGCAGCTTCGCGTGGCTTTCATCCGCGATGACGCGGCTCACGATGCGGAGCGTCGGGCTCAACTCCCGCGCCGTCAGGATCACGAACAGATTGTCCTTATCCGAGGGGAGCGTGGTGATCAACCCCCGCGCGATGTCGATGCGGGCGCGGCTCAGGACAACCCCGTCCGTTGCGTCCCCCTCGATGACCGGCATCCCGCCGAACCGCTCCAGGTGCTTCAACCTGGCGAGATCCTGTTCAATCACCACGCACGGGGTTTGGGTCTTCAGCAGCTCCTCGACGACGTGCTTTCCCGTCTCGCCCGCCCCGCAGACGATCACGTGTGCATGTAGTTTCGCCAGCGCCTTTTCCATGCGTCGCTTCCCCAGCAGTCCTCGGAGTTCACCCTCGACGATAAAGGCGGTCACCACGCTGAGCCCGTACAACAGCGAGCCTGTTCCCCCCAGGATCAACGCCATGGCCAGCAGGCGGCCGCCCGGGCTGAGCGGATGGACCTCCTGGAAGCCAACGGTCGAAAGGGTGATGGTGGTCATGTACAGGGCGTCCAGGAACGGCCAACCTTCCACTGCCATGAAGCCGGTAGTGCCGGCGGAGAAGATTGCCGCGATCAGCACGCCGATCTGCGCCAATCGTTTCTGCAGACGCATGCTGGCCAGCACCCTCTCTGGACATGGCTAGGCGCCGCGACGTCTCAGGGGAAAAGCGACAACGGGTCCTCGATCTTCAGGGGATCCTGGACGTAGAACGCCTGGCCGAATTTCGCCCCGATCTGGGCACCCAGATAGCTGGCGGTCGCCTCCAGCCGGGTGGGGAAGAACTGCGGCCGATCCCGCCGATCGAACTGCGAGCTGTGGTTGGCCAGGGCCTGAATGGCCAGGGGAAACTCCTCGTCCACGGGGACGATGAAGGTCGGCTTGATGAAGGGGGGCAGGAAGTAGTACAGGATCTTCTTCACGGCGTGGGGGCGCCCCTCGGCCGGGTACTTCTCCAGGTGGGCGAAGTTGACCCCGTGAGTCACCAGGTGGCCGCAGATGATGTGGTCCGCGTGGCCCCGGCCCCGACCCGGCTCGAGCCCGTAGTGGGGGGCCAGCACGATCTCCGGCCGGTACTTCCGGACCAGCGAGGCGACGGCCACCCGGTTCGCATGGTTGTCTTCAAGACGCGTGTCCCCCAGGTCCAGGATCTCCAGGGCATCCAGTTTCAGGTCGCGGGCCGCCCGGCGCGTCTCCTCGCGCCGGACCTCGGGCGACCCGCTGCCCATGTCTCCCGTGGTCAGGGTCACCATGCCGGTGCGATAACCCCGGTTCTTCATCTTCAAGAGAAAAGCCCCGGTCCCGATCTCCGCATCGTCCGGATGCGGGCCGAAGGCCAGAAAGTGCAATCCCTCCATCATGGGTTCTCCCTCTTGTAAGCTCGCCAGGGGAACCGAAACCTTAGCGCCACGCATCCGTCCCGGCATCCCCCGGTTTCAATTTCAGATTCCAGAGCACGGATTTCGGATTTGAAAATCTGTAATTCGAAATTCGAAATCCGACACTTGTCAGGCGGAAGATTATGGGGGCAGGGGAAAAAAGTCAATCCGGGAGCCCGCGTCAGATCCGCACGAACTCGCCCAGCATGGGGGCGTGGACGCCAGGGATGCCCATGCGCGTGAGGCGGTCGCCAAAGGGGAGCATCTGCTCTTCTTCCCCGTGGACCAGGAAGACCCGGCGGAGGGACGATCGGCCCCGGCCGACGAAGTCCAGCAGGTCGTCCCGGTCGGCGTGGGCGCTGAAGGCGTCCATGACCACCACCTCAGCCTCCAACGACCGCTCCACGCCGAAGATCCGCACGCTGGGCTGCCGCTCGACGATCTTTCGCCCCAGGGTATTCTTCGCCTGGAAGCCGATGATCAGGATCGTGTTTCGGGGGTTCTCGATCCCGTTCCGCAGGTGGTGGAGGATGCGCCCCGCCTCGCACATCCCGGAAGCGGCTATGATGACCATGGGCCCCTCGCGGCCGTTCAGGGCCTTGGAGTCCTCCACGTTGCTGATGTAGGTCAGGTTCTCGAAGCCGAAGGGATCGCCGCTCTGCCGCATGAAGGCCCGCGTCTCGTCGTCGAAACACTCCGGGTGCAGCTTGAAGATCTCGGTGATGCGTACCGAGAGGGGGCTGTCCACGTAGATAGGAATCGGCGGGATCGCCTTGCGCAGCGTGAGGCGGTGGAGGGCATACACGAATTCCTGGGTGCGCTCCAGGGAGAAGCTGGGCACCAGGACCTTCCCCTTCCGCGCCGCGGTTCGGTTGATCACCTCCGCCAGCTCAGTCTCCATCCCGGCCATGGGGGAATGCAGGCGGTCCCCGTAGGTGCTCTCCAGGATCAGGACATCGGGGGGCTCCGGAATCTCCGGATCCCGCAGGATGGCCATGTTCCGCCGGCCCAGGTCCCCGCTGAACACCAACCGCAACCGGTCCGGCGCCAGGTCGATGTCCAGTTGGACGATGGCCGCCCCCAGGACGTGCCCCGCATCCAGGAAGGTGCAGGTCACGCCCGGCAGGACCGGCATCGGCTGATGGTAGTCGAGGCTGCGGAAGTGCGTGAGCGCCTTCAGGGCATCCGCCTCATCGTAGAGGGGGACCACCGGTTCCTCCAGCTGGTCCCCGTACTTCCGGTTGATGAACTCGGCGTCCGCCTCCTGGATGTGGGCCGCGTCCCGCAGCATCACACTGCACAGGTCCCGCGTGGCGGGGGTGCAGACGAGGCTGCCCCGGAATCCCTGCTTGACCAGTGTCGGGATGTTTCCGGAGTGGTCGATGTGGGCGTGGGACAGGATCATGGCGTCCACCTGGCGCGGGTCGAAGGGCAGGTGGCGGTTCCGCTCGTTGGACTCCTTGCGCCGACCCTGGTACAGGCCGCAGTCCAGGAGCAGCCGTGTCCCGTTGAACTCCAGAAGGTGCTGTGACCCGGTCACGCTCCGCGCCGCCCCCGCAAAGAAAATCCGCATCCGTCCTTCACCTCCTGCAGCGCCGTGTTATAATCCGCCCGCCTCAGGCAGGACTGGGGTTTGCCGAACGGACATCGGGATCATGTCGAGAACAGTTGCCGAGATCGACCGGATCGTCCGGAGCCTGCAGCGGACCAGCCGGCAGTGGAACCCCACCGCCGTGGGGGCCGTGGCCCAGGATTCCCGTGATCCCTTCCAGATCCTGATCTCGTGCCTGATCAGTCTCCGGACCAAGGACGAGGTCACGGCCGAGGCCTCCGCCCGCCTGTTCCGCCTGGCCCGGACACCCCGCGCCATGGCGCGGCTGCCCGCGCCCCGGATCGCCCGGACCATCTACCCGGCCGGCTTCTACCGAACGAAGGCCAAGACCATCCGGGCGCTGTGTCGCACGCTCCTCGACAAGCACGGCGGCACGGTCCCGGACGACATCCAGACGCTGCTGACCTTGAAGGGCATCGGGCGGAAGACCGCCAACCTCGTCGTCACCATCGGCTTTGGCAAGCCCGGCATCTGCGTGGACACCCACGTGCACCGGATCAGCAACCGGCTGGGCATCGTCAGGACCAAGACCCCGGAACAGACCGAGTTCGCCCTCCGCAAGGTCCTGCCGCGCCGCCACTGGATCCCCTACAACGATCTCCTGGTCACCTTTGGCCAAAACCTCTGCAAGCCCATCTCGCCCCTGTGCAGCGCCTGCCCCGTGAACCCCCTTTGCCCTCGGATCGGCGTGGCCAAGCACCGCTAGCCTGCAGGATTAGCCACACCTGTTCTCGACCTCTGGCCTCCCCGCTGCCCCCAATTGCTCCAGAGTACTGGGCAACCAGTCCGGCGGTCAATCGGAAACTCCTTGCCACGGCACTCCTGTTGCTGAGCCCGGACTCGGGAATGGGGCGCTGCGGTGGGAACAGTCAGGATAAGCGTTCCCAGAGGAATTCGGCCCCGCGCCGTACAACGTAGTAGAAGGCCAGACCGAAGCCGATGTGTCCGAAAGGCAGGGTGATCCGCCGCGGCCGGCCCAACGCCTCCCACAATTTGTCCTGGGCCTCCGGGACCACGGCCCGATCGCGCCGGGTCTTGAACAGCAGCACCTTCTCCGGATCCACGGCGGCCGCATACCGCAGCGGCTCCGCCAGAGAGACCTGCGCTTGGCCCAGGCGCAGCAGCTCTTCGGGGTCGGTCAGTCCATGCACCCGCATGACGCGCTCGCGGAATCGGCGCACCGACCGCTCCCGCGACCGGGCCACGATCAAGGCCTCATCCGCGCCCCCCATGCAGAAGACGCCAGCCGTGAGCCGCGAGTCTGCCCCCATCACGCACGGCCCGATCATGGCACCGTGACTGATCCCGACGATCCCCAGGCGCTGCGCATCCACTCCGCGCTGACGGCCGAGCCAATCGAGACCGCGGCGGCCGTCACGGATCATCTCCGCTTCCACGTCCTCAAAGGTGGGGCCGTCGCCGTCCTGCGTCACCCGCACGCGATCCAGGAAGGAGGGGCCGCCCCGCACCTCCAAGGCGGCGAACCCCTGGGATGCAAGGTACCGGGCGACCGTTCCCGACGCGAGATTCATGGGGTCGTGCAGGACGGGGAGCACCAGGATTCCCGGACAGGGGACACTCCCGTCCGCACGGGGGAGATAGAAGCCACCAACGCTCTGGTAGCCGAGGCCATCCGCCGGTGAATGCGGCGCAGGCTTCCACTGCACTTGCCAGGCCCGGACGTCTCGGGGTGCCGCCAGGGGGATGAGCGCGCTCTCGTGAATTGTGGGGTGATAACCCAGGTCGGGAACCTGTGCCGCCGGCCGATCCGCGCCGGTTCCCGCACCGGGATGCTCGTGGTGACTCACCCTGTCCAGCAGGTGCACGTAGGCCGCCGAAGTCGTCACACTCCGGAACACCCGATCCGCCAGGAAAAACACCGATCGTCCGATCATCCGTCCCCCATCTTCTCCAAGCCAGACCCTGGGGTCAGACTCTTTGAAACGTACGAGTCCATCTCTTAGCCCCGATCCGAAAAAACCGAGAGTAGAATCTACGTCTCCCCTCTATGCGAGGCCCCGTGGAGGAAGACAAACACAGGCCCCTACAGGTCGCTTCCAGGCCCCGCTAACGTGGCTCTTCTCCGGCGCTCTCTCGGCCTCTCCACAGGGAATTCGGCCCCATCGGAATTTCGGGTCGGGGCTAGCCGAAGAGGCCTGCTTCCTGGGAGGGTACCGTACCTTCCTGGCGCAGCCGGTTCACCAGGGTATGGGCCTGACGGATCGGCTCCGGAATCCGGTAATCGGGCGAGTACGCCAAGACGGTTCCGACGGCTGTGGCCAGGCTGACCCGGTGCCCGACCGACACGAATACGGGTTCTGCTCCTTCCCGCGTCCGGACGGCCGCCCCGATCACCTCGTCCGAATCCACCAGGTCACTCACACTCCCGCGAGAATACCCCGGACCTTTGAAGGTTCCCACGAGGACACTCTTGGCAAACCCGATGGTTGGCAGGTCCACCAGGAGGCCGAAGTGGCACGCAAATCCGAACCGACGGGGATGGGCGTAGCCATGCCCATCGCAGATGAGGCAGTCGGGCCGGGTGTGCAGCCTCTCCCATGCCTCCAGCCCAGCCGGCGACTCCCTGAAGGACAGGAGGCCCGGAACGTACGGGAACTTCGCGTCCGCCCGGACGCCGACGGCCTCCACCTGCTGGAATCCCGGGACCCGCAGAACCACGATGGCCGCGAACAGCCACGGGGAGTGCTTGTCATACGACACGTCCATGCCCGCGACGGTTCGAACCTCGGCCCGGCCAGCATCGCGGGCGGCGACCTGGGGACGTAGCTCTTTTTGGATGCGAATGGCCTCCCGCGGGGTGACATCCCAGCGATGCAGCCGCCTGTAGTCCATTGCGTCCTAGTATCCCGAAAATCTCACCATCAAGACACCAAGCCACCAACCCTGGCAATATCTCACACAACTCGGAAAAGGATCGCGCAGAAAATTTTGACGTACCCTCGCAGAACTCTCCGTGAAGGAAGACGACCCATGGGAGAGTCCTCGGTGTCCTTGGCGCCTTGGCGGTGTCCCACGGTCTTTCACTGCCGCCAGGTCGAAACCGGGGGCCCGACGGGGACCTTGACCGGGTCCGAAATCACGCGGCCATGGATCAGGGAGTAATAGCGGAAACGGGCCGGCATGTGCGAGCCGGCGGAGCCGACGAGGACGACCAGCAGCAGAAACACGACCCGCTGCTCCCACCACACCCCCGCGGCGATCAGGAGCGCCACCTTGAGAATGACCATGGCCCCCTTGCCCAGGTAGATCCAGCGGCAGGACGTATACAGCTCAAGCAGAACCAAGCCGACACCGCTTGCAATCGCGAGATACAGCAGCAGGATCAGCCGCTCGGCAGAAATGTCAAAGACGTGTCCGCCCAGGAGGATCCCGGAAGTCATCAGGTGGGCAGTGCGTAAGGTAATGTTGATCCCCCGATCGTAGGGGATGCGACGCGGCGTCGCCGGAAACAGGACGGTCCTCAGTCGTGAGGTCATTGTGTCTCAAGTCGAAAGTTCATGGCCCATCGCTTCAAGGAACAGACGGTCGGCAGTTCGGTTGTTCGGTCGTGCGAGAACCACCGAACCCTCGAACTCCCGAACTACCGAACGCCGTTGTTCTCCACCTAGTGCCATCAGGCCCCGGGAAACCGGGGATTCGCCTTGATCTGGCGGATCTGTGCCAGGTGCTTGGCCTCGTGCGCCCCCTCCAGGGCGAGCCACTGGTAAAAATGAAGTTCGCCGAGCTGAAAGTGCCGGATCGTCACGTTGCCGACCACCCGGCCATCCGCCCGGCTGGCCACCTCCTGCAGGCGCTCCCGACTCTCCTGCAGGCTTTCGAGAAGCTGCCCGAGCGGACGTTCCGGCGACGGGCGGACGGATTCGGGCGCGTCGGCCGGCTGGTTGTAGATCTGCAGGTCAATCTGGTGGGGCAAGGGGTCCATGCTCCCCGGCTCGCCGACCAGTCCCCGGCCCGCCGCCTGCTGCAGGATCTTGGAGAGGACGCGCGCGATGCTCCGTTCCGCAAGATGCAGGTGATCCAGGATCTCTCCGATGGACCACTTCACCGGGGTGGGCTGGAAGGCCAGCTGTCCCTCGGGCAACCCCTGGACCTCCCGCCGCAGCGCCTCCCGGACGGCCGCATTTTCCCCCCAGATCTTTTGAAGCGTGTCCGATGTCCACTCCTTGACGCTGCCGTCCAAGCTCATCATACCTCCCCTTCGCCACCGCCAGACTCGACGCCGCCGGGGGAACGGCAGACTAGAGCCCGGGACGAACGCTCTTCCAGTACCTCGCCATGATTCGGTCCATCAGCCGAGGAGCCATGGCATTCAGGATCACCATCAGACGGGCGGGCGGATACACGATGACCTCGGGGCGCGGGCGGCGGACGCATCTGAGGATGACCTCCGCCACCTGTGCTGCGGTGTATGTTGGGCCGGCGGGGCCAAACCGGAGCGGAGAGCGCGACCCCGCAACCTCGAAGAACTCGGTCATGGTGGATACGGGGCAGATGACGCTCACGTCAATCCCCGTGTCGGCCAATTCCAGTCGCAGCGCCTCCGACAACCCGACCTGGGCGAACTTCGTGGCGGAATAGAACCCGCTGCCAGGCGACGCACGCTTGCCGACCACCGAGGCCACATTGATGATGTGCCCCGAGCGCTGCGCCCGCATGATCGGGACCGCGGCCCGGATGCCGTAGAAGGTGCCCATCACATTCACGTCGAAAAGGTACCGGGCCTCCTCGACGGGCATGGATTCCAGGCGGCCGAAGTATCCCAGGCCGGCGTTGTTCACCAGGATATCCAGCCGGCCGAACGCAGTCACCGCCTCGCGAACCAGGCCATCCACCTGGTCTGCCTGGGTCACATCGGTTTTAAGGGCGCGCGCCTCGCCTCCATCCCGCTGGATCAGCTCCAGGGTCTCTTGCAGCCGATCACTGCGGCGGGCGCCCAGGACGACCCGCATGCCTTCCCGCGCAAAGACGATGGCCGTGGCCCGCCCGATCCCGCTGGAGGCGCCGGTGATGACGGCCACCTGACCTTTCAGATCACGGGGCATGACAAGAACCGAACCACCGAATCACCTTCACCCACAGATTACGCAGATTTCACGGGAACACATGCCGGAAAAAATCTGTGTAATCTGCGTATAGGGGTATCCACTTGACTCAGGTAACCGCAAAATCATGGGGTCAGGCGAGTGTTCGACCCCCAATATTTGGTATCTACCGGAGTCATGTGGATATGCCTATCTGCGTAATCTGCGGATGAATATTAGTCTTTCTCTTGGGTTATCAGGCCCCGAACTTGGCCAGGCGCTCCGCGTGCGCCATGATGAGCGGCATCAGCTCGGCTGCCCGGATGTGCCCGATGCCACCGAACCGACATTCCCGCTCAGAGAACCCGGCGGCACCATCCGGCCGGCACCACTTCGACCAGAGCAGGACGGGCACCGGGTGCCAGCTATGCGCCTTGAACGGCGCCGGGGTCGAATGGTCGCCCGTCACCACCAGGACGTCGGGCTTGAGCGACATGAGGCGCGGAATCTCGGCGTCCGCCTCCTCGATGACGGCCACCTTCCTCTCGAAGTTCCCGTCCTCGCCGGCACTGTCCGTCTTCTTCACGTGGACGAAGAAGAAATCGAACCGGCCATAGACGGATTCCAGCGCGGTGATCTCCTCCGCCACCGTGTCCCCGGTCTTGACCGCCTGCATCCCCACCAGCTTCGCCAGGCCCCGGTACATGGGGTACACCGCGATGACCGCCGCCCGCAGGCCATAGATTTCGGTGAGCTTCGGCAGGCTGGGATACTTGGAGAATCCACGAAGGAGGACCATGTTGGCCGGATGCTCGCTGGAGAGCACCCGCCTGGCCTCCGAGACGAACTGGTTCGCGACCCCTGCGGCCTTCTTGGCCGCGGAGACTTCCGCCTGAACAGGCAGCGGCGGCTTGCCGGTTTCCTGGGGGTCGGTCTCCGACAGGCCCTCTTCCAACCCGTCGCCCCGGAATAGCACCACAAAGCGATGCTCGCGCACCGGCCGCACGATCACCTCGAGCCCTGGAATGCCAATCTTCTCCAAGAGCAGGGTAAGCCGTGCACAGACCTCCGTGGGAATGCGTCCGGCGCGCCGGTCGGTGATCAGGCCCTGGGCATCCACGCTGCAGAAGTTCCCGCGCGCGGCCAGGTCGCGCTGGGTCATCTCCAGGTCAATCCCCACCGCCTCCAGGACCCCGCGACCGATGCGGTACTGGAGCGGGTCATAGCCGAAGAGGCCCAGGTGCCCCGGGCCGCTGCCCGGCGTGATCCCGGGCGCCACCGGATCCGCCAACCCGAGGTTGCCCTCTCCGGCCAGCCTGTCGAGGTTCGGGGTGCGAGCCGCTTCGAGTTCCGTCTGGCTCTCACCCTTGCGGGTCAGGCCGCCGAGACCATCCAGCACGAACAGCACGATCTTGGTATCGGCGGGATGGGCCAGGGCCTTCAGGTCTTCCAGGGACAGCATCGGAAATCCTCCCAAGAGTCAGGGATCACTCCATGGGGATGAAGAAGAGGCCGAATCGGCGGGCATGATACCAGCACACGCCGCAGGGCGTCCAGCCGGGAGATTGGTTGGCAGGAGGTTGTCCGGCGTCTCTTACCGGCTGGCGCGGCCGGCCATCCGGCGGGCGGCACGCTCCTTCCGGCGGAGTTCGGCGGCCGCCATCCGCCGCCGATCGTCGGCCGTCACCGGGATCAAGGGAGGAACTCTGAGAGGCTTGTTGCGCCGGCCGACAACCACATAGACCAGATAGGCGGATGCGGTGTGGGTCACCTTGCCGGTGAGGAGGTCCTCGGCCTCGACCCGCACCCCCACCTCCATCGAGGTCCTGCCCACGCTGTTGACCGAGGCCTTGGCGGTGACCAGGTTCCCGACATGCACGGGGGCGAGGAAGCTCATACTGTCTATGGCCGCGGTGACCACGGGTTTCCGGGCATGGCGGAAGGCCGCCATCCCGCCGGCCTCGTCAAGCATGCGCAGGACCACCCCGCCATGCACCGTCCCCATGTAGCTCGCCTCGTTCGGATGCATGACCCGGGACAGGA
>CAZNWB010000028.1:13541-15072 GCA_964576535.1 uncultured bacterium | reverse complement strand
AATCCACGGCCGGAGTACAGGCCGTGGCATTCCTCGGCGGGTGAATGAGGAGGAGGCGGCGCAGATTCATCCGAGGAGACAGATCCAACACCGCCCCCTCCGGGATCGTGTGAAGTCTCACGCGTGGGAGCAGAACTCGGCCACCTTGGGCTGCACCAGGCGGGCGAAGTCGGCGTAGGTCATCGTCACCAGCTCGTGATGATTCCCCGCCTGAAAGACGATCTGGGGATGGGTGGCCAGTTCCTCGTCCACGTACACCTCCACGCCGTACAGATTGCCGAAGGGCGGCATCGCTCCGGTGTCACAGTCGGGGAACAGCCCGGCAAACTCCTGCTCGCGCGCGATGGTGATCCGGGGGGCGCCCAGAATCTTCTCCAGGCGATCCATCCCCAGCTTGCAGGCGGCCGGCAGGACGGTCATCACCTGTGCCTCCCCGCGCCTGACCATGACCACCTTGGCGATGGCCTTGCCGGAGATGTGGCTGGCCGCGGCAATCTCCTGGGTGGTGTACGCCACCTGGTGCGGGGTCACCTCGTACTTGACGCCGTTGGCATCCAGGAATTCCTGCAATCGCTTCACCATCGCCATGGCACACCTCCCCGGGCCTTGCTCTCGCCCGCAATCCCCACTCGGTCAGGTCACCGTGTCTCCCTCCGCGCGATGCCCAAGGTTGCTCCTTGGGGGCACTCAGTCAATTCAACACCCGTTCAGGTCAGTTTAGGGTCACGGCTCTCGTCTCTCGGCTCTCTACTCTCTCAATCTATCACCTTCCCTGGCCGAGTCAAGCCTGGGACGACTACCGGGAGGCGCGGATGAGCAGGGCGACGCGGGCGGGGTCGATCGGGTGGGCCAGCTTACCGTCCGTCTTGATGGCGGTGCCGACGATGGCCCCGTCGGCGATCTCGAAGAGGGCCTTGATCGTCTCGGGCCTGGCGCCGCTCCCGACGAGCAGAGGTGTGCCGGGGACAACCTTCCGAACGGTCTTGAGCAGCTCCAGATCGGCCGCTTCGCCGGTTCCTCTCCCGGACACGACAAGCGCATCCGCCAATTCGCGGTGAACCAGGTCCTTCGCCTCTTGCGCGGGATCCCCGGCGACCAGCGGCCCCCCGTGTTTTGTCATGAAATCCACCCAGAGGGCCACCCCCTCGGCGCCGATGGCCCGGCGGTAGCGCAGGGTGCCAGAGGCATCTCCCTGGATGATCCCCTGACCGGTGACCATGACGCCCGCATGCACGGTGATGCGGACGAATCGGGCACCCGTCGCCATGGCGATGGCCAGGGCGGCCCGGGGATCGTTCTTCAGGACGTTCACCCCGCAGGGAATCGTCACGGTCCGGCGGATTTCAGTGAGGAGGGTCGTCATCGCCGCCACGGTTTCTGGCCCGACCGGATCCGCACTGAAGGGCGCGTCGCCGCTATTTTCCACCAGGCATCCATCCATGCCCCCGCCGGCAATTGCCTTGGCATCTTCAATCGCCCGGTCCATGACGGCCTGCAGACTGCCTGCATACCGAGGGCTGCCGGGAAGGGG
>CAZNWB010000028.1:0-13441 GCA_964576535.1 uncultured bacterium | reverse complement strand
CCGAACTCCGCGCCCACGGCCCGGACCTCGTCCAGGACCACGCGACTCACCGGGAAGCCGTCCCGCAGGCGCTCCTCCCGCCGCCGTCTTTCCATCTCCCCGGGCATCCAGATCTCCTCCACGCCCTCGGCGGGCGGCGTGTCCCTCAGGTCGGCGATCATCCCGTCCATGGCCTGGAGGAAGGACGCAACCGGGCCGAAGGCGGCGATGTCCAGGGCCATTACCAGGTGGCCCAGGCGCTGCGGTCGAGTCATGTCGAAGATGTCTCCACATCCCGCGCCGGAGGGCGACCCGGCCAGCAGACCCCCGAGGACCGCCACCACCAGGGCCAGGCCCGCCCCCTTGTGCCCCCCCACCGGCATCAGGGACCCCCGGAGGCCCGCATCCGGATCCTCGGTCGGCCGGCCCTGCTCATCCAGCGCCCAGGTGGAGGGGATTGCTCTGCCCAGCTTCGAGGCCAGGATGAGGTTGCCGCGCGCCACCTGGCTGCATGCCATGTCAAAGATGACGGGGGGCTGCCTTCCGGCCGGGACCGCCACGGCCAGCGGGTTGTTGCCGATCTTGGGAACCACACCGCCCCAGGGCGCGATCACCGGATTGGTGATGCTCATGACCATCCCGATCATCTGGTGGGACAGCGCCATGGCGGCGATGTAGGCCAGGGCACCGAGGTGCGTGCCGTTCCGGATGGCGCAGGCGCCCACGCCGTGCTCCCGCGCCAGTCCGACGGCCCGGCGCATCCCCTCCGCGCCCACCACCTGGCCGAACCCGTGATCCCCGTCCAAGACCACTGTCGCCCCCCGGCCGCACAGGATCCGCATCTCCGGCTTCGCCTTCACCAGCCCCTGGCGCACGCGCGTGACGTAGATCGGGAACCGGACCAGGCCGTGGGTGGAGACGCCGCGCAGGTCGGCATCAATCAGGGCGTCGGCGACGAGGAACGCATCCGGTGTGGGCAGCCCGGCTCCCTCCAAGACCGCCTGGCAGAATGTCCTCGCGGCCTCGGCGCGCACCACGACCCGCTCTGCGTCCATGGGGGATCAGCCCCTTTGCGGATGGGAGAGAAAGGAATCGGCGCGCCCACGCGCCAAAGCCCGGCGGCCACGGCCATGCGCCAAAGGTGTGGCCCGCTTAATCCGCGGCTGGGAGCACGAAGCGGAACGTCGAGCCCTTGCCCGACTCGCTCTCCAGGACGACGTGCGACCCGTGAGCCTCGATGATCTGCTTGACCACGGCCAGCCCGATGCCCACACCCCCGAACCTGCGCGTGAGGGATCCGTCCACCTGGTAGAACCGTTCGAAGACCTTGACGTGCAGATGCGGCGGGATGCCGATGCCGGTATCCCGGACGGCGATCTCCACGGCCAACCTTCCGTCCGGTTCCACCGTGGGTTTGGCCGCAACCGTCACCCGCCCGCCGGCCGGCGTGAACTTGGCGGCGTTGTCCACCAGGTGGGTCAGGGCCGTCTGCAGCTCCTGCGGATCGGCGAGCACCTGAGGGAGGGCCTCCGCCACCTCGACGGCGAGCTGCAGCTTGCGCTCGTCGGCCTTGGCGTGGAACGACTCCACGACCTTGTGCAGCGCGAGGGCGAGATCCACGGGTTCCCGGCTCAGCGCCACCTCGCCCTGGTCCAGGCGGACGAAAATCAGGAGGCTCTCGACGATGGCGTGCAGCCGCTTCCCGCTCTCCGCAATGGCCTCGATCCCCCGGCGGCACCCGGCCGGCAGTTGTCCCATGCTCCCCGAAAGGAGGATCTCGGAATACCCGAGGATGGGGGCCAGCGGCGTCCGCAACTCGTGGGACACGGTGTTGAGGAAGTCCGACTTCATCTTGTCCAGGACCTGGAGCTCGGTGTAGGCGCGCTGCACCTCGTCGTAGAGTTGGGCGTTCTCGATGGCGACGGCGGCCTGGGACGAGAGGCTGGACAGGAGTTGCTCGTCCAGCACGGTGAAATCCCCACCCCGCTTATTCAACACCTGGAAGACCCCGATCACCTGGCCCCGCGCATTCCGCATGGGCGCGCACAGGATGTTGTGGGTGTGGAACCCGGTGCGCTTGTCCACCTCCGGATTGAATCGCGGATCGGTATAGGCGTCACTGATCCGCACCGGCGTCCCCGCGGTGGCCACGCTGCCGGCGATCCCGACGCGCATGGGAATGCGAATCTCCTGCTGGTCCAGCCCCTCAGCCACCCGCGACCAGAGCTCCCCGCGGGCCCGGTCCACCAGGAAGACCGTGCTTCGCTCCGCCTGGAGGAGGTGCGAGGTGGTCTGGGAGATGGTCCGGAGCAGGGCGTCCAGGTCCAGCTCGGAACTGATGGCGGTGCCGACCTTCATCAGGCGGGACAGCCGGTCCAGGTTGGTGCGAAGCCCGTCGTAGATCTGGGCATTCGCCAGGGCGACGCCCGCCTGGGACGCCAGGAGGCCCAGGACCGCCTCATCTTCGGGCGTGAAGCCAGTGGGTTTGTTCAACAGCTCCAGCACACCCAGGATCTCTCCCCGCCGACCCTTGATGGGCACGCACAGGATTTGCTCTGTCCGGTAGCCGGTGGCCTCGTCCACGGCCCGGTAGAAGCGGGCGTCGGCATAGGCATGGTCCACCACGATGGGCTGGCCGGTCGTCGCGACGAGACCGGCCACGCCTTGATCCAGCTTCAGGCGAATGGTCTTGCCCTGAAGGCCCAGCGCCATGGAGGACCGGAGTTCCCCGGTCTCCTTCTCCAGCAGGTACAGCGACCCCCGATCCGCGGCCAGCAGCGCGCAGGCCTGCTGGGTGACCAGGGTGATCAGCGAGCCGAGATCCATCTCGGCATTGGCCAGGCGGACGACCTCCAGGACGCCCCGCAGCTTTTCCGCCGAGATCTCAGGTGGCATGCTGTCCTCCGCCCCCCGCGCGGCCGCACCGCTTCGGCCGAGCCCCCGATCTACCGGTAAAACTCAGCCCGATCTTCCGACACCACCTCGACGGTGGTGCGCGCCTCTCCCCGCAGGATGCTGAAGCGCAGGAGGGCGCCCGCGGGTGCTTCCACATCTCCGGGTACAGCTCCTCCCGCGTAGCCACCTCGCGGAAGTTGACCGCCAAAACCATATCGCCCTCCCGCATCCCCGACCGAAAGGCAGGCGCTTCCGGCACCCGTCCCGCCACCACGATCCCGGAGGCCGTCGGCTGGGGGTAGAATCCGACCCACGCCCGGCGGGCGCGGCGTTGCACCAGTCCGTGGCGCAACAGGTCGTCGCGATGCTCGGTGAACAGGTGCACGGGGATGGCCAGGCTGAAGCGACCCACCTGACCCAGGTTAAGCGAGGTGACGCCGACCATCCGCCCGCGGACATCGAAGAGCGGGCCGCCGCCCAGACCGGGGTTGAACGCCGTGCTCTGGATGGCCGCCTCCAGCATGTACTCCCAGTAGGCATCGAAGGGGCCCAGGTCGGTGATGACCCCGCTGCTCACCCGCCGGACCGTTGGGCCGGTGCTGGCCAGGATGAACACCTCCTGGCCGGTGGCCAGGCGGCGCGAGTCCCCCAGGGAAGCCACCGGATGGTCGCGGACCGGGATGGAAAGCACGGCGATCCCGCTGTCGAAATCCTGGGCAACGATGTCTGCAGGGAAGCGGCGCCCCTCAGGCAGCGTGGCGACGATCTCCTGCCCGCCGATCACCACGTAGTTCACGGTCAGCAGGAGGCCCTGGGCGTCCACCAGGGTGGCGGAACCCATGCGCTCGTCGCCCAGGACAGGGACGGAGGGATGATCGCCGGGGATCCGGACCTGGAGCGTGAGGGTCACCGGGACCAAGGCGCGAACCAAACCGACTTGGGTGTCCATGGGCAGCGCAGCTCGTGGGGGTGCGCGGCGGCCCAGTGTTTGATTTCATAACTTCGTGTAGGGTTGGCGCGAGCCAACTCTCCACGAAACGCCCTTGGCAAAGGACGATCCGTATCAGGGGAAAACCAGATACGGATGTATGCAATCAAGCACTCAGGTGGATCGCCCGCGTGATCGCTCACTACTCGCCAACGCCATGTCCACGCAATTCATCAGCGATGCTCGCCGGTACGGCTTGGTCAGGCAGGCCACGGCCCCCGCCTCGAAGGCTTTCTGGTTGAGTTGGGGATCGTTGCTGGCTGTGAGCATCACCACGGGGATGCCACGGGTCTCCGGATCCGCCTTCAGCTGCCGGCACACCTCGTATCCATCCATCTTCGGCATCATGATGTCGAGGATGATGGCCGATGGCTGGTCCGCCTTGGCCCGCTGGATGCCCGATGGCCCGTCCTTGGCGCTGATGACCTCGATGTCAGACCGGTCCAGGGTCAAGGCGTGGGTCGCCAGAACCACCAAGTCGTTCTCGTCGTCAATGATCAGGATCTTCTTCTTGGGGGCATCCGTCGTTTCGTCGGTCACGGCGCGCATCCTACCATGGAGGATCCTTTCGGCGATACCATTCGATACGAATTGTAGGAGGATTTTCCCGTCCCGCCCAATCTCTCCCCTCGCCCCGGCTCCCCGGGTACCCTTGAGGTGCATCAATCCTGCGGGGCCCCTCCCGACCTCCACCTCCTGCGTCGGCGCCGATCGGGCCCCACCCCGTGGCCCTGCGGGGCCCCGTCCCCCGGTGGCCCCTCAGCTCGGGGGATCAGTGCCCTGCGTGCTCCAGGAAGCGCTCGGCATCCATGGCCGCCATGCACCCAGACCCGGCCGCGGTGATGGCCTGCCGGTACACCCGATCCTGCACGTCCCCGGCCGCGAACACTCCCGGCAGGCTCGTCTTGGTCCCATCGTGGGCCTGGATATAGCCGACCTCGTCCATGTCCAGCAGGCCGCGGAAGATCTGGGTGTTAGGGGTATGCCCGATGGCGATGAAGACCCCATCCACCGGCCGCTCCGTGATCGCCGAGGTCTTCAGGTTCCGGAGGCGGACGCCCGTCACCTTCCCCCGGTCCACGTCCTGGATCTCCGCCAGCGTGGAGTCCCAGGTGAAATCGATCTTGGGGTTCTTCCTGGCCTTCTCCTGCATGATCTTGGAGGCCCGGAGCTTGTCCCGGCGATGAACCACGCTCACCCGCCGGGCGAACTTCGTCAGGAAGATCGCCTCCTCCATGGCCGAGTCGCCCCCACCGACCACGATGATCTCCTGATCCTGAAAGAAGAAGCCGTCGCAGGTAGCGCAGGTGGAGACCCCGTGTCCCATCAGCTTCCGCTCCGACGGGAGCCCCAGGAGCTTGGCCGAGGCGCCCGTGGCGATGATCAGGCTCAGGCACTCCTCCACCTGGCCGTCAAGGGTGATCCGGAACGGACGCCGGGAGAGGTCTGCGGCCGTCGCGCTGCCCCCGCGGAAGCTGGCCCCGAACCGTTCCGCCTGCTTCCGCATGGCCGCGATCAGGTCGGGCCCCATCAGCCCGTCGGGGAAGCCGGGATAGTTCTCCACCATGGTGGTCAGGGTGAGCTGTCCGCCGGTCTCGTGGCCATCCACCACGAGGGGCTTGAGATGGGCCCGGGCCGCGTACAGCGCCGCAGTGAGCCCCGCCGGTCCCGATCCCAGGATGATGACTTGGTACACGGATGAAAACTCCTTCGGGAAGGTTCAGGTTCCAGTTGTCCGGACATCCCGCATGGCGGCCGCCTGGGTGAGGCGGGGGATGGTCACCCAACCGAGATCCATGGGCGCGGCGACTCCACCGGTCTCCAGCGCCGCCTGCGACGCGAGGATCCCCACCCGGACCCCATCCACGTCCAGGCCCAGGAAGTCCCCGGGGAACCCATCCAGGAGGTTCGCGGCCGAAGCCAACTTCGATCGGGCCGATATCAGATCACCCACCGTCAGGTAGTGGAACCCCATGGCCGCATGCACGAGGCCGCGCAGGAAGTGCCGGCGCGGCCCCACCTCCACCAGCCAGAGGTGTTCGAATTCCTCGTGCGCCTCGACGTACCGGCCGGCCTCCCACAGCGCGACCCCAGGGCGAAGCTCTTCATCCACGGGTACGGTCTCGGGCATGGCCCAAACTGTCGGTCGTCTCGGCACGGACCGCGACCAGGGAGCAACCTGATATGGAACGCGCCAGACCGGAGGAGCGGCGCACGGTCGCGGAGGGTCGGAGCGCCGGTGACATCCGAGGCGGTGCCACCCAGGCTGGACCGCGACACCGGCCCTTCACACAAAGGCGGCCACAGGCGACGCCTGACGCTACCAAACATCGCCTGACCCGTCAAGAACCCACACGCGGCCAGGCCTGAAAGCCATATCGAATGTCGAATCGCCACGCCATGGCGTGGATGAATTTCGAACGGGGACGGTTTGGGAGGTGCCGGGGTACCCGTTGCGTTTTTCGTGTGCAACGGGTCGTGGCCTTCGTCATTCGACATTCCCGTCTGTGGCGGGCTCGATATTCGACATTTCGTGAAAAGGGTCTATAATCCCGCGTCTCGCACCACCTCTCCAGCCCTCCCCGGATGCCTTCCGGGTGCCCCCTGGGTTCCCCCCGGGCCGGGGGGGGCGAGGATGAGGGGTCAGACGCGGAGGCGTCCATGGCAACTCGGACTTTCACCGCTGAACTCATCGGGGAGATACAGGGACGGATCGCCGACCAGTTCATGCGCCAAGCCGCCCGCCTCGGGTGTGCCTATGCCGACCTGCGCCTGGAAGTCGTCGAGTCGCAGTTCGCCTGGGCCGAGAACGGCCACAGCAGGCAGAGCGGCAAGGATGAGACCCTGGCCTTTGGCATCCGGGTGATCGCGGGGGAGGGCGTCCGCGCGCCCGGGTACTACGGGCAGAGCCTGGGGGCGGCCGACTGGGACCGGCTGGGCCGCGTGATCCGCGACGGCCTGGCCCGCGCCCACGAGCGCGCGGCCGCCAACGCCCGCGGGAAAGCCGCGACCGCGGGCGCCTTTCCCGTGCTGGCCGGCGCGCTGTGGGATACCCGGCTGGCCGCCGTGCCAGCGAACCGGGACGCCGTGCCGGCCGCCTTCGAGGTGGACCCGCGCTCGGTCCCCCTGGCGGACATCGCCGCCCTCACCCGCGAGGTTGGGAGCGCGGTCAAGGCCACGTCGGCCGCGGTGACCTATAACTCCATCGGCGCCCTCACCCAGATCAGCCGAGAGCTCTTCGTCAGCACCGAGGGCGCCCTCATCGACCAGGCCTTCGCCCTCACCCAGGGGACGTGTTTCGTGGTGGCGCAGGAGAACGGGGTAACCCAGGAGCTGTCCGACGCCATGGGCCACCAGCGGGGATGGGAAGTCCTGATCCGGGGTGTGGAGGATCCGCCGGGCAGCCCCATCCTGTCCTTCCCGGACTTCCGGACCTTCGCCACCCGCCTGGCCGCGGACGCCGCCGGCCTCAGCCGCGCCAGGCCGGCGCCCACAACCGAGGGCGAGGTCGTCGTGGTGACCGATCCCCACTTCACCGCCCTCCTGGCCCACGAGATCATCGGCCATCCGACCGAGCTGGACCGCGCCCTGAAGATGGAGACGGGCTATGCCGGGCGCTCGTGGCTGCTCCGCTCCCTCACCGAGACCCAGGTCGGGAATCAGATCGCGTCCCCACTGGTCACTACGTTCTCGGACCCGGCCCTCCCCGGCTACGGCCATTACCGGTACGATCACGAGGGCGTCCCGGCCAGGCGCGTGGTGCACATCGACCGGGGTATCTTCCAGGGCTTCATGAACAGCCGCCAGACGGCGGCCATCTTCGGCGGAGAGCCCAACGGCCACTGCACCGCCACCGAGCCCGCGCTCGTCCCGTTGATCCGGATGTCCAACACCGTCTTTGCCCAGGGCGACCGCGACCCCCGCGCCCTCATCCAGGAGATTGACCACGGCTACTACCTGGTCGGACACCGGACGCCATCCATCGCGGAGTCCCGCGAGAACTTCCGGATCTCCGCCATGAAGGTCTATGAGATCCGCCGCGGAGAAGTGGGCCCGCTCCTCCGCGACGGGGGGATCATGGCGGATAGCCGGCAGTTCCTGATGCAGGTGGACGCCGTCGGGACGGATTTTCGGCTGATCCCCGTCCCGAACTGCGGCAAGGGCCAGCCCATGCAGGTCAAGCGCGTCGGAAACGGCGGCCCCACGCTGCGAAGCCGGGCGGTCCTGACGGGGGGTACCGCATGATCCCCACCCGAGCGCTGGGCCGCGCCGCGAGCGAAGGCCTCGAACTCATCCGGGCGATGGACGACGTGGCGGAGGCGGCGATCTTCGCGGCCGCGAATGGCGGCCTGGTGGCCCGGGTCCACTTCACCTCCCACATCCCGTGTAACGGCGTCGAGGAGCCCAAATCGCTGGAATCCGTCGGCGTCGGGGTTCAGGCGGTCTTCCGCGCTCCCGACGGGCTCTGCGTCGGCAGTGGCAGCGAGCCCAACGACCTCACGCCGGAGGGGGTGCGGCGGGCCCTGGACAAGGCCCGGCAGGCGGCCGTGGTGGATCCCGAGTTCACCTCGCTGCCCCATCCCGGCAAGGAACGCCGCCGCCTCCGTCGCTATCACGACCCCGCCCTGCTCCGCCTGTCGGATCGGGATCTGGTCGAGACCGGATGGCAGGTAATCACGCGGGGCCTGGACGTGTTTGCCCGGTCCCCGATCCTCACCCGGATGGCCGGATCCAGCCAGGCCATCCCGCGGCTGGGCCTCATCCTGAGTGGGGATGTCACCATCCTCCAGGAGCGGATCGCCATCGCGTCCACCCACATGCCTGCGGCGCAGACGGACGAGTCCACGCTCATCTTGAGCGCCATCACCGCCATGGTCGAGACGGCCGACGCCAAGGGGAGCGGCTGGAGCACGGGCACCCGCCTGGCGGAGTTCACCGGTGCCAGCGGCGCCGAGGCGGCGGAGAACGCCATCCGGGCCATCGGGGGCGAGCGGATCCCGAGCGGGCGCTACGGGGTGATCTTCGGCAAGCAACCGGTTGCCGATCTCCTCAACAATCTCATCCTCCCCTGCCTCACCGCCGGCAGCTTCTATGCCGAGACTTCGGCGTTCCAGGGACGGCTGGGACGCCGGGTCGCCAGCCCGCTCTTCACTCTGGCCGATCACGGCGCCCTCCGCGGGGCCACGGCCAGCAAGGGCATCACGTGCGAGGGGCTGCCGACGGGAAAGACCCGGCTGATCCAGCGGGGAAGGCTGGTCGGCCTGCTGACGAATTATTACGAGCAGCAGCGCCTCCTCAAGGACCCCCGCGCCGCCGCCAAGCTCGGGCGCGACCCGCGGTCGGTGCCCACGGCCCTGGTTCCCCGGAACGGATTCCGGTTTGGCGAGGGAGGCGGCCGGCGCTTCGATGCCCCGCCGGGCGTTTCACCGACCAACGTCGTCGTGGAGAGCCACCAGCCCGTCTCGCTGGAGCAGCTGCTGGCCCAGGTGGAAGACGGCCTGTACATCGGCCGCATCTGGTACACCTATCCGATCAACGGGCTGCGGGCGGGGGATTTCACCTGCACGGTGGTGGGAGACTCCTATAGGATCAGGGACGGCCGCCTGGCCGCACCCATCCAGGCCAATGCCATCCGCATCAATGACAATATCCTCCGGGTCCTGCGCGGGATTGTCGGCATCACGGGAGATCGGCGCGAGACCACGGTGTGGGCCGCCGACGAGGTGATCCACGCCGCCGAGGTAGCGGTGGGGGATGTGCGCGTGGATGCGATTGCGGGGCCTTTGCCGTCAGGCGGGCCCTAACACAAAAACAATTCGCGAAATAATCCTTGACACTCAGAGGGGGGCAGGCTATCTTGCGCGCGGTTCGGTAGTCATCGTTCCGTTGGTTGCTTTCGCAGGGAAGGACCGTAGGAGCAGACGCCGCTCCTGCGGTTTTGTGTTTTCAGGGACAGACCGCCCCGCTGCGGGGCGTCGGAGCGCCAGAAGGAAAGGAGGTGTTGTAGGTTGCGAAGCAAAGGAACCGTAAAGTGGTTCAACGATGCCAAAGGCTTCGGCTTCATCGAGCGACCTGACGGTGAGGATGTGTTTGTGCACTACTCCGCCATTCAGGCGAACGGCTTCAAGACGCTCAACGAGGGTCAGGCCGTGGAGTTCGACGTGGTCCAGGGTCCGAAGGGCCTGCAGGCCTCGAACGTCACCAAGCCGGTCTAGCAGCGCATCGCAGGAACCAAAAGGCCCCCGGGGAATCCCTCGGGGGCCTTTTCGTTTTCTGGTCGCTGCGGTCGTCGTCGGAACGTGCCCCGCGCCAATTCAAAACCGACAACCGACAACTGAAAACCGGCCATTGACTCGGAATGAAGCCCGTTTTTGCGTTGTCGGTTGTCCGTTTTCCATTTTGAATTCCGAGTCGGCTCAGGCCGACTCGGCCAGCTTCTTCCCGCACCCCGGGCAGAACAGGGCATCCGGTTGCGCGGTCTTCCCGCAGTCAGGGCACGTCTTCCCCGCGGTCCCCTTCACCTCCGCCTTGGCCTCCTTGGGCTCGGGGGGTTCCGGCTCACGCTTCTCCGAGGCCTCCTTGAATCCTTTGATCGCCCTGCCCAGCGAGCTGCCGATCTCCGGCAACCGCCCCGCCCCAAAGACCAGGAGGCCGATCACCAGGATCACCAGCAGCTCCGGCATTCCCAGTCCGAACATGGACACCCCTTTCGCCCCGTCCCTCTGCCGGGCGGGACCCGCGAATTCGGCGTCATGCTACCATTCCAAGCGTCAGGGATGTCAAGGAAATAGAAGTCCCGAGCTTTGACTGGCCCCGAATCATGGGTAGAATGCTTCAGGGAAAAGTCAAGAGAGTCAAATTTTTCTCTTGACATGAGCTGAGCGTTTGGACTATCTACAGCGACAATCAGTTGCCCGGTGAACGGGCCAATGCCAGCGCGGACCGTGATGCCAGGAGATCCCGATGGCCCCGGCGGTCCAATATCCGCATTGCCTGCTCGGTATTCCCCTCTTCCTCACCGAAGGCGCTCTCACTCTGTGCCCGAGGCCCTCACGTATCTCCGCTTTCCCATTTAGATATCGGCCCACGACGATCACCGCGTTCCGGACGCCGCATGGGGACGTGGTATACCCTCAGCTTTCGCGCTCCTGGACTACGCCCATTCAACCATTGCCAAGGATGACTGGCCAGACGGAGTTGCCGGGACCAAGAACCGCCTCATAGCGTCTCACTCGGTCTCCGAAGGGGAGGGGCGGGGACCATGCAATCGATTCAGTTCCGAGGGGGACTCTTTGTCCTCGCGGCGTTCTTCGCGCTCGCCACCCTTGCCTCGCCCGCTCCTGCCCAAGAGATCCGCTACATCTATGATGCCCTGAACCGCCTCGTTGGTGTCGTGGATCAGCAGGGGAACGCGGCGGAGTACGTCTACGACGCCGTCGGCAATATCCTCCAGATCAAGCGGTTTACTGTGAATCCCTCGGCGAACGTCTCCATCAGCCTGGTCACGCCGAACAAAGGGAACGTCGGGACGACGGTCCAGATCTTCGGGAAGGGCTTCAGTCCGACCCCCGGCCAGAACACGGTGACCTTCAGCGGCGGCGCCACGGCCACGGTGACCACCGCCACCGGGACAAGCCTCACAACCACAGTGCCCACCGGCGCCGTGACGGGGTCGATTACCGTGAGCGCACCACTCGGCTCGGCGGTCTCCCCCGAGCCCTTTACCGTCCTCGAAGCCCTCGCCGTCACCCCGGACCAGGCCGATGTCGCCCTGGGGGGCACTGTGGACTTCCAGGCGACCCTCGGGGGGAGTCCGACAACTGACGTGACCTGGCGGGTGAACGGGATCGTAGGCGGCAACGCCACGCTCGGCACCATCACGGCCACCGGCACCTACACCGCACCCAGCACCCCACCCCCCGTGCAGCCAGTCCCTATCGAGGCCGTCCTCACCGCCGACCCCACGCAGATCGCCACCGCAACCGTCCGCGTCGTGGGCCAACTGAGCGGGTTGGAGGCGGCCGCCCCCGTGAGCGTGGCGGTGACCCCGTCCGCTGGGCCGACGGCAAGTGCCCCGGTGAGCGTGCAGGTCACTCCCCAGACCGGTCCCACCGCGAGCGGCCCGGTCAGCGTGGCCGTGACCCCCGAAAGCTCCCCGGCGGCGAGTGGACCCCTGGCGGTAACTGGGGGACCGTTCATCAGCTCCGTCGTCCCGAACTCCGGTACCATCGGAGCCTCAGGGCTCGGGGTGACGCTGTCGGGGGCGAACCTGCAGGGGGCGAGTGTGGTGCGCTTCCTCCGGAATGGGACCGTGGACACGACCCTCACCGCCAGCAGCCTCGTGCCGGCCGGGGACGGCACCAGCGTGAGTTTCAGTCTGGCCATCAGCGGGAGCGCCGTGACCGGGCCCCGCGTGGTGCAGGTCGTGACCCCCCAGGGAACGAGCACCAACTTCGATCTCGGAGCGAACGTCTTCACGGTGACACCGTGACCGTCAGCCAGCAGCAGGCAGCCGGCAATGCGCAAAGCGCCAAGTGCATAGGGCATAGCATTGTACGCTCTTTGCCATGCGCTTTGCGCTATGCGCTGAGCGGCGAAAGCGGTGATCGCTGGCGGCTGAAAGCAGAAAGAGGGAGGGGATGAGATGAACGCGCGTCGCAACAGACTTGTGGGCAGCCTCGTGGTCATCATAGCGCTCGTGGTCCTGGCGGGGACGCCTGCTGCGGCCCAGACCTTCAACAGTGGGAGCACGGGGGCCGACGGCCCCTTCAACCCCACCAGCAACACCACGCTCGCCTTGCCTCCCAGCGGCGTCTTCAACTTCACGACGATCAATATCCCCGCAGGGGTCACCGTGACCTTCACCCGGAACGCGGCGAATACCCCGGCCATCCTTCTGGCCACCGGGGCTGTCACGATCAATGGGACCCTTGACGTGAGTGGGGGTGCTGGGGGCTCCTTCGGCCGGCCGGGCGCTGGCGGACCCGGGGGCTTTGATGGCGGGGCCGGCGCCGACGGGATCACCACCGGGGTGGCCGGCATCGGCCTCGGCCCCGGCGGCGGAGGGGCTGGGGGGCCTGGACAAGCCGGGGGTGGGGGCGGCGGATACCTCACGGCGGGCGTGAATGGGTCAGTCGGGGTCCTCGGGGGCCCGGCCTACGGCACCCTCCCTCTCCGACCCATCGTGGGCGGCTCCGGGGGCGGCGGAGGCGGCGGGAGCGTCGGGAGCTTCTTCGGTGGCGGCGGGGGAGGTGGTGGCGGCGCGATCGTCGTGGCCTCCTCCACCAGCATCGCCCTGGGAACCTCCACCGCCGTCGCCATCGGAGCGACCGGGGGGGCCGGCGGGCAAGGCAGCGCCGCGAGTGGTGGGGGCGGGGGCTCGGGCGGGGCCATCCGCCTCATCGCCCCGACGATCACGGGGATCGGGCAGGTGCGCGCCGAGGGGGCCAGCGGGAGCTCCTTTGCCGGCGCGGGGGCAAGCGGACGCATCCGCCTGGAGGCGACCACCCTGAGCTATACGGGCTTCGCCGTCCCCGTCCCGTCCTCGGCCTTCCCCCAGCCGGTCTTCCCGGGGACGGG
>CAZNWB010000027.1:0-38797 GCA_964576535.1 uncultured bacterium | reverse complement strand
AGCCCCCTCCCTACCGGCATCCGGGGAATGGGATTTTCATCCGTTGTGGTGAAACTCGTTTCATGACCACTTGGTGGTTGAACTGCACAATCCGGACTAAACCTTTGGCCGGCTGTCCTGTCTAAGCAGATGAACGTTGAGAGGAGGGCTGGCCATGACGCGCTGTCCGCAGTGTCAAGTCCCGGTTCCCGATTCCAGCATCCTACATCGCGACTTCCTGTGCTGCGGGGGGCGCCGGCCGGACACCTCCCGGAGGTGACGGCAGCTTGCCAGGCGGGTGGCCCATCGTCCTCCCCGGCTCGGCGATCGCCGAACGCTGCCTGAGAGCGAGCCTTGCCTCAGCCAGACCTCGAGGTCATCCAGCGGGTTCTCGCCGGGGAGACGGCTGCCTTCGACGTTTTGGTCCGGCAGCACCAGCAGGACATCTACCGCCTGACGTACCGGATGACGCGAAACTCGGAGGATGCCAAAGACCTGGCCCAGGAGACCTTCGTGCAGGCGTATCGGGCCCTGGGAACGTTCCGGGGGCAGTCCCGCTTCTCCACCTGGCTGTACCGGATCGCCATGAACCTCTGCCTGAATCACTTGAAGTCGGCCTCCCGGGAGGATCCGGCCGAGGTGGACGGGCACCTGGCCGACCCGCGGGTGGATTCGCTGGAGGCGCTCATGACCGACGAACGGGATCGGGCGGTTGCCCAGGCGATCGGTGCGCTGCCTCCCCAACAAAAGGCGACGCTCACCCTCCGGGTTCACCAGGGCCTCAGCCACAAAGAGATCGCCGAGATCCTGGACTGCTCCGAGGGGACGGCCAAGGCCAATTACTTTCACGCGGTGCGGGCGCTCCAGCGTCGGTTGGCGGCGTTCCGGGACACCGGCGAATGAGCAGAGGGGCTGGTCGGCACCTCAGCACCTCTGCTCACGCGAAGGCGTAAGCGGTCATGAGTGAGTGCGAGACGATTCGCGATCGGCTGCTCAGCCATCACGAGGATGAGCTGGGGGCGGAGGAGCGTCGCCGCGTGGGGGCGCATCTGGCCACCTGCGCGGCCTGCGCCCGTGAGGCCCGCCGCCTGCGCGAGATGCTGGGGCGTGTCCAGGCCCTCCCGGTGCCGGAGCCGCCGGCGCGATTCTGGGAGGAGTTTAGCGCGGGGGTCCACCGGCGGATCGCCGTGGAGCCCGCGCCTCGCCCGTCGCTGTGGGAGCGGGCGGCGGCCTGGATCGGCGGGCTTGTCCGCCTCCGGGGAACCCCGGCGCTGGCCGCCGCGACGGCGCTGGGACTCGTGTTGGCCATCGGCCTGCTGCGGACCCATTGGACGCCCCGCGACCTGCCACCCGTGGAGGCCCTGGTCCTCAGCGAGGACGTGGCCATCGGCCAGAACCTCGAGTTGTTGGAGAACCTGGACGTCCTCGAAGAGGTGGAGATCCTGGAGCGGCTGGACCTGTTGCGCCGGCTGACCGGCGGCAGCCGATCCCGATTGGGTTGACCCCGATCCGCAAAAAACTTGAACCGCCATGATCACCCAGCGTCCCGCTTTGCGAGACTGGGTACCCGGGTCGCCAAGGATATGATGCTCCTGTCTCTCCACCCAAGAGCGCGAAACCGAGATGTCGGTGCCGTCGGAGCCATTGAGCTCTCCCCCGAATGGGCCACTCCGGCCTTTGCGTTCTTGGCGCCTTGGCGGTTAGCTAGTGCGGATCGGGGTTGAGGGCGCCGTGCGACTGGCCTGGCACCTCGTCTTCGCACTGGTGGGCGGCCTTGGCCTTCTGGCGGCGTGTCCCGCCACCGCCGAGGCCCAGGAACGGCAATCGCCGCGCGGCCGGGAGGAGGCCGGGATAGACGCCCGAATGCTCGCCGACCTGGAGATCCTGCGAGACCTGGAACTCCTCCGGCAGCTCGATCTCCTGCGAAAGATGGACGAGGTGCGAAGCGAACGTCCGTCCCGCAGCGGGCGGACCGACGAACGGGGGAAGCCATGAGGCGGTTGCGCATTCCCCTGCTGGTGATGCTGGCCATCTGGCTGGCCATACCCGGCCCGGCCGTGGGCCAGGCGCCCCAGGGCCTCGAATCCCTGACGCCGGAGGAGCGCGCCCGTGTCCAGGAGAACCTGGAGCGCTGGAAGCAACTTTCCCCCGCGGACCGGCAGCGCGTCCGGGAAAACTACGAGCGCTGGCAGCAGCTCTCTCCCGAAGAACGGCAGCGGGCCCGCCAGAACCTGGAGACGTTCCGCCGGCTCCCGCCCGAGGTCCGGCGCCGCATCCGTGAGAATCAGCAGCGTTGGCAGCAGCTGCCCCCCGAGGAGCGCGCTCGCCTGCGGGAGCGGTTGGAGCGCTGGAAGCAGCTCTCCCCCAAGGAGCGGCAGGCCCTCCGCCAGCGACTCCAGGAATTCCGCGAACTGCCCCCCGAGGAGCGGGAGCGCATCCGGGAAAACCTTCGCCGGTACCGCGAGCTGCCGGCCGAGGAACGCCAGCGGCTGCGCGAGGAATCCCGCGGCCGCCAGGAACGCGGAGACGCGCGCCCCGATGCGGGCGGCAGCAGCAGCGCACCCCAACCGCCCCGCCCCCGCCCTTCCGCTCCACGGTAGCCTCGGGACCTTTCTCACCCCTCCCCCTCCGCCCGACACGGCTCAGGCCTTGCCCCCACGTGGGGAATCAGGCCACTTGGCAACCCCGCCGATGGCGGGGCAATCAGGCAACTCGGAGTTCCCAGTTGCCAGATTGCCCAATCGCCCAAGAGGGCGAGAAAGTCCTTCGCCGCCCACCGCGATTTTGATAGCATCATGGCATGACCCGCACGCGCCGCATCATCCTGTCGATGACAGTCACCGTCGGGCTGCTCCTGGCGGCGGCCTGGCCCGTGGTCTGGGATGCGATCCTGAGCGGGCTTCTGTTGGCGCAGATCACGACCCCCCTGGAAACCGGGCCCCTGCATCGGATCACGGAGGCACCCGTCCGGCAGGCCATCACGTTTTCCGGAGGGGGCCGGACCATCCCGGCCACCCTGTATCATCCCCCGCGGACCGGCCCCGGCGCTGGTGCCGGGACCGGCGTCGTCCTCGTCCACGGCGTCAACGAAACCGGGAAGGACGACGAGCGCATCGTCTGGCTGGCGGACCTGTTGGCCCGGTCGGGGTTCACGGTCCTTACGCCGGATTTCCTCGGGTTCAAGAGCCTGACCATCCGGACGTCGGACGTCGAGGAGCTGGTGGCCAGCGTCCAGTATCTCGCCGGGCGAACGGGGGACGTGGGGCCGGGCCGCATCGGCCTGATCGGCTTCAGCTACGGCGCGGGGCCGACCATCATTGCCGCGGCCGACCCGCGGGTGCGAGATCACGTGCAGTTCGTCGTCTCCTTCGGCGGGTACTACGACCTGCTCAACGTCATCATCTTCGTCACCACCGGCTATTACGAGTTTGGGGAGGTCCGTGGCTGGACGGTTCCCAACGAGTACACCCGGTGGATCTTCCTCCGATACAATCTGGAACTCATTCCCGCCCAAAGGGACCGCGAAATCCTGAAGGAAATCGCCGAGGCCAAGGCGAAGAATCCTGGGGTGGAGGCGGGCCCGTTGGCGGCGACCCTGGGGCCGGAGGGGCGGGCCGCCTACGAACTTCTGGTGAACCGGAAGCCCGAGCGGGTTGCCGACCTGGTGGCGGCACTGGGCCCTGGCGTCCGGCAGCAGGTCCGGTTCCTGTCCCCGTCCCGGGTGATCCGGGATCTGCGCGCGCGACTCTTCGTCGTTCACAGCGACCCGGACGACTTCATGCCCAAGACGGAAAGCCTGCGCCTGGCTACCGCCCTGGAATCCCGGGGGAATGTGCACCTGGCGCTCCTCAGGGTGTTCAACCACGTCCAGCCGGACTTTCCCGCGCTGACCCCGGACAGCTTCTTTCGGGTCTATCTCCCGGAGGGGAGAAAGGTCTTCCGGTTGGTGTTCGACCTGGTGCGGCAGCGGCGCCAGGGGTACTGGAGGTAAGGGAGGGAGTGCGTTCGGCAGTTCGAGCGTTCGGTAGTTCGGTTGCTCCCGACTTCCGAGAACCACCGAACTACCGAACCACCGAACAGCCGAACGTTGTTGAATCGTCATGAGCGTTAGTGTAGGCCAGCACCTGTCCGTGAGCATCGAGCGCCTAGTGTTCCAGGGCAGTGGTCTGGGACGCCTGCCGGACGGACGGGTCGTCTTCGTCCCGTTCACCGCTCCGGGAGATCTGGCAGAGATCGCGGTGACGGAGACCCGAGACGATTTCGTCCGGGCGAACCTCGTTCGGGTGCTCACTCCCGCCCCCCTCCGTGCCGCGCCGCCGTGTCCCTACTTTGCCAACTGCGGGGGATGCCAGTGGCAACACCTGGAGTATGCGTCTCAGCTTCACTGGAAGCGGGAGATCCTGCAGGAGTTGCTCGTCCGGGTCGGGAAGCTCCACGAGGTCCCCGTCTCCGCGCCGGCGGCTCCCGCCGGCCCCTGGGAGTATCGCAGTCGCGCCCAGTTCAAGGTCGTCACCGGCGGGCGGCTCCACATCGGGTTTCATCAACGGGAAACGCATCGCCTCGTGGACATCGACCGGTGCCCGCTCCTGGATGCGCGGCTGAACGGCGTTCTGCGAACCCTCCGACACATGCGGAACCCGGGGCTTCAGACGCTGTTCCCGCGCCTGCGGGAGATCTGGGTGGGCGTTGGCAGCGGCAGCGGGGAGGTGGTCGCCTGCATTTTTGCCCGCACCCAGGACCGCGCGGCGATCCGATTGTTGTTTCATCGGATCCGTGACGAGGAACGCGGCCTGCAGGGCGTCGTGCTGCTGGACGGGGATCCCCGGCAGCATCCCCGGTTCGTGGACCGGCACGGCCAGGGGGCCATCACAGAGGTGGTGGGACCACATCGGTTCCGCGTGGATGCCACGGCATTTTTCCAGGTGAATGGCCTGGCGGCGGAGATGCTGACGCGGCGGGTGATGGAGGCAGCGGCCCTCACCGGGACCGAGCGGGTTCTCGACCTGTACTGTGGGGTCGGAACCTTCACGGTGCCGCTGGCGTGCCGGGCCCGGGAGGTCATGGGAATCGAAGCCAGCGGCGCCGCGGCCGCGGATGCCGTCCACAACCTGCAGGCGAATGGCGTGACCGGCGCACGGGTCGTCCAGGCTCAGGTGGAGCACGTCCTGCCGTCTCTGGAAAAGGAGGCTCCCTGGGACCTCGTGGTCCTGGATCCACCCCGTCAGGGGTGCAGCCGCCGTGTGCTGGAAGCCATCATTGGCATGGCCGTTCCGCGCGCGATCTACGTCTCCTGCGATCCCAGCACGCTGGCCCGGGACCTGGGGATTCTGGTGTCCTCCGGCTACCGGTGCCTGGGCGTCCACCCCGTGGACCTGTTTCCGCAGACCTTTCATCTCGAAGCAGTGGCGGTCCTGGAGTGGGCCCGAAGCTGAGGGACAGAGGGATAAAGGGATAAGAGGAGGCGGTTTTGGCTTTGCATCCCGGCGTACGTCCTGCATAATGCACGGCGGTAGCCGCCTCGTTTCCGGGTTCGATCAGGTAGGATACCCGACGGAGGCCCACATGCTGACTGCTGCAACGCGTATTGGAACCCTTGTCGTGGCCGTGGGACTTCTCGCCATCACAATGCCCGAAGAGGCGTGGAGCCGCGCGGGAGGCGGAATCAGTTCGGGGAGCCGGGGTTCCCGCAGCTTCTCGAGCCCGAGTCGTAGTTCCACCGCGCCCTCGCGACCATCCGCCCCCAGCGCCCAACCCCGTCCCACGCCGACCCCTCAGCCTGTGCCCTCTCCGGCGCCAGCCGGCGGGCTCTGGCGGTCCGTGGCGGGAGGCGTCCTCGGCGGCATCCTGGGAGGCATGTTGTTCAGCAGTCTGGGCTTTGCCGGGGGCTCTGGCGGCTTTGGCGGCGGATTCGGCTTGATGGATCTCCTTCTGCTGGGTGGCATAGGCTACCTGATCTACTGGGTCGTCAAGAGGGGCCAGCGGAGCGAGGAGGCGACGGCGCCCAGCTCCTACGGCCGGATGCCGTCCGAGTCCCATGCCTATACGGGAGGCGCCGCCCCGATGGCCACGGCGGAGCAGCCGGGTGCAGTTGGTTCCGAGGAGCTCAACCGCGGGCTGGGCCACATCCGCCAGACGGATCCACGCTTCGACGAGACCGCGTTCCATGAATGGTGCAGCGACGCCTTCTTCCGGATCCAGGCGGCCTGGATGCACCGGGATCTGGAGACGCTGCGCCCGCTGCTCACCCAGGAGGTGCATGAAGCCTTCCGGGAACAGATGGAGGAGTTGCGGGCCAAGCGGCACATCAACAAACTGGAGAGCATCGCCGTCCGCTCGATCGAGCTGACCGAGGCCTGGCAGGAACAGGGCCTGGACTATATCACCGTCCGGTACCAGGCCAGCCTGCTGGATTACACCACGGAGGAGACCTCGGGGAAGATCGTGGCGGGAAGTGATAGAGAGCCGGTGAAGTTCGAAGAGTTCTGGACCTGGGCCCGGCCGGTGGGTCCAAACGCCTGGCGGCTGTCGGCGATCAATCAACCTGACTGACTCGCGTCATTCAGTGGCAATCTGACTGACTCGCGCCATGCAGTGGCAAGTCGCGTGACATCACGCATTCCCGCGCACCCCTGCCCGCTATCCGATTCCACTCGAAGTGCTGGCAGCCCGTTCGGCGTCCCGGATGGGATGTTATTTGGTCCTGCGGGTGCTCTATCGCGTCGTGCCTGTCCCATCGCCCTGGGCATGGAACTCCCCAGACCCCTGGACGGTTTTTGACAGAAAGGGGGGCATTATTTAGATGAAATCCGGCCAGGCCGAGGTAACTTCTGGCATACTTGTAGGCCTGGTCGAGGTGTAACTTCTTGATTTTCAAGAGCCTTCATCGCGTCACCGCATCTGGCACCCAAAATGCTCTAGTTACGATGGCTTCTTGGGCGGTCTCATTCAACATACCGAGGATACGGACCTCAGAGGAAGCGGGAAAGCGTCCCACCGGGTAAAAGATGCCCAAGCGAATCCTAATTGCCGACAATGATGTGTTGCTAAGCGCCCTCGTGCGGGAGGCCTTAGAGAGGGTCGGCTACCAGGTTGCTGTCGTTGGAGACGGGTTGGAGGCCTGGAGCAAGATCCAGGAGGGCGCCCCGGACTTCCTCATTCTCGACCTTGTCATGCCCAGGCTGGATGGGGCGCGGCTGTGCCGCCACCTGAAAGCCGATCCTCGGTTCCACTCGCTCCCGGTGATCGTTCTGACGGGGACGCCCATCAGCGGGGACTCAGACATGGAAGCCCTTGGGGCCGAGGCCTACATCGCCAAGCGGGCATCCGGGGCCATGGTCGAGGATCTGCTCCGCACCCTTCAGGCGCTGGAACGCGGGGACCGGCCCACGCGTGCGCCGAAAGACTATCGAAGCGATGGGGACCGGCCCCGGCAGCTCGTCCTCGAGCTCCTGGCGGAGACCGCTCATCTGTCCGCCATCCTGGAGAACCTGGGCGAGGGGGTCCTGCTCGTGGACCCGGCCGGACGCCTGACCCATGTAAACCCCGCCGGCGCGGAGCTGCTCCAGCGGCCGCAGCGAGAGCTGCTCGGCGCGGAGCTGCTCGCGGTTCTGGGCGCCGAGCCAGGGGACCCCCTGGAGAAGGCCCTGCATCAGCTCACCTCGCAGGGGGGCCTGGAGCCGGTGCGTCTTCAGTACTCCTACCGCGACCGGATGCTTCACCTCACGCTGACGAACCTGCTCGAAGGGGGGCGTCTCGCCGGCTACCTCCTCCTGGCTCGGGAGGTCACTCCGCTCTTCCGGAGGATCCACGAGCTGACAGCCCTGAACGAGCTGGCGAACCTTTTCACCTCGACGCTCAAGCTGGACGAGGTCCTCCGGCGGGTGATGGAACGGATCCAGGCCCTGATGCAGGTGGAGGCGGGGTCGCTGCTCCTGAAGGATCCGGAGACGGACGAACTCGTCTTCCGGATAGCCGTAGGCCCGCAGAAGGACGCCGTGCAGGGCCGGCGGCTCAACGCGGGGGTCGGGATCACCGGCTGGGTGTTCCAGGCAGGTGTGCCTGTCATCGTCCCCGACGTCCAGCAGGACCCCCGATTCTACCGGGGGGTCGATGCGACCACGGGCTTTGTGACCCGGTCCATGCTCTGCGTGCCCCTCAAGGTCCGGGACAAGGTCATCGGCGTCATCGAGGTCCTCAACACCATCGCCAATCCTCCCTTCAGCGGGGAGGATCTCAACCTGCTCTCCGCCATCGCCGCCCACGGCGCCACCGCCATCGAGAACGCCGTGCTGTACGAGGAGTCGGGGAAGCGCAACCGGGTGCTGCGCGATCTGCTGGAGACCAGCCGCGAGTTCGGCTCGACCTTGCACCTGGAGGTGCTGCTCTCGATGATCGTGCGAAAGACGCTGGAGATCGCCCCCGCCGCCAGGTCGGGGATCATGCTGCTGGACGAGGAATCCCGCTACGGCTATGTCCAGGCCAGCACGGCACACGGGCGGACCATGCGGGCGAACCCTCGCCTCGATCTGGCGCGCTACCCGGAGATCCGGAAGGTCATCGAATCCCGGCAGCCCGTCATCGTCGTGGATGCCCTCGAGGATCCCCTGATGCAGTCCGTGCGGGAATTCATCGAGCCCATCGGCCTGCGATCGGTCCTCGTCGTCCCGCTGGTGAGCCAGGGGCAGGTCATCGGCGTCTTGGACATGGCCCACTATGATGAGATCAAGCGGTTCACGGCCGACGAGGTGGACCTGTGCCAGATCCTGGCCAACCATGCCAGCGTCGCCATCGAGAATGCCCGGCTCTACGGCCAGGTGACCCGGCATGCGACGGAGCTCGAGCAGAAGGTGCGGGCCCGAACCCAGGAACTGCTGATGTCCAACGCCCGCCTGGAAGACGCGTCCCGGCACAAGTCCGAGTTCCTGGCCAACATGTCCCACGAGATCCGCACGCCACTCAACGCCGTGATCGGGTTCTCCGAGATCCTGCGGGAGCTGCGCGTGGGCCCGCTCACCGAGCGGCAGTCCCGCTACGTTGGTAACATCTGGCAGAGCGGCAAGCATCTCCTCCAGGTCATCAACGATATCCTGGACCTCTCGAAGGTCGAGGCCGGGAAGCTCACCATGGCGGCCGAGGCGTTGCCGGTCGTCATGATCCTGGAGGACATCCTGACCATCGCCCGGGTCCTGGCCCACAAGAAGGACCAGATGGTCGAGGCCGACGTCGAGCCGCGGCTCCCGCCGCTCCGGGCGGATCCCGTTCGGCTGAAGCAGATCCTATTCAACCTGCTGAACAATGCGGTCAAGTTCACGCCGGACGGCGGCCGGATCACTCTCACCGCCCGCAAAGTCGATCAGTCAACTGGTCAAGTAGTCGATCCGTCACGACCAGTTGACCACTGGACCACTCGACCAATTGACACAGCCGGGGAATGGCTGGAGATCAAGGTGCAAGACACGGGCGTGGGAATCAGGCCCGAGGATCTTCCCCGGCTCTTCCAGGAGTTTACGCAGCTCGAGTCGACTCAGGACCAGCGCCATGAAGGCGCGGGGCTCGGCCTGGCCCTGACCCGGCGGCTTGTCGACATGCACGGCGGCCGGATCTGGGCCGAGTCCGAGGGCGCGGGAAAGGGCAGCACCTTCACGGTCCGGCTTCCCTTTGACGGACCCGGCGCCTGAGCAGCAGAGGGACTCCAGGGGGTTCAGGCTGTGGCTTCACGCGTGTTGGTGATCGAGGATCACCCGATGGATCGGGAGCTCGTCGTGGAGCTGGTGGAGCAGGAGGGCCACCTGGTCCTCGAGGCTGGCTCCGCTGAGGAGGGTCTCGTCCTGGCGGTCGCCGAGAGGCCAGCCCTGATTCTCATGGACCTCGCCCTCCCAGGGATGTCGGGGTTCGAGGCCATCCGCCGGCTCAAAGCCGATCCGAACACCGCCGCCATCCCCATCCTGGCCCTCACGGCCTCTGTCGTCGGGACCGGGGCACGCAAGGCGGCCGAGGCCGGAGCCGATGCCTGTCTGATCAAGCCGCTGGATACGTCCATCTTCCGGGAAACCCTCCACCGGCTTCTCGCCCCGACACCAGCAAAGTAGGACCCGGCCAGCCCCTAACGCCTGTAACGACCGCCCCGTGGAACCGCCGACGGAGTCCCCCCGTCGCGATCTCCCTGCATCCTGGCAGCCTTTCCCCCTCCACACGCACTTTCCCGTCGCATCCCAGCCGGAGGCCGTGGTATGTAATGGCGCCATTACCTCGTGCCTGGCACGCCAGGGCGACAAGGGACCGAGCAGATGCGAGAGAAGCTGGGTCGGGGGGTCAGGCAGGTGATCCGCGGGGTGCTGAGTTGGGCGTCCCTGTTGGCGATTCCCCTGGGGATCGGCCTGGGTCTGATGGGGTATATGACCCTGGGGGCCCTGATGGTTCTCGGCGGGACGCTGGCCTACTTCCTGGTGGACCCCATCATGCTCATCCTCGACCTGAATCCGGCCGAGGACCGCGAGGGCGAGAGACGGTAAAGGCGCGGAGATGTAACAAGGGCCTCCCGGCAATCGGGAGGCCCTTGGTTTCTTGGCGGGGCCCTCTTCTCTTACGGGATTTGGATCATGTCTGTCTTGGTGAGCGTGACCTGCGGACCGACCCGCGGGGCATTCAGGAGATGCCACGCCGTGTACTGCTCGGCGTAGGGGTTCCCCGACGACATTCCATCCACGGGGACAATCACCTTGAGTCCTCTCAAGGCGGCCCCGCTGCCGGTGTAGAGCACGACGCCTTCGGCCGCCACCCCAACGACGATCACCGCCTGAAACCCCTTGTCCTTGAGGATCTTTTCCAGGTCCGTTCCTAAGAACTTGTCCGGACCTGACGGTGACGACACCAGTGGCTCTGTTCCTGATGGGGCCACCTCTTTCAGGATATCTGCGGCCGTCGTCCCAGGGAGAAGCGAGTAGATGACCGGGACCCCCCTGGCCGGGGCCTGAGTCAGGAGGTTTTGGATCTTAGGGAGGGAAGCCACGCAGCGGGGGCGCGGGGAACAGTTCTGTCTTTGGATGTCCAAGACGCAATGCGGTCACCTTGGGATCGACCGTGACCCCCTTGAGTTCGGGCGCCGGTGGAACCTTGACCCCACTCCATTCATCCGCGATGGTTTGGGCGAAGGCAGGGGGAGGCGGAGCGGCGATGAGGGTGAGGTAGATCACCGCGGCCAGACTGACAATGACGGTCACGAGGCCCTTCATGCGGCTTTGATCCATGGGTCCCTCCTTTGGGGCAAGGTTGTTGGAATTCGGGAAGAGGATGGTGGATGAATCATCCAGACTGGCGGCATAGCCCACACGGGCAAGGGGACCTTGGCAAATCCTCATTGACCTGCTAAACCGGGCGGGGGCACGGAAAGTTCCTGATTTCTGGGCCGGAATCGGCCCTCGGCGGTTTCACTCCTTGCCGCCGGGAGGGGAGATTGGTATTCTCGGCCCGCTTTCCCGGGAAAATGGATTTTACAAGGAGAATTCCATGGCTCACGTGGTCGTGGCTTCCACCCAGAACCTGCAGCAGGAGATCCAGGCCGGACGACACCGATTCTTTGCCGACGAGCCCATGGAGGCCGGCGGAAACGACACGGGCCCCGATCCCTACAGCCTGCTTCTGTCCGGCCTGGGTGCCTGAATGTGCATGACAGTCGTGCTGTACGCACGGCGGAAGGGCTGGGCTCTCAACCGGGCCACGGTGGACCTCCGGCACGAGAAGGTTCATGCCAAGGATTGCGCCGAGTGCGAGACCAAGGAGGGCAAGGTGGATCGGATCCAGACCCGGATGGAGCTGGAAGGGGATCTCACCGACGAACAATACACGCGGCTGCTGGAGATCTCCGAGCGGTGTCCGATCAAGAAGACGCTGAACTCGGAGATCGTGATCGTTGCGAAGTAATCAGCAGAAACGGATTGTCACACAGGTTCCTCTTGCGGCAACTCATTCGCTGGGGATCTCGAGGGGGAGGCCAAGATCCTGCAGGACGCCAGCCAGCCTTTGCCAAATCTGCTGGGTCAAGACGATGCCCTGTCGCCGCCGGCGCTCGGCTTCTTCTCGGGATTTCTCCCCGGGGATGTGGACGGGACCGACGCCGGGCATGGGGCGCGAGGTCTTCATGTAGGCGGTGAGTTGGTCCACCTGGGAGCGAAACTGGTCGAGGGGGACGAACCGGGCGGGGTCTAGGGCCAGGACAAAGATTCCGTTCATCTCCTCCGGCCCGGGGTGTGGATTGACGAAGCCGGCCCCGGAGAGGATACCGGCGAGCACCTCAACCACCAGGCTCAGGGCGAATCCTCTGTGTCCGCCCGCCGGCAGCAGAGAGCTGCGAGGCTCCGTGAACAGAGACGCGGCATCGGTTGTCTCCCTGCCGAATGCGTCAATGAGCCAGCCGGGCGGGGCGGATTCGCCGCGCATCGTGAGCTGGCGCACCTTGCCAAGGGCGGCCGCGCTGGTGGAGAAATCGAAGAGGATTCCGCCGCCCGTCCCCCCCGGAATGCCCATGGCGATGGGGTTGGTGGCGAGTCGGGGGTCCATCCCACCCCAGGGGACTACGAACTGCCCGGAGCCGGAATCGTTCACCGCAGCGAACCCGATCAGGCCCGCCTGCTGGATCGCCTCCACGTAATCGGCTAGCCGCCCGACGTGGTTGGAGTTGTGCGCGGTGACGACGGCAATGCCATGGGCTTTCGCCTTTTCGATGGCCAACCGCGTGGCGAAGGTCGCGACGACCTGGCCGAAGGCAAACTGCCCGTCCACCTTGACGGCAAAGCCGCTCTCAGACGCCACGCTCGGCTGGCCGGCCGGGTGGAGCAGGCCGTTCTTCCACCATTCGTGGTACTGCGCCAGCCGGAAGGCCCCGTGGGAGTCGTAGCCGCAGAGGTTCGCCCTCACCAGCAAGCTGGCCACTAGCTCCGCGTCCTCCGGCTTGGCTCCCATCTTCTCACAGGCACGCGCCACCAGCGCCTGGAGATCATCCGCACGAAGCCTCTTCATGATGAAATCTCGACGTCCGCCGGATTCGAAGGCATAAGACAATATTCATCCGCAGATTTCGCAGATTCTCGCGGGGAAATTTAAGACGGCTAATCTGCGCAATCTGTGAAATCTGTGGTTTCAATAAGCCTTCGCCTCTCCTATGCGGCCGTGCGGGTCGGACGGGGGAGGTTGGTGGCGATCTCGATCAGGTGTCCCTCCGGATCCTGGAAGTAGGCGGTCCGTTGACCCCAGGGGCGGCTCTGTGGGCCGGCAAGGAAGGTCACGCCACGCCCGCTCAGCTCGCGGTGGACGCGGTCCACGTCCTCCACCAGGAGCGTTACTCCCGCCTCGTGGGCACCGCTCGCCGGCCGGCCCGTGTGCGCCGCACCGACCAGCTCGGGCAGGCGGGAGCGCGCCAGGAGGGCGAACTTGGAGCCCGCCACGGCCAGCTCCGCATACCCCTTATCCTGGAAACGCACGGGCAGGCCGACCTTGTCCCGGTAAAAAGCCAGCGCGCGGTCAAGATCCTCCACGAACAGAACCACGTATCCCAGGTAACAGAACATTGGCTCCTCCTGTGAGCCCGGTGTCGGGCGGGAATCAGGGCGGTTGTGGTACGGCCGGGGCCATTCCGGCTCGTCCAAGTCACGAGCGCATTGGATAGCTCAATTCGGGCTAGGCTGTCAAGGCTCTGGAACCTATTGCCCGGCTAATGGATCAGGCGACGCCGGACCAGCCGAGCGGCGAGGAAGAAGGCGGCAAGCGTGGGAAGCACCAGCCAGAACAGGGGCAGGAGGACCTCGGCACTCGGCCCGCCCCGCATCAGGGCCCGGGTCGCCCGAACGGCGTAGGTGAGCGGGAGGAACCTGGCGAGCGTCCGGGCCCAGGCGGGAAGGGACTCCAGGGGGAAGAAGACCCCGCAGAAGAGGAACATCGGGGTGACGATCAGCGTGAGGTAGTAGTTGAAGAACTCGAAACTGCGGGCCAGGGCTGCCACGACCAGGGACAGGCAGGCGAACAGCAGGGCCAGCAGGGCGATGATCACGGGAACCGTCAGGGTCCAGAGGGACGGGGCCAGTCCGAAGAGACCCACGACCAGGAGCATCACGGATCCGTTGAAGAGCCCCTTGCTGGCTCCCCACAGGATGTCCCCGGCCACCACGTCCTCGAGGCTCAACGGCGTGGTAATGACGGCCTCGTAGGTCTTCTGGTGAATCATGCGGACGTACGCGCCGTACGTGCATTCATAGGCGGCGGCGAACATCGTCGAGGACATGACCATGCCGGGCGCCACGAATTCCACGTAGCGCACACCGCCAATCGTCCCGACCAGCGTCCCCAGGCCGAATCCGAGGCCGAGGAGGTAGAGCAGCGGTTCCCCGACGCTGGGTCCCACCAGGCTCGGCAGGGAGTACTTTCGGAAAACCATCAGGTTCCGTTCCCAGACCCGGATCGCCCGCCACGTCGGCCACACCAGTTGCACGAATACCCCCGGACGACATTGATCCGCAGATTGCGCAGATTTCGCAGATTTCACCAAGGGGAAGGCTCCAGAATAATCTGCGCAATCTGCGAAATCTGCGGATAAGTCAGAGGTGTTTTTTCCTCTACTCTTGCAGGCTGCGGCCGACCAGTTTGAGGAACAGATCCTCCAGCGTGGCCGGTCGATGCACCAGGTGCGGCGGCCGCAGGCGGCTCAGGGCCGGCAGCAGCTCGCGGCCCTCCCTGCAGAACAGGTAGAGGGTGTCTCCGGCCTGCTCCCAGCGAAGCGACCTCCCGTCCACGGTCGCGACCACGGCCCGATGCAGGGCCTCATCCCCACGGACCTCGATGACCTCCTCGCCCACCTCGGCCCGGACCAAGTCCATCGGCCGGCCCTGGCGGAGGATGCGGCCCGCGTCCATGAGCGCCACCCGGTCGCACAGGTGGGCGGCCTCGTCCATGTAGTGGGTGGTCAGGACCTGGGTGACACCCTGTGCCTTCAGGGTCCGGAGCCGCTGCCACACCAGATGGCGGGCCTGGGGGTCGAGGCCCGTGGTGGGCTCGTCGAGGACGAGCAGTTCGGGCTGATTGAGCAGGGCCCGAGCGATGAGCAGGCGTCGTTTCATTCCGCCGGAGAGTTCGTCCAGGTGGCTGGTCGCCCGGGAGCTGAGCCCCACGAATTCCAGGAGATCCGCCGCCCGGCGCCGGGCCTCGGCCCGCGGGAGATCGAAGTACCGCGCGAAGACCACGAGGTTCTCCCCGGGTGTCAGATCCGGGTCCAGATTCTCTTCCTGCGGGACGACGCCGAGGCGGCGTTTGACCGCGGCCGGATCGTGGTCCACGCGGCGGCCCAGGACGATCAACTCCCCCGAGGTGATCGGGATGACCGCGTGGATCATCCGGATCGTGGTCGTCTTCCCGGCGCCGTTGGGGCCGAGGAAGCCGAAGCATTCCCCGGCCCCCACCTCGAAGTCGATCCCGTCCACGGCGACAAGGGGCCCAAAGCGCTTGGTCAGCTTGCGTGCAAGAATCGCAGGAATAGACATGAGAGCCTAGAGCCGAGTGCCGCGAGAGGCAATTTGGCAATCAGGCAATCCGGCAATTAGGCAAGCCAGGAACTCGGATCAACCAGGTTGCCCCGCCATCGGCGGGGTTGCCGGATTGCCAAAGAAAAACCCCGGCAACGATGGTACGTCGCCGGGATCCGGGCGTCAATGCGCGTTTGGATGCTTAGGCCGGGACGGCGGGCTTCGTGACGTTCGCCGCCTGCTTCCCTTTGGGACCATCCACGACCTCGAACTCCACCTCCTGGCCCTCGCTCAGGGAGCGGAAGCCTGTGCCCTGGATGGCGCTATAATGTACGAAGACATCATCGCCATCGGGACGCTCGATGAACCCATACCCCTTCGCGTCGTTGAACCACTTCACTTTCCCGGTCAGCCTCACTTCCGATCCTCCTTCTTCCAGTCGTGAAAACCCACAGCGGCGGGCACCCCGGCCCAACCAGCCCACGCCCATCCGCCGGCCCCGCGCATCGCGGGACTCAAACACAAAACCGCGACAGCGCATTCAACACGCGGTCGCGGTTTTGAACAACCTTGCGCACTGCAGACTGCCGATCGTGAGCATTCATGGATAGTTACGGGGTGACGCAAACGCGGCGGACGTTAGCTCGGCCGATCGGCTTTGTCAAGGATTTTTTGGTCCGGAGGATCAAGGGCGATTGGATCCGGCTCCGCTGCCCCGCCCCCGCCCGGCGTTGCCCGGGCGGTGGGGGGCCGCCAGGCCTGCCTGGTTCGAGTCGGCGCCGGCCCCAGGATTACGTGCGGAACGTGGAGAGGATCCTCCCGGCGAACGCGGTAGTCAAAAGCAGTTCCTTGCAGAAGGTCATCGCCATCCTGGATGGCCGGATCCCCCAGAACCGTTTTTCCCGGAGATCTTCCCACGTCCGCATCCAGAACCGGCCCAAATCCTGGCGGGAGTAGACAACCCGGTTACTCAGCGCGTCGAATTTGACGTAAAAGCGGTGCAACTGGGACGGCAGCCGCTCCCGGAATCCATTGTACGTCTCGCGCCATTCCTGCACCTTCCGGCTCTGCCAGGACTCCTCGTGCAGGCCGTGCAGGTGGTCCAGCCACGTCTTGGCAGGCCCCTCTTCCGAGGCGAGGCGGCGATAGAGCTCCTGGAGCCGGACCTGCAGGCCTTCCCACTGCTTCAGGAAGGCGTCCAGGTCCTTGCGGCTGAGCAGGATCATCGAAGAGAGATCCTCGAAGGGATCCAGCAAGGCCCGCACCCTGGCGGGGAGGGCGGCCTTGGCGTCGTTGTAGGCCTTCTGCCATTCCGCGATCCGCAGGGTCTGCCAGATCTCTCCCTGGATCCGCTCGACCTCCTCGACGAACCGCTTCTCCCGCTCGCTCCGCGGTCGGGTTTGCAGCCAGATCTCCTCCATCTCCTTGAGAAACCTGGCCCAGGAGCGGAAGAGCCACAGGACGTCCTTGGTCCGCTTCCAGAGGTGGACCGGCAGTGGGTCAACGGCGTAGCCAGGCCGCCGCGCCTGCCGCTCCTTCAACCGGAAGAAGCCCGCAATCATCGGGTGCTGCTTCTCGATGAGGGAGGCATTCTTGTACCACATGAGTCCAAAGACGAGGTTCCAGTAGACCTTGGGGTTGTGGCTCCATCGCGAGAGGATCTTCGTGAGGTTTTCCTTGCTGTAGAAGGCCTTCCAGGCCTCCTCGTAAACCTGGGTCCATTCCTCCGCGGTCATGTGGGGGTGCTTGACCACGGCATGGAAGGAATCCCGCTTGTTGAGGTCGGGGTCCATCCACTCGCCACGCTTCTTCATCTCCAGGTGATCGTGGGAACCGGGCAGCGGGGTCAGCATGAAGAAGGAGGCCACGTCTGCCTGGATCACCTCCATGAGGTATTGGATATCGCTGGGGACCTGGTCCTTCGTATCGAAGGGCAGTCCGATGATATACCCGGCGTGGACCACAACACCGGCATCGTGCCACTCGCGGATGATGTCCACGTACTCGTCAACCTTGTTCTGGCTCTTGCCCTCCGCCTTGAGATTCTGCGGGTTCACGCTCTCCATCCCGATGAACACCTGGGTGCACCCGGCCTCGGCCGCCAGTCGGACGAAATCCTTCGGTTTGCGCGCCAGATCCACCTGCATCATGAAGGAAACCTTGACGCCTTCCCGACGCAGCCGGATGAGCACCTCGAAGGTCTCGCGCCACAGCTTCTTCCGGGCGAAATTGTCGTCGGTAAAGAAGTGGAAGTCGATTCCGTGCTCGCGATAGTTGCGCCGCACCAGGTCAGCGATCCACTCCGGCGAACGCTCGCGCATCGTTCGGCCCTGGACGTTGATGATGGTGCAGAACGTACAGGCAAATGGACAGCCACGCGAGGTTTCAACGGTTCCGAACGTCGGACTGACAAAGTGCCGCATGGTCTTGGGGCTGATCACCGGCAGGGGAGCCGTCTCGAGGTCGGGGAGGCTCTTGAGGTCCTGGGCGAAGGAGTAGAGGGGCTTCAGCTCGCCGTTGAGGACATCGGCCAGGATCCCATCCCAGGAGCCTTCCACCTCGCCCGAGACGACCACGATCCCTTCCCGGAACAGTTCCTGGATGTCCGGCTCCTGCTCGCTGAGCATGTTGATGGTTCCGCTGGTGTGGAATCCTCCCATGAGGACATCCAGCCCGTGGGCACGGAACTGCTTCCCCAGGTCGACGGCCCTGGGAAACTGGTTGGTCTGGACCCCGACCAGGCACACCACCAGCTTCGTCGCGGGACTGCGCGACCAGCGGATGATCTCCTTGACGGGAACTCTCTCCGCCGTCTCGTCAAAGGTGTCCACCCGGATCTGGATATCTCCGAAGATCCCGCGGGCCCTGACGTCATCTGTCAGGCCGCGCAGCACGCTGAGCGTGTTGCTCGGCAGCACGCCTTTCCAAAACCTGATGACGTAACCATCATCATCGTATTTGGAGGGCTTGATCAGCACCACCCGAAAGGTCTTGACCTTCCTGGCCTGCGGGCGAACAAGCAGGACCTGCGGGCCGGGCCGGGGTGGCGCCTGGCCGGCCAGGGCGAGATCGGGGATGCCACTGCGATCCGTCTGGGCCGTCTGCATTCAGTATGCTCCACTCCCCTGTTCGGGGCAGGATACCTGCGGAACCGCGTCGCACTGCCCCACGCGCCGGGCTCTACGCGGCCGCCGAGATGTTGGTGGCTTGACGGGAGACCAGCGAGGCACGAGGGTGCATGCGGGACTCCTTCACTGCACCTGGAGCTCCCGCCGTGAAGGCCGGGTAGGCTTCACCATGCGAGACCCGCGGGCGTATGGATGAGGGTGCCCTTTGGGACACGGGAAAATTGACCGGCACGCTATCCCAGGGACGGCCCGATGTCAAACGAATAATCACCGAGAGCTTGATCCACGCGGAGTACCGCCTGGAACAGCGTGGCACTCCTGAGGCTCGGGAGGCACCCAGGCTCCCCCTGACGGAACAGGGGAACTCGCCGAGGAGCGTTTGAGGCGATGGGGGGTGCGACACGATGCGTACGGCTTCCCTAGAGCGGCTCTGCCAACAGGGAGCCCAGGGACTTCGAGAGGGACTCGTCCAGGCCTGTGAATCGAAGGCCATGCCCGATCATCTCCCGCGGTCCCCGCCGCTCCGGTGGCCTGACCCAGACGATGCTCCCTTCCAGCGTGAGAAGCTCGGCGGGGGCATGCAGGGTGACTCTCAGCCGCGTCTCCACCGGCAGGGCTCGAGGCAGCCGGAGCATCAGCCCTCCTCGACCAAGATCCCCCGTGCGGCCTTCTACGGCGAGGCCGGATTCGTGGCCCAGGAGCTGGCACGTGACAGCGAGGTCGAGGGGCACCCGGACGCCGGCATGCCGCGCTTCTCCCCGAGAGACCAAAAGTTCCCGAAGGGCTTGGAGTTGATCGGTGGCAATCTGGGTGAAGGCCACGCCGTGGGGGCCGACTCCCGACGCCGGATCGGGTGCCCCGGCCCAGACCACCTCCGCATCCGCCTCGATCGCGCCCCGCTCGGTCTGGAGGCGGAGACGGAGGGGCGTCTCGGGCGGGAGGGCCACAGTCACCTCCAGACACGCCCCCCCTTCGCTCAGGTTGCGGGTCCAGCCCATCCCGGCTCCCGTGGCCGGGGGACCGATGACCCTGTGCAGGAGGGGAAGTTGAATGGGGTACCGGGGGAACTTTGATGGCATCGACCACGTGGGCATGGCGTCTCCTCCGGAGGCTTGCAGGATAGCTGGCGGGGGTTCCATGTCAAGCAGGTTTTCGCCAGCGCCTGCCGCGCGATCCGCGAGGGGACGGGCGGGATCGAGATCCGTGAGGAACAAGGCGTGGCCTCAGTCCGCCAGGCGCATGCGAGCACGCTTCCTGCCCGGCTCGCAGGGCTGGCCGGAGGCTTGGGCGGTCATGACGTTCGGGCGGGCGATGGCACCCCCGGATTCCAGGGGGACGACAGGCCCTCTCTCACGGCTGCTCAGGGCGAGAGTACACGGTATTCCAGGCCTTGTACCGATCGATGACAACCTTCGTCACCGGCTCCCCGGCCACATTCTTGGCATAGATGTCCACGGCGAACCACAGCAGCAGGACCGCCACCGTCCATGTCAAGAGAAGGTTCACCAGCCAGGAGAGCAAGAGATAGGTCGGGCTTCGGTCGGCGGTTCGGGCCGCCAGGGCGTAGCCTTTCCGGAAGCCGCGAATGTAGGTCAGAGAAACTTCCCCCATGACAGCTCCTTTCCTGCGGCGCGGGACCAGACCCGCCCGGCGAAGTCCTGGTTGCCTGTGAGCATCTCTGCGACCTGACCGACACGGCCGCAGACGCTCAGCCGTCGGCCCTTTCTTCCTGACGCAGTCCATCAACATAGGCTGAAAGGAAGTCGCCGGCATCCTTCCCGATCGCGACGAATTCCAGCCCGGTCCGGAAGACGATCTGCCCCTCGCCCCCGGCCAGGCGATTGCTGGCGAAGGCGTGGACCGCCCGGGCGAGGAGCCGCACCGGAGTCCCCTGCAGCACAAAAGAGAGGTGATAGACCTGGCCCGGCCAGGCGGGATTCGCATGCTCGGCGAGGACGCCCAGCCGGCTGATGTTCACGAGGGCGGCCTCCCTCATCTGGAGCTGGGCCGGACACGGCGCGGGGAAGGGGGCCCGAACCGCCCTGCGCCGTTCCGTGACGGTCCCGGCTCGCGGTGGGCGCGGAGCGCACGGCGCCGTGACCAGATTCTGATCGACGTACAGGAGCCTCTCGTCCAGGTCCATCTCGGCCTCCTTTTTCTCGAAACCGGCCTTCCCCTCGATTCCTCCACCGGGACGACCGACACCCCGAGACGGCGAGGGAGACGTGCGGGATCACTGGTCGCTGGGATGTGGTGACGCGTCCCTCTCCGTAGGGCTGCGGAGGGTGCCGATGACCCACCGCCCCGTCCCCCGGACGGACCTCCGGGGGAAGGGAAGACCTCCCTGTCCGGTGGCAAATCTTGTGCCCAACCCCGTCCTCAGGCCGGGTGAGGAGCCGACCTCTCGGAATCTAGTGGATTTTCGTGAGGCCCTTCGCTATGAGAGGCGAACATGGGGTCGAAATGGGGCCACGGGGGGCGGACTACACGGTGCAAGGCTTTCACTTCCCTCCGGGATGCCGGGGGACGCTGTGCAACGGGCGTCGCGGGAAGGCCGGGCCGGCTGCCCTTCGAGTTTTCCGTGCGGACCGCCGCAGACGGACGGTGCGGCGGAGGGCGACCCGGTCTTCGCGGTGAAACTCTTGCACTCCGACGACTGGACCACAGGCATCCAGCGGTCGGACGGTTTCCGACGAGCCCTCCAGACCGGCCGGACTGGCGCGTTCTGCGTCGGGCTGCGCGAAGAGACCCGGTGAGGCGTACGGCGAACGCGGTTGACAATTCGGAATAAGCTGCTATAAAGATAACCTGCTGAAAAATCTCAGGAGAATGATGCCTCCGTTTCTGATTCGATGGATCGCCACGGCCCTGGCCATCGGGGTCGCGGCCCAGGTGCTGCCGGGAATCCAGGTGGACGGCCTGTGGCCGACGGTCGTGGCGGCGCTTTTGCTCGGCTTGGCGAATGTCACGATCCGTCCGATCCTGCTCCTCCTGACGCTGCCCCTCACGGTCCTCACTCTGGGTCTCTTTGCCCTTGTCGTGAACGGCGCGATGCTTGCCTTGGTGGCCAGCCTCGTGAACGGTGTGCACGTGGCAGGGTTTGGCAGCGCGATCCTGGGTGCGGTCCTCATCAGTCTCGTGGGGGGCCTGCTGACCTGGCTGCTGCAACCGCGTCATCGGGTTCACGTGGAGCTGCGACATTTCCGCAGTGGACACTAGTGCTTGATTTCATAGGTTCGTGGAGGTTGGGCCGCGGCCCAGCCTACACGACACGCCCTTGGCAAGGGGCGATCCGTATCGGGGGGAGCCTGATACGGAGTCATGAAATCATGCACTAGTCGCCCAGGGGTGACAGCATGACGATCCGGAAGGCGGTCTTTCCGGCGGCCGGGCTCGGGACCCGATTCCTGCCCGCGACCAAGGCCCAGCCGAAGGAGATGCTGCCCATCGTGGACAAGCCCACGATCCAGTACGTCGTGGAGGAGGCGGTCGCCTCGGGCATCCAGGACATCATCATCGTGACCGGTCGCGGGAAGAACGCCATCGAGGATCACTTCGACCGGTCCATCGAGCTCGAGCTGATGCTCAGCCGGAAAGGCCGCTCCGACCTGCTGGAGGTCGTGCGGCGGGTGTCGGAGCTGATCCGGGTCTGCTACGTCCGTCAGAAGGAACCCCTGGGTCTGGGCCACGCGGTCCTGGTGGCGAAGGACCTGGTGGGAGACGAACCCTTCGCGGTTCTTTTGGGAGACGACATCCTGACCGACACGACGCCCGCCCTGCAACAGATGATGGCGGTGTACGAGAAGCATCGCTGCTCGGTGATGTGCGTGAAGCGGGTCCCCAAGGAGGCGGTGTCCCGGTACGGCGTGATCAAGGGCCGCCGCCTGGCGGAGCACCTCTACCACATCATGGACATGGTGGAGAAACCGGAGGTCAGCCAGGCGCCCTCGGACCTCGCCATCGTCGGCCGATACATCCTCACGCCCGAGATTTTCCCCGTCCTGGAGAAGACCGTCCCTGATCGGAGCGGAGAAATCCAGTTGACCAACGCCTTGAAGGGCTTGCTCCGGACCAAGCGGCACATGATGTACGCGCTGGAGTTCCAGGGGCGCTGGCACGATGCCGGAACGATCCTGGGTTTCCTGAAGACCACGGTGGAGTTCGCCCTGCAGCGGCCTGACGTGGCCCCGGGATTCAAGGAGTTCCTGCGCGGCCTGGACCTGGATTCGGGTGAACCCCAGATTCGCCGGGCGGATGAGGAGGCACCCGGCTCGGGACCGACCCGGAGGGGCTCCCGCCGGGCGGCGACGCAGAGACCATGACACCGAAGCAGCCACCCCGTCGGACACGGCCGCCGGAACCGGCGCCCGAAGCCGCGCCGCACGCGGCACCGCAAGCGGTACCGGAACCGGCGCCGCGAGCGGCAACAGAAGACGAGCCGGAACCCGAGGCCTCCGCTGGGGCCGAGGGAACGCCGGAGGAGGAGGCGGACCCGTACGATGACCTCTGGGATCCGGACATGGACACCCGCCCGGAGCGCATCCAGAAGACGAAGGCGCGCTTGAAGTCGGATCCCAAGTCGCGCGGGCGGCCGGCGCCCAAGGGTCGCCGGCGGGAAGAGCCGTGACGAACTGACGATGCATTCCCATGCTCCCGGGCTGCTGGCCCGGGGGTGAGGAGAGTCTCCCTTGAAAAATCATGAGGTGGATGTGGAAGGCGCCGAGGGTGGAGCGGAGACCGCGGTGGGCGTCGAGCAACCCCAGGGCGAGCGGAAGATGCCCTCCCAGATCCCGCTTCTCCCCGTGCGGGATGTGGTGGTCTACCCGTTCATGATCCTGCCCCTGTTCGTGGGGCGGGACAAGTCCATCCGGGCGGTGGACGAGGCCCTGGCCAGGGACCGGCTGATCCTGCTGGCGGCCCAGCGGGATGCCGAGGCCGAGGACCCCAACGGCGAGGACCTGTTCTCCGTGGGCACGGTGGCCATGATCATGCGCATGCTGAAGATGCCCGACGGCCGGGTCAAGATCCTGGTCCAGGGAGTGTCGCGCGCGCGGATCCTCGGCTTCACGCGGCGGGACCCGTACTTTGAGGCCCAGATCGCCGAGGTGCCGGAGCCCGAGACAGCCCCCCAGGGCCTGGAGGTGGAGGCCCTGATCCGCTCCGTCAAGGAGCAGATCCAGAAGGGGGTCAACCTGGGCAAGGGGGTCTCTCCCGATGTCCTGGTCATCCTCAACAACCTGGAGCATCCCGGGCGACTGGCCGACCTGGTGGCCAGCAACCTGGACCTCAAGGTCGAGCAGGCACAGCAGATCCTGGAAATCTTCGGGCCGCTGGAGCGGTTGAAGCGGCTCTCCGAGCTCCTGGGCAAGGAGATCGAGGTGCTGGAGATGCAGCACAAGATCCAGTCCCAGGCCCGGGAGGAGATGGACAAGACCCACCGGGAGTACTACCTGCGGGAGCAGCTCAAGGCCATCCAGAAGGAGCTGGGGGAGGCGGACGAGCGCAGCCAGGAGATCCAGGAGCTGGAGCAGAAGATCGAGCGGGCCAAGATGCCAGCCGAGGTGGCCAAGGAGTCCAAGACCCAGCTCGGCCGGTTGTCCCGCATGCACCCGGACGCGGCCGAGGCCTCCGTCATCCGGACCTACCTGGACTGGCTGATCGACCTCCCCTGGGCCAAGCAGACGAAGGACAAGCTGAGCATCAAGCAGGCCCACAAGATCCTGGAAGAGGACCACTACGACCTGGAGAAGGTCAAGGAGCGGATCCTGGAGTACCTGGCGGTCCGCAAGCTGAAGAAGAAGATGAAGGGGCCCATCCTATGCTTCGTGGGGCCGCCCGGCGTGGGCAAAACGTCCCTGGGCCGGTCCATCGCCCGGGCCATGGGGCGGAAGTTCGTGCGCATCTCCCTCGGCGGCGTGCGGGACGAGGCGGAGGTCCGGGGGCACCGGCGGACCTACATCGGGGCCCTGCCCGGGAAGATCATCCAGGGGATCAAGCAGGCCGGCACCAACAATCCGGTCTTCATGATGGACGAGGTGGACAAAGTGGGGGCGGACTTCCGGGGCGACCCCTCGGCGGCCCTGCTGGAGGTGCTGGACCCGGAGCAGAACGTGGCCTTCACGGACCACTACCTGGGGGTGCCCTTCGACCTCGGGAACGTGATGTTCATCACCACGGCCAACTTGGCCGATCCCATCCTGCCGGCCCTCAAGGACCGGATGGAGATCATCGAGATCTCGGGCTACACGGAGGAGGAGAAGCTCCACATCGCCAACAAGTACCTCCTGCCCCGGCAGCTTGACGAGCACGGGATCGGCAAGAAGTACCTGGAATTCACCGACGAGGCCATCCTGAAAATCGTCCAGAGTTACACGCGGGAGGCGGGGCTGCGGAACCTGGAGCGCGAGGTGGCCACCATCTGCCGGAAGGTGGCCCGGGACGTGGCCGAGGGGAAGAAGGGCCTCACCCGGGTCACCGGCGCCGGCCTTTCCCGGTACCTGGGGGCGCCCAAGTATCTCCCCGAGCCGGAGCAGGAGGAGGACGAGGTCGGGGTGGCGACGGGCCTGGCCTGGACCCAGACCGGGGGCGACATCCTGTACATCGAGTCCACGATGATGCGGGGCAAGGGGACCCTCGCCCTCACCGGCCACCTGGGGGATGTCATGAAGGAGTCGGCCCAGGCGGCCTTGAGCTACGCCCGGTCCCGGGGGACCAGCCTGGGGATCAAGGAGGAGGTCTTCGCCAAGTACGACTTCCACATCCACGTGCCCGCCGGGGCCATCCCCAAGGACGGCCCCTCGGCCGGGATCACCATGGCCACGTCCCTGATCTCCACCCTGACGCGGGCGCCGGTCCGCCGCGACGTGGCCATGACCGGCGAGATCACCCTGCGGGGCAAGGTCCTGCCCATCGGCGGCCTCAAGGAGAAGGCCCTGGCGGCCCGCCGCATGGGGATCAAGACGGTCATCGTCCCCACCAAGAACGACAAGGACGTGAAGGAACTGCCCGCCAACGTCAGGCGCGGGATGCAGTTCGTCTACGTGGACCACATGGATAAGGTGCTCGACGTGGCGCTGGTCAAGCGCGCCTCGGCGCGGCGCCCCGCGGCCGTGCCGGCCGAGCGCCGGGTGGCGCCCCGCCCCTCATGAGGAGGCAGCTAGGCAATCAGGCAATCAGGCAACTGGGAACATCCGGATTGCCAGATTACCGAGTCGCCTTATCGCCCGCGACAACCCGCGCAACTGGGCAATCCGGCCATCGAGCAATCGGGAACGACCTGATTGCCAAGTCGCCAAGTCGCCTAGTTGCCCAAAGAAGACACTGGCAACTGGGCAACCAGGCAATCTGGCAACTGGGAACGACCTGATTGCCAAATTGCCGGATTGCCCGATTGCCAACGCATGAAGGAGGAGCCCCGTCGTTTTGAGCCACACTGAGCCGTGGGTGCGCATCATTCCCCTGGGCGGGCTGGGGGAGATCGGGATGAACATGACCCTCCTCGAGACGGAGGAGGACCTCCTGGTCATTGATGCCGGTCTCATGTTCCCCGAGGAGGGGATGCTGGGAATCGACCTGGTGCTTCCGGAGACGACCTATCTCCTGGAGCAGCGGGACAAGGTTCGAGGCATCGTCCTCACCCACGGCCACGAGGACCACATCGGCGCGCTCCCGTTCCTCCTGCCCCACCTGCCCGTTCCCGTCTATGGCACCCGCCTGGCCCTCGGGTTTCTCCAGGAGAAGCTGCGCGAGTTTGGCCTGGACGCACAGGCGGACCTTCGCTGCGTCCGGGCCCGGGACAGCCTGACCGTGGGTGGGCTCGGACTGGAGTTCATCCGGGTCAGCCACAGCATTCCGGACGGGGTGGCCGTCGCCGTGAACACGCCGGCCGGGCTGGTGGTCCACAGCGGCGACTTCAAATTCGACCAGACCCCGGTGGACGGAGAGCTGACGGATTTCCACCGGTTCGCCGAACTGGGCGAGCGGGGGGTGCGGGTGCTGCTGTCCGACAGCACCAACGCCACGCGGGAGGGGTTCACCCCGTCGGAATCGTCCGTCGCCAAGACCTTCGAGCAGATCTTCCGGACCGCGCCCCGCCGCATCATCGTGGCCTGTTTCGCCAGCCACATCCACCGGATCCAGCAGGTGCTGGACGTGGCCAGGCGCATGGGCCGGAAGGTGGCGGTGAACGGCAAGAGCATGACGGCCAACACCCGCATTGCCGCGGAGCTGGGGTACCTCAAGGTGCCGGCCGACACCCTGGTCCGCCTGGACGAGCTGAACCGCCTGCCCCCGGAGCAGGGGGTGATCATCACCACGGGCTCCCAGGGGGAGCCGCTGTCGGCCGTCGCCCGGGTGGCAGTGGGGGAGCACAAGCAGATCGAAATCCAGCCGGGGGACATGGTGATCTTTTCGGCCCGGGTCATCCCGGGCAATGAGCAGTCCATCGCCCGGACGGTGAATCAGCTCTTCAAGCGGGGGGCCCGGGTGATCACCGAGGACATCGTGCCCGGGGTCCACGTGTCCGGCCACCCGAGCCAGGAGGAGCTGAAGCTCATGCTCAACCTGACCCGTCCCCAGGTCTTCGTCCCGGTGCACGGGGAGTACCGGCACCTGTACTTCCACGCCCAGCTCGCGCGCGAGATGGGACTCCCCGCGGACAACGTGTTCCTCCTCGACGACGGGGACGTCCTGGAGGTCCGGCCGAGTTGGGCCGGGGTGGTCCGGAAGGTGCCGGCGGGGCGGGTCTTCGTGGACGGCAAAGGCGTGGGAGACGTGGGCGACACCGTCCTCCGGGATCGCCAGCACCTGGCCCAGGACGGGATGGTGGTGGTGGTCATCGGCTTTGACAAGGTGGGGAACGTGGTCGCCGGGCCGGACATCGTCTCCCGCGGGTTCGCCCACCTGCCCGAGGATGACGCCCTGTTCGAGGACGCGCGGAAATTGATCCTCCAGGTTCTGGAGGGGTGCAGCGTCGAGGAAAAGACGGACTTAAGCCTGATCAAGCAGCGGATCCGGTCCGTGCTGCGGAAGTTTCTTCAGAAGGCAGTGGAGCGACGCCCGATGATCCTGCCGGTCATCATCGAGACCTGACGGACGTGAAACGTACCGCGTGAAACGTAAGGCGTGAGACGTAACGGGCCCTTACAGTGTACGTTTCACGTCTTACGTTTTGGGTGTTGCGTGAAGAAACCGCTTGGCTATTAGGAAGTTGCACGCTATAAATTGGGGCAGCCTGTGCGGTGCATAAGATTCACGACAGTTCATCCAGGACCGCACAGTCCGCGGGGAGAGCCCGAGGAGGGCCATCGCGTCCCGCCGCGCGAGGACGCGCGTCGGTTGGGGCCCGCCCCACTCGGTCGGGTACCCGCGCCTCAGGCGTGGGTGCGCGGGGAGGGCCGAGAACTTGCCCCGTGCCTTGCAAGGCTGAGGGCCTTCCCCGCGAACGAAGCGGCGCGAGCGAACGTGTAACCTAGGTTTCGCGCCGCTGAGTATCTTTAGGGGGGACCGCACACCGATGGCCATGGACATGAGCCGGCCCAGCGAGTGGCTGAAGGTTCTCGCGGCCTTCTTCCGCCATGACAAGACCCGGGAGGGCATTGGCGTCCTGGCCATGGCCGCCGCCATCCTGACCGTCGCCAGCCTCGCCACCTTCGACCCCCGCGACCCCTCCTTCTTCAACTTTGCGAGCACCGTGGGGCGCCAGGTCCACAACGCCGTGGGGCGGGTGGGCGCCGAGCTGGCTGGTGACCTGCTGGGGCTCTTGGGCTTGTCGGCCCTGCTCCTTCCCCCGGCCCTCTTCTTCTGGGGGTGGACCTGGATCGGCGGTCGCCGCCTCGCCCACATCTGGCGCCGGGGTGCCGGAATCCTCCTGATCGTCCCGTCCCTGAGTCTCCTGGCCAGCGTCCTCCACCACCTCGGTCTCCTGCCGGGCGGCCGGGTGGAGCGGCCAGGGGGCTTCCTGGGCGACGAACTGTTCCGGCTGCTCCTCTTCTCCCTCGGGCGGTTTGGGATGGCCGTGGCCGCCCTGGTCGGGCTCACGATCGCCATCATCTGCCTCACGGACCGGCCCCTCGTGTCCTGCCTGGCCTGGCCCTCCTCGGGCCTGGCCCGGCTCTCGGCCTGGGTGCGGGCGGGTGTGTCTGCCTGGCAGGTCCGGCGTGCCAGGACCGGTTCGCCTGCCGTGCCTCCGGTCGAACCTCCGCCGACGCTGCCGCCGGCCGAGGGCATCCCGGAATCGGCGACGGCATCAGCGGCCGCTGCGGCGGTGACGGTTCCTGCCCCGGACCCCAAGGAAAAGAAGGGAACGAAGTCCCAGCAGGCCTTCCCGTTCCTCGCCGCGACGGCGGGCTACATCCGGCCCTCGCTGAAGCTCCTGGAATCCCCACCGGCCGAACGCGTCAGCTCCAGCCAAGAAGAGATGGCGCAGAACTCCCAGATCCTGGAGAAGAAGCTGCTGGAATTCGGGGTGGAAGGCCGGGTCACCGCGGTCAACCCCGGGCCGGTCATCACCAGCTATGAGATCGAGCCGGGCGCGGGCATCAAGATCCACCGGATCGTGGCCCTGGCGGATGATCTGGCCTTGGGACTGAAGGCGTTGAGCGTTCGGGTCGTGGCGCCCATCCCAGGGAAGGCGGCCGTGGGCGTGGAGATCCCGAACCAGCACCGGGCCACGGTGCACCTGCGGGAGATCCTGGCGACCAAGGACTTTGGCAGCGAGGCGCTGCAGTTGCCCCTGGCGCTGGGCAAGGAGATCGGTGGCGCCCCGGTGGTCGCCGACCTGACCCAGATGCCCCACCTCCTCATCGCGGGGGAGACGGGATCGGGGAAGAGCGTCTGCATCAACTCGCTGATCCTCAGCCTGGCGTACCGGGCGGAGCCGCGGGACGTCCGGCTGCTCTTGATCGATCCGAAGCGGGTGGAGTTGTCGGTGTACAACGGCGTGCCGCACCTGGCGGACAAGGTCGTGTCGGACCCCAAGGAGGCCGCCAAGCGCCTCCAGCGGGTCGTCCTCCACATGGAGGAGCGGTACAAGCTCTTCGCCCAGGTCGGGGCCAGGAACCTGCAGAGCTACAACCGCCGGATGGAGCTGGAGCCGCCGCCCGAAGACAACCTGACCCGGGGATCCTATCGCGGCCGCCTGCCCATGCTGGTGGTGATCATTGATGAGCTGGCGGACCTGATACTCACGGGGCAGAGCGAGGTGGAAAATGCCGTCATGCGGCTCGCGCAGATGGCGCGGGCGGTGGGGATCCACCTCGTCGTGGCGACCCAGCGCCCCTCCGTGGACGTGCTCACCGGCGTCATCAAGGCCAACTTCCCGGCCCGGATCTCCTTCCGGGTGGCCTCCAAGGTGGATTCCCGCACCATCCTGGACATGAACGGCGCCGAGGCCCTCCTCGGGCGGGGCGACATGCTCTACATCCCGCCCGGGAGCTCCAAGCCGATCCGCATCCACGGCTGCAACGTGACCGAGGTGGAGATCCGCCGCGTGGTGGATTTCCTGGCGACCCAGCCCAAGCCCGGCGAGTTCGTCTGGTCCCTGCTGCCGCCCGAGGCGGAGGCGCCGCTGGAGGACGAGGAGGGGGACGAGCTGTACCGCCAGGGCGTGGACATGGTCGTCCAGACCCAGCAGGCGTCCATCTCCATGATCCAGCGGCGGTTGCGGGTCGGCTTCAACCGCGCGGCCCGGATGATCGAGCGGATGGAGCGCGAGGGGATCGTGAGCGCCATGGACGGGACGCGCCCCCGCGAGGTCCTGGTGTCCCGGGTGGAGGCCTAGGATGGCGCGCGGCAGATTCGTGACAGCCGTGGCGGCTATGGCCCTCCTCGGGGTGGGGATGGCGTGGCCCGCGACCGGCCCGGTGTGGCTCCTCGGGGTGCCGGCTGCGGAGGCCGCCCCCGGTCTCAGCGAAGTGGTGGATGGAGTCCGCGAGACCTGCGCGCACACCCAGGATCTTTCGGCCCATTTTGAGCAGGTTACCTCGATCCGGAGCCTCAACCAGGAGCAAAGAGGCAACGGTATCCTCTTGCTGAAACGGCCCAGAAAGATGCGCTGGGAGTACCAGAAGCCGGAGCCGCTCCTGTTCGTGACCGACGGCAAGACCCTGTGGGCCTACAGCTCCGTCGACAAACAGGTCGTGGTGCAGGACGTGGGCGAGGCCTTTGCCTCACGTCTTCCCATCTCGATTCTGGCCGGAGACTGCCAACTCCGTCGGGACTTCGAGATAAGCGAGATCGAGAACGCCGCCACCCGGGGCTCTGCCAGCTTCATGCTCCTCGATCTTCGGCCCAAGTACCCCGAGGCCGGGATCACCAGGATGCTCCTAGAGGTGAACCTCAAGGGCTACACGATTGAGCAAATCACGGTATTCGATCCCTCAGGGAATACGAATGTCTACAAGCTCACGAACCTGAAGCTGAACCCGGGGCTCCGCGACGACCAGTTCCAGTTCACGCCCCCGGCGGGGGTCACGGTGGTCACCCCTCCCAGGCCGTGAGGGCACCCCGGGATCGGAGAGCGGGAACCCAGTGGCCAGCGAGTGTTCCTTCGACATCGCGTCCAAGGTGGACCTGCAGGAAGTGGACAACGCCGTCCACCAGACCATCCGCGAGATCGGCCAGCGCTTCGACTTCAAAGGCAGCGTGGCCACCGTGGCGCGCGAGGAGAGCGGCCTGGTGCTCACCGGCGAGGATGAGTTCAAGCTCAGGCAGGTGCTGGACATCCTGGAGGGGAAGCTGGTCAAACGCCAGGTGCCCCTCAAGGCGCTCAGCCGGGGCACGGTGGAGTCCGCCAAGGGCGGACAGGTCCGGCAGCGGATCGAGATCCAGCAGGGCATCCCGATGGAAAAGGCCCGGGAGATCGTGAAGCTGATTAAGGGGACGAAGCACAAGGTCCAGGCCCAGATCCAGGAGAGCCAGGTTCGGGTCTTCGGGAGGGACAAGGACGAGTTGCAGGCCGTGATCCAGTTCCTCCGCCAGCAAGAGCTGGGGATTCACGTGCAGTTCATGAATTACCGCGCCTAACCCGAATTGGATTTCGGATGTCGCATACCGGATCGAAACGAACCCTTCAGAAAAATCCGACATCCAAAATCCGAAATCCAAAATTGAGGTTGCCGGTGGCCAAGCGCGTCCTGGTTGTGGATAACGACCGATTCTACGTCGAGTTCCTGAGCGACCTCCTTCAGCAGGCCGGCTACGAGGTGGCCAAGGCCTACGACGGGATGGAGGCGATGGACGCCCTGGACCGCGAGATTCCGGACCTCGTCATCCTGGACATCGTCATGCCGAAGATCGACGGGGACCGGCTGTGCCAGTACATCCGGGCGACTCCCCGCTTCCGGCAGATCCCGGTCATCATCCTCTCGGGCACGCTCGTGGAAGATAAGGACAAGGTGCTGGCCATCGGGGCGGATGCCTATGTGGCCAAGGGGCGGCTGGACGAGCTCCGGGGAAACATCCTGGCGACGCTGCGCCAACTGGAGAATAAGACCCCCGGGCGGACCCAGAAGATCTTGGGGGCGGACAAGGCGGTTCCACGCGAGCAGGTGAAGGAATTACTCGCCATCAAGCGGCACAAGGAGGCGATCCTCCGGGCCGTCGGCGAGGGGGTCATCGAGGTGGATGGCCGCCAGCGGGTGCTGTACGTGAATCCTGCCGGCCTGGAAATCCTCGCACGCCCCGAGATCGACTTGATCGGGGGCCCCTTGATGGAGATCCTGGGAGCCGAGCATCGCCCTATTCTGGAGCCGGCGCTTGCCGCCCTCCAGGCCAGCCCCGACAAGACGGGCGGCCCCCTCAGCCTTCGGTACCAGGGCCGGGTCCTGCGCATCGCCTTCGCCTGGATCGTTCCCGAGGACCCCGAGAGCGGCTTTTTCATGATCCTGCAGGACATCACGGATCTGGCCGGGAAGATCGAGGAACTGTCGGCGCTGAATGCCCGCCTGCAGGCCATGGAACGGACGCGATCCGAGTTTCTGGCGATGGTCTCCCACGACCTGCATACGCCCCTGACGGCGATCAAGGGCGCGATGGAGGTCCTCCTGCACGAGGGTGTCGGAATGGAGCTGTCCCGGGAACTCTTGGGGATCGCTCAGAAGAACACCGACCGGCTGTTCCACATGGTGAGCGATATCCTGGACTTGGCCCGGATCGAGGCCGGCCGGTTCGAGATCCGGCGCGAGCCCTTCGACGTCGTCTTGGGGGCGCGCTCAGCCATGGACCGCCTCGTCCGGCTGGCCCAGGACCGGGGGATCACGCTGAGCCTGCAGACTGCTGACGGGCTCCCCCTGGTGAGTGCCGACGGCGTTCGGATGGACCAGGTCTTCACGAACCTCCTGGCGAATTCGCTGAAGTACACGGCCCACGGCGGCCAGATCACCGTGATCGTGCATGAGCGCCTCAACGACATCCTGACACAGATCCGCGATTCGGGCATGGGCATTCCCCCCGAGCACCTGGACCGCATCTTCGAACGGTTCTACCGGGTCCCGCTTCCCGCCGGGGAGCGCGTGGAGGGGTCCGGCCTGGGCCTGTCCATCTGCAAGGCCATCGTGGAGGAGCACGGCGGGCAGATCTGGGTCGAGAGCACGGTGGGAACGGGGAGCACGTTTTCCTTCACCGTTCCCAAGGGACCGCCCACCGGATGAGGGGCGACATCGGAGGCGGTAAGACTGGCACCCCCGGGTGCCATTTTTTCTTTTGGGTGCCCCCGTGATTGTGTATTATGTGCCCGCCTGGAAAGAACCAATGCTGGCCGGGGACGATCCCCGGGCAACGGCCCGGCGGCCCCGGGGGCAGTGAACGGGTGGTTCCCGGAGGAGAGGCATGTCCAGCCTGCCGGCCATGACCATCGAGACGCGATCCACCATCCTCGTCGTGGAGGACGAGGAGGGGATCGCCCGCATGATCCAGGTCCTGCTGGAGGCCCGCGGCTTCTCCGCTCTGGTGAGCCATTCGGGGGACGAGGCCCTCGCCCACCTGCGCGATCGTCCCGTGGACCTGGTCCTGCTGGACGTGATGATGCCGGGGATGGACGGCTACGAGGTCTGCCGGCGCCTGAAGGCGGACGGGCGGTGGCGCCACATCCCCGTGGTGATGTTGACGGCCAAGGACACGGTGCGGGATATGGTCCTGGGGCTGGAGATCGGGGCCGACGACTACGTCACCAAGCCGTTCAACACCGAGGAGTTGATCGCCCGGATCAAAGTGCTGCTGCGCATCCAGCGGATGAGCCAGGAGGTTTTCCGCCGGAACCAGGAGCTCCAGGCCCTGAACGCGGTGGCCCTGGCGGTCAGCCGCTCCTTGAGTGCCGAGGAGATCCTGGACGGGGCCGTCACTCGAACCCTGGAGAGCCTCGGGCTGACCGGGGGGCTGGCGCACTTGGTGGAGCTCAAGAGCGGCCACCTGGTTCTGACTGCCTTCCGGGGAGAGGAGGGCGGGCCCGCCGAGGCGCTGCGCCGCCTGGTGCCCAACGCGCCCGGCGGCCGCTGGGCCTGGCAGGCTCTCAAGCAGGAAGACCCCCTCGTCCTCTCGGATGCCGCCGAGGCGGAGGGGATCGCGGCCGTCCCCGGAAATGCGCCGCGGCCGCTGGCGGCGACGCCGCTCCGTTTTCGCGACCGCATCCTCGGCCTGCTCACCGTGGTGGGACGGCCCGGACAGCAATTCTCGCCCGAGGACGCCTCGCTGCTGGCCAGTATCGGCCGCCAGGTGGCCATGGCGCTGGAGAATGCCACCCTGTACGCCGAAAGCGGGCGCAAGGTCCGGGAATTCGAGGCGCTGTACCAGCTTGGCCGGACCATGGCCTCGACGTTCAATCTCCAGGATATCCTCAGCCGGATCAGCCAGACGGTGACCAGCCTGCTGCAAGCCCAGGCGATGTCCGTCATGCTCCTCACGCAGGACGGGCGCGTCCTGTCCACGGCCGCCGGGTTCAACCTGTTCGACGAAGCACTCCAGGCGACCGAAGCGATTCGCCCCCGCCAGGGGAGCAGCCCCAGCCTCGTCTGCGTGCGAGAGAAGCGCCCGGTCTCGATCCCGGACCTGGCGGCCGACACGGTCTACGCGTCCTGGTTGGAGACCGCGCGGGAGAAGGGCTACCAGTCCTTCCTGGCCATCCCCCTGATCGCCCAGGACCGGGCCCTGGGCTGCATGAACCTGTTCCTGACCCAGCGGCACGAATTCACCCCGGACGAAATCCAGCTCCTCTCGACCTTTGCCAACCAGGCCGCCATCTCCATCGAGAACGCCCGGCTCTTCGAGGAGACCCGGCAACTGGCGATCACCGACGAACTGACCGGACTGGCCAACCACCGCCAGTTCTACCACCAGCTGGCCCGCGAGGTGCGCCGGGCCCAGCGCTACCGGCGGCCGCTCACGCTCCTGATGCTGGATTTGGATTTCTTCAAGGGCTACAACGACCGGTTCGGCCACTTGGCGGGGGACCAGGCGCTGCGGGCGACGGGAGAGGTCTTGCGCCGGAACGCCCGCGAGGTGGACATCCTGTCGCGGTACGGCGGGGAGGAATTCGCCATCATCCTTCCGGAAACCGACCTGAAGCAGGCGGTCTATCAGGCGGAACGCATCCGGGCGGCCATCGCCGGCCATGCCTTCCGGGGGAAGGATTCCAGCCCGGAGGGGGACCTGACCGTCAGCATCGGCGTGGCAACTCTGACGGCCGATCTCCGAAAGATCGAGGAGCTGGTGCACGACGCCGATCAAGCCTTGTACCGCGCCAAGGCCCAGGGGCGCAATCGCATTGCCCTGGCCTCGAACGAGGACTTGGTGGCTGACAGCTCGTGACTCGGCGGGCATCTGAGCGCCTGTCGCGCCCCTCTCCATTCCAATTGAAAATGGAAAACTGACACCCGACACCCGATCACCGCAGAGGGTTGGCCGGTTGTCTGTTGTCTGTTGTCGGTTTTGCATTGAGAGGTCGAGCGGACACTCGATGGGGAAACGATCTGCGAAGAGTGACGACAAGGTCGTGAGGGACGGGCGGCCCGTCACCGTCAGCCTCGTCAACCTGGGCTGCCCCAAGAACCAGGTGGATGCCGAGGTGATGCTCGGGCAGTTGGCGGCTGCGGGATACCAGATCATCGAGGCGGCGGACCAGGCGGACCTCGTCGTCGTGAACACGTGCAGCTTCATCCAGGAGGCCAGGGAGGAATCCATCCGGACCATCCTCGAGGCGGCGGCCTTGAAGCGCACGGGCCGCTGCCAGGCGCTGGTGGTCAGCGGCTGCTTACCGCAGCGGTACGGGACGGAGCTGCCGTCCCTCCTGCCCGAGGTGGATGCCTTCGTCGGGACCGGGGAGTTCCCCCGCATCGCCGACATCGCCCGCGCCGCCCTGGAGCGGTCCCCGCGGGACCGGATCTGGGTGACGGGCCACACGGCGCTGGTCACGGCCGAGTTGCCGCGGCGACTACTCACGCCTGGGCACATCGCCTACCTGAAGATCTCGGAGGGCTGCGACCGGACCTGTTCCTTCTGCGCGATCCCGGGGATCCGGGGGCGGATGCAGTCCCGCCTGCAGGGGGACATCCTGGCCGAGGCGCGGCGGCTGGCCGAGGGGGGCGTGCGGGAACTCATCCTGATCTCCCAGGAGACCACCGCATACGGGGCCGACCGCGGCGAGTCCCACGGGCTGGTCCGGCTGCTGGAGGGCCTGCTGGGCATCCCGGCGTTCCACTGGATCCGCCTCCACTACCTGTACCCGACCCGGATCACGCCGGAGCTGCTCACCCTCCTGGCAACGGAGACGAGGCTCTGCCGGTATCTGGACATGCCACTCCAGCACTGTGACGGGGCCATCCTCAAGGCCATGCAGCGCGGGGGCAACGAGCAGAGCCTCCGACGCCTGCTGGATCGCATCCGGACGGCCGTCCCGGACGTCACGATTCGCACGTCCTTCATCACGGGCTTCCCGGGCGAGACGCGCGCACAGTTTGCGAGGCTGCTCGTCTTCGTCCAGGAGATGCGCTTCGACCGGGTGGGTGTGTTCTGCTATTCGGACGAGGAGGGGACGGCGGCGTACCGCCTCGGTCCCAAGGTGTCCGGCCGCGTGGCGGAGTCGCGGCGCGCCCGCCTGATGGCGGTCCAGGCCCGGATTGCCGAGGAGAAGGGCCGCGCCCTGACCGGGACCGTCCAGGAGGTGATGGTGGACGGGCCGGCCCCGGAGTTCCCCGGCGTCCAATCCGGGCGCACGGCGGCCCACGCGCCAGAGGTGGACGGCAGCGTGTACCTCCAGGGCCCGGCCGTAGGCGGGGGCACGATCGTCCGGGCGCGGGTCCGGGAAGCCTACGAGCACGACCTCGCCGCCGACATCCTCGAGGTGGTGAGAGAGTGATGCCTGACCGGGAACGCGCCGCCCCCAAGGCGGGCGTCGGGGCCCGACGTGTGGAGCGCCTGATTGCAACCGGCGCGGGCCTCGGGCATGTTCCCGTCGCCCCGGGGACGGCCGGCAGCCTCCTGGGGGCCGTGCTGTGTTTCCCCCTGCTCGGCCTTCCGTGGCCCGTGTACCTCGGCGCCACCCTCCTGCTGACGGCGGTTGCCGTCTGGGCGGCCGGACGGGTGGCGGCTGACCTCCGGCAGCCGGACCCGTCACAAGTCGTCATTGACGAGATCGCGGGGATGTGGTTCGCCGCGATCGCCCTTCCGCCCACGTTCTACGACGTGACCGTCTGCTTCCTCCTGTTCCGCCTGCTCGACGTGGTCAAGCCCGCGCCCATAGCCCGACTGGAAAAACTCTCCGGGGGGTTCGGCATCGTGGCGGATGACGTCGCCGCCGGCCTGCTGGCCCGGGTGATGTGGTGGCTGCTCAAGGTCAACTTCGAGTTCCTCTAGGCGTTGGCATCGCCAACGCCGCTGGGAGGCCGGAACGCTGGAAGGCTGGGAAGCGGTGAGGGCTTGAGCCTTTCAGCCCCCAAGCTTCCAAGCCTCCGAGCCGAGAGAAGAGATGGCTGCGGAGATCCTGACCGTCGGCACCGAGCTGCTTCTCGGCCAGATCGTGGACACCAACGCCAGTTGGATTGCCCAGCGACTGGCCGAGGCGGGCATTGACCTGTTCTACAAGACGACGGTGGGGGATAACGCTGCCCGGATCGAGGCGGCATTTCGCCAGGGCCTCTCCCGTGCTGACGTGGTCATCGCAACCGGGGGGCTGGGGCCCACCGAGGATGACCTGACCCGCGAGGTCGTGGCGGCCGTCCTGGAACGCCCGCTCCGCCTGGATCCCGCCGTCCTGGCCCACATCGAGCAGCGCTTCGCCCACCGGAAGATCCCCATGCCGGACAACAACCGGAAGCAGGCCATGGTCCCCGAGGGGGCCGAGGTGCTCCCCAACCCGAACGGGACGGCGCCCGGCCTGTTCCTGAAGGACCGCGGCCGGTGCATCGCCTTGCTGCCGGGGGTCCCCGCCGAGATGAAACCCCTGCTCACCGAGCACGTGATTCCCCGGATCCGGGAGGCCTTCGGCATCGGAAGCCGGATCGTGTCCCGGGTCCTGAAGACCTGCGGGATCAGCGAATCCAAGGTGGATCAGGCCATCGGGGACTACTTCCGTGCGATGCGAAACCCGACCATCGGGGTCCTGGCCCACGCCGGGGAGATCCACATCCGCCTGACCTGCAAGGGGGACGACCCTGCGGCCATCACGAGAATGCTGGATGACCTCGAGGGAAAGATCCGCGAGCGCCTGGGGTCCCTGGTCTTCGGTCGGGACGACGAAAAGTTGGAGGGCCTGGTGGGTCAGCTCCTGCGGGAACGCCACGCCACGCTGGCGGTGGCCGAGTCCTGCACCGGCGGCCTCATCGCCAGCCGCCTCACCGATATCCCCGGGAGTTCGGATTACTTCGAGCGGGGTGTGGTGGCCTACAGCTTCGAGGCGAAGGAGGAAATCCTGGCCGTGCCGCCGCAGATCATCAAGGAATCCGGCGCGGTCAGCCTGGAGGTCGCGCGGTTCATGGCCGAGGGTGTTCGGCGACTGGGCGGGACGACCTTTGGCCTGGCCACCACGGGCATCGCCGGACCGACGGGCGGGACGCCCGAGAAGCCGGTGGGGCTCGTCTACATCGCCCTGGCATGGGACGGGGGGCACGTGCAGCGGGAGCATCGCTTCCACGGGGGGCGCGAGCTGGTCAAGTACCGCGCCGCCCAGATGGCCCTGGAACTGCTCCGCCGCCACCT
>CAZNWB010000026.1:18081-39378 GCA_964576535.1 uncultured bacterium | reverse complement strand
GGTCGAAGGGTCAAAGAGTCGCAGGGTCGAAGGGTCGGGAACGGGAGAGACGGGGGCGCGGAAGGAATCAGGTGAGGTCCAGAGCTTGCCGAACGGTCGCCTCGACGCGAGCGAGGTCCGGGCCGGAAAGCGAGCCCAGGGTTCGTTTCACGATTTGCTTGTCCACGGCAAGGATCTTGGAGACGCGCACTGTACTGGGGTGTCGGAGCCCAACGGATGGCCAGTTCCGCAGCGGACAGTCCCCCGGGCCGGGGCGACGATAGAACCGGGGCTGACTGCTGATCGGACAGACGATCACGTCCGGCAGGTCCCGATGGAACCTCTCGGTACTGAGTATCAGCGCCGGCCGGGGCTTGACCCCCGACCGATCCGTATACGGCACATTGACCACCACCACCTGACCACGTCTATAGGTAGTCGTAGAGGGCATCGTCCTCTCCTTCCCAGGCCTCTTGGAGACGCCGCTCTGCCAGTCGCTCCCACCCCAGTGCCTCCAGACTCCCCTCGGAAATGGGTTGGATCAGGGCATACGGTTTGCCATGATGGGTCACGACGATCGGCTTCTTGTCTTTCTTGGCCTTGGCGAGGTAGGCGGAGAGATGGTTCTTGACCTCGGCTACGCTGGCGAATCGCATGAGTTGCCCTCCCTTCGATTCTGGCCAGAAGTATAGCCACAATCTCATCAAGCGTCAACGGCTCCTTCATACTGCGGAATGCGGAATGACCCTGGAGAGCCGAGAGCCGGGAGCCGAGGAACAGGAAGCAGCTGGCAGCCTCTCTTAATGCGGAATGCGGAGTGCAGAATGTGGAATCGGGGAAACGGAGCATCGGGGAAACGGAGACAAGGAGACACGGAAACAAGGGCACAGCAGACATGGGCGAAGCGCGGAAACATGGGCCGAGACCTCCCGGCGTTCATCGTCGCCGCCTCCGCACCCGATACATCGGCCTCGCCTCTTCGACACGAAAACCGATAGATCGCCCACCCTTCTCCGGTGGGGTCATCAATTGACGAATGGCCTCGAACAGGGTCTGGATGCCCTCATCGTGGCTTGCGATCTTCCGCTCCAGGTCCGCCAAGCGCGAGGCCAACTCCTTGTGGAGGGCCAGCGTCTCGCGCAGGCGCACAAAGGCTCGCATGATGGCGATGTTGACCTGGATAGCTCGGGGGCTGTGCAGGACGCTGGAGAGCATCGCCACGCCGTGCTCGGTAAAGGCATAGGGCGGGTACCGCCGGCCGCCCCAACTTGAGATCACAAATTGTGATCTCAAGTTTTGGAACTCCTGTCGGGTCAGTTGGAAGGCGAAATCGGGCGGAAACCGCTCTGGGAGGAGGGGACGTAGCGCAGTTATCGCAGTTGTTTAGTTGACCCCGGCTCTTACACTAACCGTCGGCACGGACGAAAAACGCCGATCGATCATCAAGAGAGAATCGGCGCCGGCTGGTTCCGTGCCCTCTCCCGTTCGGGCCACAGGGGGCCGTTTTCCCCCTGGCGGAGATACTTCACGATCGGGTCATGGAAACTCTGGATCTAGCCCTCTTCGAAGACCCCCATGCGCCGGAACTTCTGGTACCGCTGCTCCACCAACTCCTCCACCGGCATCCGATTCAGGCGCTCGAAGGTTTTCACCAGGAACCCCTTGAGGGTCGTCACCATCTCCTGCTGGTTCCGGTGCGCCCCGCCCACGGGTTCCGGCACGATCTCGTCGATCACGTTCAGGCGCTTCAGCGTCTGGGCCGTGATCCCCATGGCCGCCGCCGCCTCGGGGGCCTTGGCCGGGTCCCGCCACAGGATAGAGGCGCAGCCCTCGGGTGAGATCACGGAGTAGATGGCGTACTCCAGCATGTAGACCACGTCCCCCACGGCGATGCCCAGGGCGCCTCCCGACCCCCCTTCCCCCGTGATCGCCACCACGATGGGGACCCGGAGTTCCGACATCTCTAGGAGATTCCGCGCAATGGCCTCGGCCTGGCCGCGTTCCTCGGCGCCGATCCCGGGATACGCCCCGGGCGTGTCCACCAGGGTGAGAACGGGCTTGCCAAACTTCTCCGCCAGCTTCATCAGGCGCAAGGCCTTGCGGTAGCCCTCGGGGTTGGCCATGGCAAAGTTGCGCGCCAGCTTTTCCTTGGTATCCCGTCCCTTCTGGTGTCCGATGACGATCAGCGCCATACCGTCCAGCCGCGCCAACCCCCCGACGATCGCCTTGTCATCGGAGAACGCGCGGTCGCCGTGCAGCTCCATGAAGTCGGTGAGCATCAGCCGGATGTAGTCCATGGCGTAGGGACGGGTGGGGTGCCGGGCGATCTGGGTTCGTTGCCAGGGCGTGAGGTTGGCGAAGATCTCTTCCTGCAGCCGGGCGACCTTCCGCTCCAGGCGCACGATCTCGCCGGAGAAGTCCATCTTCTCCACCTCGGCAAACTGCTTTAACTCCTGGATCTTGGTCTCCAGCTCCAGGATCGGCTTTTCGAACTCGAGGGTGTAGGTTGCCATCTCGGACTCCAAACCCCTCGACAGCGATGTCCGACAGCGGCTTCTCCCTCGCTGTCCCCCCTCGGCCCTGCTCGGGGCCCCGAGTCCCGCCTGGGCGGAATCGAGGGGCTGTCGCTGTCCCTATCGGCTTTTCATCCCATGCGCAGACAGTCCGCGCCGAACTCCGCCTCCAACGCCCGGCGCAGCTCGTCGTCCGCCGCCACAGAAAGCGACAGCGGCGGAGCAATGGTGACTTGGCCACCCTCGGGCAGCGCGATGTGCAGACGCAGAGGCGATCCCCCCGGATGCGCTTGCAGCAGCGCCTTCAGCCGCCGCAGTCCCTCTGAACTGGCGGCATCGCCCGCCAGCGTAACCTCGACCAGCGGGAGGCCGTCCTCGCCCGGCAGGGTCAGGGGTTGCACTTCGCTCAGCAGGAGCTTGACGGTCTCCTCGCCGATGTCCACCTGGCCCTTCACCAGGACCGCGGAATCCTTCGCCAGGTGCAGCATGCTGGATCGGTACAGGTCCGGGAAGACCACCGCCTCCACTGTCCCGGCCAGATCCTCCAGCGTGACGAAGGCCATCCGGTCGCCGTTCTTGGTGCTGATCTCCTTGACGGCGGCGACCATGACCCCCAGCTTCACCGTGGACTTGTCCGGCAGCGAGGCGAGACCTTCCGTCGTCGCCGTGGTGTACCTGGCGATGAGCCCCCGGTGCTCCGCCAGGGGGTGTCCCGTGACGTAGAAGCCCAGCGTCTCCTTCTCGCCCGCCAGGAGCTTGGACCGGTCCCATTCCGGCAGATCGGGCAGCGCCCCGCCCTGCCGTGGCGCGCCTCCACCCGAGGACAGCACGTCCAGAAGCGACACCTGGCCGTGGGCCCGGTCCCGCTGGGCCGCCGAAGCGGCCTCCATGGCCTTGTCCACGACAGCCATGAGCTGGGCCCGCCGCGCGCCCAGCGAGTCGAAGGCGCCGCACTTGATCAGGCTCTCGATCACCCGCTTGTTCACCAGGCGCAGGTCCACCCGCTCGCAGAAGTCGAAGAGGTCTCGGAGCCGCCCCTGCTGCCGCCGGGCCGCCAGGATGGACTGGATGGCGGCCTCACCCACGTTCTTCACCGCCACCAGGCCGAAGCAGATCTTGTCCCCCACCACGGTGAAGTTATTGCTGGACTCCTGCACGTCCGGCGGCAGGACCTCGATGCCCATGGCCCGGCACTCCTCGATGTACTTCACGATCTTGTCCGTGTCGGCCATCTCGGAGGTGAGGAGGGCGGCCATGAACTCCACCGAGTAGTTCGCCTTGAGATACGCGGTCTGGTAGGCAATGAGGGCGTACGCCGCCGAGTGGGACTTGTTGAAGCCGTAGCCCGCAAACTGCTCCATGAAACCGAAGATGCGCTCCGCCTTCCGCTCGGGGACCCCGTGGCCGGCGGCCCCATCCAGGAACTTCTTCCGCTGCTCGGCCATGAGTTCCGGGTTCTTCTTTCCCATGGCCCGGCGCAGGATGTCCGCCTCGCCCATGCTGAACCCGGCCAGGTCGGAGGCGATCCGCATCACCTGCTCCTGGTAGACCATGATCCCGTAGGTGTCCTTGAGGATCTCCTCCATGAGGGGGTGGTCGTACACCACCTTGGTCCGGCCGTGCTTCCGCTCGATGAAGTCCGGGATCAGTTGCATCGGGCCGGGCCGGTACAGGGCCACCAGGGCGATGATGTCCTCGATGCGGTTGGGGTGGAGCTGGCGGAGCAGGTCCCGCATCCCCGTGGACTCCAACTGGAACACGCCGAAGGTCTTGGCCTCGCCCAGGAGGTGATAGGTGGTGGCGTCGTCCAGGGGGATCTGGTCCATGTCCAGGCGGATGCCCCGGCTCTCCTGGATGAGCTTCACCGTGTTGGCGATGACCGTCAGGGTCCGGAGACCCAGGAAGTCCATCTTGAGCAGGCCGATCCGCTCGATGGCCCCCATGGCGTACTGGGTCGTGATTTCCCCCTTGGCCCCCTTGTACAGCGGCAGGTGCTCGATCAACGGCTCGTTACTGATGACCACCCCCGCGGCGTGGGTCGAGGCATGGCGGGTCAGCCCCTCCAGCACCTTGGCCGTCTCCATCAGCTCCGTCACCTCGGGCCGCTTCTCCGCCGCCTCGCGCAGCGGCGCCGAGTCGCGCAGGGCGTCCTCCAGGGTGATGTTCAAGGTGTTGGGGACCATCTTGGCGATCTTGTCCCCATCGGCGTAGGTCATGCCCATGGCCCGGGCCACGTCCCGGATGACCGCCTTGGCGCCCAGCGTCCCGAAGGTGATGATCTGGGAGACGTTCTCCTCCCCGTACTTCCTGGTCACGTACTCGATCACCTCACCCCGGCGCTCGTAGCAGAAGTCGATGTCCATGTCCGGCATGCTGATCCGCTCGGGGTTGAGGAACCGCTCGAACAGCAGGCCGTAGCGCAGCGGATCGATGTTGGTGATGCCCAGGCTGTACGCGACGAGCGATCCCGCGGCCGATCCGCGGCCGGGCCCCACGGGGATGCCCCGGGACTTGGCGAAGCTGATGAAATCCCACACCACCAGGAAGTACCCGGCGAAGCCCATCTTCTCGATGACGGTCAGCTCCAGGTTCAGGCGCTCGACCACCTCGGGCCCCGGATTCTGGAACCGCTGGCGCAGCCCCGCCTCCGCCAGCGTGCGCAGGTACGAGTCCAGGGTGTGCCCCTCCGGGACGGTGTACTTGGGCAGCAGGATCTGGCCGAACTTGAGCTCCAAGTTGCACCGTTCCGCCACGGCGATGGTGTTCTTCAACGCCTCGGGCAGCTCGGCGAAGAGGGTGTGCATCTCGGCCGGGGACTTGAAGTAGAACTGGTTCGAGCTGAAGCGCCAGTGGTCGGGATCCTTCATGGTCTTGCCGGTCTGGATGCAGAGCAGGACCTCGTGCGGTTTCGCGTCGCCGGCGTTCAGGTAGTGCACGTCGTTGGTGGCCACCATGGGCAGGCCGAGCTGCTTGGCGATGCGCACGACCCCCTGGTTGACCGTCCGCTGATCCGCCAGACCGTGATCCTGAATCTCCAGGTACAAGTTTTCGCGTCCCAGCACATCCATGTACCAGCGGGCGGTCTCCGAGGCCTTCGCCTCGTCCTTGGCCAACAGGGCGTGGCAGAACTCGCTGTTGAGGCATCCGGAGAGTGCCAGGAGACCCTTGGCATGCTGGGCGAACAGCTCCCGGTCAATGCGGGGCTTGTAGTAGAACCCCTCGATGTAGCCGGCCGTGACCAGCTTGATCAGGTTCTTGTAGCCGGCCATGTCCCGGACGAGGAGCGTCAGGTGGTTCGCCCCTTCGTACTGGCCGTCCTGGGGCGTCCGCTCGAACCGGCTGCCCGGCGCGATGTACACCTCGCAGCCAATGATGGGCTTGATCCCTTCCCTGTTGGCCAAGGCGTAAAAGTCCACGGCCCCAAAGAGGTTGCCGTGGTCCGTCATGGCCAGGGCCGGCATGCGGAACTCCTTGGCCTTGGCCATCAGCTTGTCGAGCTGGCACGCCCCGTCCAGAAGGGAGTACTGCGTGTGCAGGTGCAGGTGCACGAAATCCGCGCGCGGCATTTGTCTAGCCCTCAGTCCTCAGCGGTCAGCCTTCAGCATACCCAGATCCGAAATTCCTTAACCGCCAAGGCGCCAAGAGCGCCAAGGGCGGAGTAGCTCGCACATGTCAAGAATTCCCAAAACCTGAGAGCCCGAGGCGTAGGTTTCGTTTCCACAATTTCTCACTCCTCCCCCCCGGGGCACCCCCTGCCTGGAGGAGAGGGCCAACAATCTTTGATCCCCTCTCCCCCATTGGGGGGAGAGGGTGAGGGTGAGGGGGTTCTAGACGGCATTGGAGAGCACGTCATGGACGGTCGCGCCGTTCAGGCGAATGATGTCGGATGACTCGATCTTTACCAAAGACTCCGGCCGGCCGCCGCCGGCATAGCCCCACTCCTGAGCAGCGACCCGGGTGTCCACGATCACGCTAAACTTCTCCCGGTGCCCCACCGGCGGCGTGCCCCCCGCAGGATAGCCCGTTTTTGCGTAGACCACGTCCGGTTTTGCCAGCTTCAACCCCAGTAGCCCCGTGATCGCCTGAACTCGCGTGAGGTCCACCCGCCCATTTCCACAGGCGATCACCATCACGCACTCGCCATTCTTGGCCTGAAACACAATGGATTTGAAGATCTGCTCCGGCGCCACGTTCATGGCCGCAGCCGCGGTGTCCACCGTGGCCATGTGCGCGCCCGGCGACACAATCTCCGCCTGGAGGTCGTGCTCTAGGATGAAATCCGCCAGATCCAGCGCCTCTGTTTTCATTGCCCGGTTGTCCGTTGTCGGTTTTCCATTGCGGACCCGCGGTCCGCTTATTCCCACTCTATGGTGCTCGGCGGTTTGCTGCTCACGTCGTAGACGACGCGGTTGACGCCCTTGACCTCGTTGGCGATCCGGCTGCTCAGCCTGGCCAGGACCTCGTACGGCAGGCGCACCCAGTCGGCCGTCATCCCGTCCTGACTGTGAACTGCCCGGAGGGCGATCACATGCTCGTAGGTCCGCTCGTCCCCCATGACCCCCACGGTCCGGATGGGCAGCAGGACGGCGAAGGCCTGCCAGATCTCCTGATACAGCCCGGCTTTCCGGATCTCCTCCTCGACAATCACATCGGCTTTGCGGAGGAGGTCCAATCGCTCCCGTGTCACCTCGCCAAGGATGCGGACGGCCAGGCCCGGCCCCGGGAACGGCTGGCGCCAGAGGATGGTGTCCGGCAGCCCCAGCTCCCGACCCACCTCCCGCACCTCGTCCTTGAACAGCTCCCGCAAAGGCTCCACCAGACGGAAGCCCATCTTTTCTGGCAGGCCGCCGACGTTGTGGTGCGTCTTGATCGTGACCGACGGTCCCTTGACCGAGACGCTCTCGATCACGTCGGGGTAGAGCGTCCCCTGGGCCAGGAAGTCAATCTTGCCCAGCCTCCTCGCCTCCTCCTCGAACACCGCGATGAACTCGGCCCCGATGATCTTCCGCTTCTGCTCCGGGTCCGTTACTCCGGCCAGCTTCGCCAAAAAGCGCTGGCTGGCATCCACGAAGACCAGATTCAGACCAAGGTGGGAGCCAAAGGTGTCCACCACCTGGGCCGCCTCGTTCATCCGAAGGAGGCCGTTGTCCACGAACACGCAGGTCAGGCGATCTCCGATGGCCCGGTGGACCAGGAGCGCCGCGACTGACGAATCCACCCCGCCGCTCAGGGCGCAGATCACCTTCCCCTCCCCGACCTGCTCCCGGATGCGCTCCACGCTCACCGCCACGAAGGACTTCATATCCCACGTGGGCTCGCACCCGGCGATCCTGAACAGGAAGTTCGCTAGGATCTCCTTGCCCTGCGGGGTGTGGACGACCTCGGGGTGGAACTGGACGCCGTAGAACGGGCGCTCTTTGTGCCGGAAGGCGGCATACGGGGAGTTGTGGGTATGGGCCAGCACCTGGAACGTGCCCGGGAGCTTGTCCACCTTGTCCCCGTGGCTCATCCAGACCTTGAGGTCTCCCCCCAGGCCGCGGAACAGGTCCTCCGCCCGATCCACGAGGAGGTCGGCCGGCCCAAACTCCCGCTGGGCCGCCCGCGACACCTCGCCGCCGGAGAAATCCGCCAGGACGCATAGCCCGTAACAGATGCCCAGAATTGGCACGCCCAGATTCAGGATCGCCCTCTCGGGCTTCGGCGCGTTCGGCTGGTAGATGCTGGCCGGACTCCCTGAAAGGATCAGGGCCGTGGGACGGAAGGCCTGAATCTCGGCCAGGGGCATGTGGAACGGATGGATCTCCGAGTACACCCGCAGCTCCCGCACCCGCCGCGCGATGAGCTGCGTGTACTGGCCACCGAAGTCAAGGATGAGAACCCTGTCCATGTCTAACTACAATCCAATTGGAAATTGAAAACCGACAACCGACAACTGACAATGGGCAGACCACACCGGTTTTGCATTGTCGGTTGTCAGTTTTAGATTTTTCATTGGCCGGACCAGCGATCGGCTCTTAGTGCTCCAACTGATAGTTCGGTGCTTCTTTGGTGATGATGACGTCGTGGACGTGGCTTTCGCGCAGCCCGGCGTTGGTGATCCGGATGAACTTGGCCTTGGTCCGCAGCTCCTTGATGTTGGCGCAGCCGCAGTAGCCCATCCCGGATCGAAGCCCACCCACCAACTGGAACGTCAGCGCAGACAGGGGGCCTTTAGACGGCACGCGGCCCTCGATTCCCTCCGGGACCAGCTTCTCTATCTCCGCCTCGGGATCCTGCATGTACCGCTCGCGGGCGCCGCGAGACTCCATCGCGCCCAGGGAGCCCATCCCCCGGTAGACCTTGTACGTCCGCCCCTGATACAGCACCGTCTCGCCCGGGCTCTCGTCGGTCCCGGCGAAGAGTCCCCCCAGCATCACCGAGTGCGCCCCGGCCGCGATGGCCTTGGTGATGTCCCCGGAGTACTTGATGCCGCCGTCGGAGATGACCGGGACGTTGTGCCGGTCCGCCACCGCCGCGCACTGCATGACCGCGGTGATCTGCGGGACGCCGGCGCCGGCGACGATGCGAGTCGTGCAGATGGAGCCCGGCCCGATGCCGACCTTGATGGCGTCGGCCCCGGCCTTGATGAGGTCCTCGGCCGCCTCGCCGGTGGCGATGTTCCCAGCCACCACGTCAATCTCTGGGTAGCGCCGCTTGATAGTCTTCAGCGTATCCATCACGCCCGAAGAGTGCCCGTGCGCCGTGTCCACCACCAGCACATCCACCCCCGCCTTGAGGAGCAGGGGGACCCGCTCCAGCGCCTCCGGGCCCACCCCCACCGCCGCCCCCACCCGCAGGCGGCCCAGGACATCCTTGCAGGCCTTCGGGTACTTGATCCGCTTCTCGATGTCCTTGATGGTGATCAGCCCTTTGAGGTTGAACTCCTCGTCCACGACCGGCAGCTTCTCGATCCGGTGCCGGTGCAGGATCTCCTTGGCCTCCTCCAGGCCGGTGCCCACCGGCGCCGTGATCAGGTTCTCTTTCGTCATCACGTCGGCGATCTTGAGATCCAACTTGGTCTCGAACCGCAGGTCCCGGTTGGTCAGGATCCCCACCAGCTTCCCGTTCTTGGTCACCGGCACCCCGGAGATGCGATACCGCTCCATCACCTGCAGCGCCTCGTACAGGCGCTGCTCGGGCGCCATGGTGATGGGATCCACCACCATCCCGTACTCCGATTTCTTGACCTTGTCCACCTCCGCCACCTGCTGGTCGGGCTCAAAGCTCCGGTGGATGATCCCGATGCCGCCCTCCCTCGCCAGGGCGATGGCCAGGCGGGCTTCCGTCACCGTGTCCATGGCGGCGCTGACGATTGGGATGTTGACGGGGATGTTGCGGGTCAGGCGCGTCGAGACGTCCACGTCCTTGGGAAGGACCTCGGACCGCCACGGGAGCAGGGACACGTCGTCAAAGGTGAGGGCCTCTTCCAGGGGTCCATTCTGCTTTTCCATGTCACTCCCTCATTCCGGATGCCGCTCTGCGGCACTCCCCCTCTGAAAACGCCGAAGGCGGCGTCAGATCTGCATCGCCGCCTTGGCCTCACCCAGGGTCTCGCTCGCCACCTTCCTCGCCCGGGCCGTCCCGTCCTCCAGGATGTCCAGGACCGTGTCCGGGTCGCGGGCCAGCTCTGCCCGGCGCCCCGAGATCGGCGTGAGCACCGGCAGCATGTGCTTCAGCAGCACCTCCTTGCAGTCGAGGCAGCCGATGCCCGCCGTGGTGCATCCCGGGACGACATAGGACTCCCGCTCCTCCTGAGGCGTGAAGACCTTGTGGAGGTCATAGACCGGGCACACCTCTGGGTTCCCGGGATCGGTCCGCCGCTTGCGCGCCGGGTCGGTGATCATGGGCTTGATCTTGGCCGTGATCTCTGCGGGTGCATCCGAGAGGAAGATGGCGTTGTCGTAACTCTTGCTCATCTTGCGCCCGTCGGTCCCCGGGATCTTTGGAAACTCCGTCAGGAGCGCCTCGGGCTCGACCAGGACCTGCTTGTAGAGGAAGTTGAACCGCCGGGCCACCTCCCGAGTCAGCTCGATGTGGGGCACCTGGTCCACCCCCACCGGCACGTAGTGCGCCTTATATATCAGGATGTCGGCCGCCTGGAGCAGCGGGTATCCCAGGAACCCGTAAGTCCCCAGATCCTTGTCGGTGATCTGCTCCCGCTGCTCCTTGTAGGTCGGCACCCGCTCCAGCCAGGCCAGGGGCGTGAACATCGAGAACAGCAGGTGCAGCTCCGCGTGCTCCGGCAGGCGGGACTGTACGAAGAAGGTGGCCTTGCGGGGGTCCAGGCCGACCGCCAGCCAATCCAGCACCACCTCGATGGTGTACGCCTTGATCTGCGACGGGTCGGCATAGTCCGTGGTCAGGGCGTGCCAGTCGGCGATGAAGAAGAAGCAGTCGTACTCCTCCTGGAGATTCCGCCAGTTGTCCAGGGCCCCGAACAGGTGCCCCAGGTGCAACCGCCCCGTCGGGCGCATCCCGCTCAGTACCCGTTTTCGGCTCATCCTTTTTCCGGTGAAATGGAGCTTCTGGGTTTTTGATCCTGGACCGGACTTAGCCCCATATCAGGACCAAGGCCTGAGACACCACGTGCATGATGTCATACAGTGGGCGAAAGAGCCCACTAAAGAACAAGAGGAAAATGATGATGAACCCGTAGGGTTCAAGGCGACTGTAGGAGATGGCTTGACGCAGTGGTAAGAGCCCGGAAACGATCCGGCTTCCATCCAGTGGTGGAACAGGCAGGAGGTTAAACACAGCCAACACCACGTTGATCCAAATCGCCTCCGCGAACATACCTCGCACCGGGTAAACGAGCCACGCCCATTCCACGCCGGCGGCCTCCCACGGAATCATCCGATAGCAGAAGGCGCTGGCCGCGGCCAAAAGGAGATTACTCGCCGGGCCGGCGGCCGCGATCAGGACCATGTCCCGCCTGGGGTTCTTCAGGTATCGGGCGTCCACAGGCACCGGCTTGGCCCAGCCGAACCGGATCAGGACGATGGCCAGCATCCCGATGGGATCCAGGTGGGCCAACGGATTGAGCGTCAGCCGACCCTGGAGTCGCGCCGTGGGATCGCCCAGCCGGTTAGCCAGCCAGGCATGTGCGAACTCGTGAATCGTGAGGGCAAGCAGGAAAACAGGAATAACGACCGCGAAGTACTGAATCCCCGCGAAGAGATTGACCATGGGGCCCCTTCTTGACGCGCAGGAATTAGCGAACCCTACCCGATCCCCTCCAGTTTGTCAATCGGGGGGATCGCGGTCGGACGCAGCCAAAGGGAACCCGCAAGGCGAGCTGGGTAGGACGTTCCGCATAGCCCCAGGGGAACCGCTGAGGAGTCCTAGCGGCGGTCCGCCAGGAAGCGAGCGAGGGCCAGCGAGGTGGACCAGGGAAGGGAGGTGAACCGCACGCCGTGCCGGATCGGGTTTCCTTGGGGGTGCCTCCCGCGCGGCTCCCCCCAGATGACGGTCCCGGCCGCCGTGAGCGGTCCGGTGGGAGTGTGCAGGGTGACCTCCAGCGCCGTGCCCGGTGGCAGGACCTGGGGAAGGAGCAACAACAGCCCTCCACGGCTGATGTTGCCTGTCCGGCCCTGGAGCCCTGGTCCCGGCCGCCGTTGCAGCCCACACGCCACGGGGAGATCAACGGGCAGGCGGTCCCGGGGGTGCCACCACGGCTTCTGAGAGACGAGAAGGTTTCGGAGCGGTTGCAGGTGATGCGGGGGGAGATGCGTGAAGGCGACGCCGTGCAGGATCCCGCCTCCTTCCAGATCAGGCTCCCCGGCCCAGACCACCTGCGCCTCGCCCTCGATGGGCCCGCAATCCGTCTGGAGGCGAACGTGGAGGGAGTCCTGGGGCCGGAATTGCTGGGCCAGTCGGACCCCTGCCCCCCCTCCACTGAGGTCAGAGGTCCAACCCACCCCAGCGGTGGAGGCTGCGGGAGCCTTCGATCTGTGCAGGAGCGGGAGCACGATTGGGTAGCGCGTGAATCGCCGCTTTGGCCAATACTCTTGCATGACGCGGCCCTCCTGGATTCGGAGCCTGGATGACCCGTCTGGGAAGCGCAAGAGAGATCTCAGGAGCCGTGACCGGGGCATCGGGAACGGCGGCGGGGCGAGGAAGAGGAGGCAACGAACCCAGGGAAGGAATGTTCAGCCGAAGGTTACCCCTTGCTTCGTGCCGGGGTCGGGGATCCCGACTCCGGAGCGCCCGGGGAAAAGGCGCGGGCGAACCGCCGGCGCACAAAGCGCAGCTCGTCATCCCGGCTTTGCACGTGGCCGTCCATCCGCGCATACAAGAGCGAGTTCAGGATGTCCCGGTAGATGGGCCCCGGCCGGATCCCCAGCGCCCGGAGGTCGTCGCCCCGCAGGATCGGCCGCACGCGGCGTGTCGTGCTGAGGAAGTCGCCGATGGCCTTGCGCAGCTCCGGCCGCTCCATTCGGGCCATGAGGGCCAGCACCATCTCGAGCGAGGCCTCGGTGAGCCACCGGTACACCCGGCTGGGCGGAAGCTCGCGGGCGTGCAGGAAGTCCCGCGTCAAGGCGCGGAGCCGGGCGAGCCCGCGACTGACCGTGGTGGCAATCCGCGCCGGAGGGTTGATCCGCCGCAGGATGGCACGGGCCTCCGTCGTCTTCAGTCCCGCCAGGAGCGTCAGGAGGTACACCAGCCACGACGCGGGCGGTGTTTCCTGGTACAGCAGGCCGTACCAGGTGAGCACCTCCCCCGCGCGCGTGAAGCGTTGTTCCGTGGTCGCATCCACGCTGAGCCGCGGATGGATGGCGGCGAGCACGCCAAGCTGCTGGAGCCGCTGGAGGATCGGGAACGGCCGGGCCTCCTGCAGAATCAGTTGCAGCTCGGTGCTGAGCCTCACCCCCGCCAGCTTTTCCAGGAGGCCCATCTGGACGGCGTTGGCGGTGAGCTGCTCGGCATGCCGGCTGAGCCGGAATCCCAGGCGGACCTCGAAGCGCGCCGCGCGCAGGATCCGGGTGGGATCCTCGACGAAGCTCAGATTGTGGATGATCCGGAGCGTCTTGTCCCGAAGGTCCTGCTGTCCTCCGAAGAAATCCAGGAGATCGCCGTACCGCTCGGGGTTCACGCACACGGCCAGCGTGTTGATGGTGAAGTCCCGGCGGTACAGGTCCATCCGGATGGAGCTATGCTCCACGGTGGGGAGCGCGGCCGGGTACTCGTAGAACTCCGTCCGGGCCGTGGCCACGTCCAGCTTGAAGCCGTCGGGCAGCGTGAGGACCGCCGTCCCGAACTTCCGGTGGCTGGTGACCTTGCCCGCCACTCGGCGGGCCAGCGCCTCGGCATAGGCGATCCCGTCCCCTTCCACGACCAGGTCCACGTCCAGGTTCTCGTGCCGCAGCAGGAGATCCCGGACGAACCCGCCCACGGCGTACACCTTGGCCCCGACCTCGTCCCCCACCGCTCCGGCCAGCCGCAGGAGATCCTGGATCCGCGGCGGCAGGCGATTGGCCAGCAGGGACCTCACGTTGCGGACCGCGGCCTCCCCCGGCTCCCGCTCTTCCCCTGGAAAGAAGGTCGGGCGCTTCAGCAGGTCTTCGTAGGCGTGTCGCAGCAGGTCGGCCCGCGTCACCGCGCCGCGCAGCCGCCTGCCCTCCAGCACGGGGAGGAAGCCCAGGTTCCGCTCCACCATGACCCGCTGGACCTGGGAGAGGGGGGTATCGGCCGCCACGCGCGGGAACTCGGCGGACATGTACTCCCGAACCGCCGCCTCACCCAGGCCGTGGTAGATGCCCTTGTCCACCACCTCGCGCGTGATCAGGCCGACCATCTCGCCGCGCCGCACGACGGGCAGATAGGCCAGGTTGAACCGGTTCATGATCTCGGCTGCGCCGCGAAGCGTGAAGCCTTCCGGGATGGCCTTCACCGGGGCCGTCATGATGTCCCGGGCCTGCTTGAGCGGCCGGATGCGCTCCTTCAAGAGCTTGAGCAGCCGCTCCTTCACCTGGATGAGGGTGAGGTCCTTGACCGTGGCCGAGGCCGCCGTGGTATGCCCTCCGCCGCCGAAGGCGTCCGTGATCTGGCCCACGTCCACGGCCTCCAAGCGGCTCCGCGCCACGATGTGGACCCGGTTGTCCATCCGGACTAGGGTGAACAGGACGTTGATGTTCTCCATGTCCCGGAGCTTGTGGGTCAGCATCGCCAGGTCCCCGACGTACCGGTCCAGGGACGCGGTGCTGACCACCACCCGGACGCCGTTGATCGTGTACGTCTCGGCCGACCGGATGAGGTCGTTGAGCAACCCCACCTGCTCGGCCGTCAGGTCCCGCCGGATGAACTCGGCGATCATCCCCAGGTTGGCGCCCCGGCTGAGACAATAGGCCACCGCGTGAAGGTCGGCTTCCGTCGTGCTGGTGAACGTGAGGAATCCCGTCTCCTCGTAGATGCCCAGGGCGAAAAGCGTGGCCTCCTGGGGCGTGACCACCAGCTCCTGCTCCCGCAACAGGTCCAGGAGGATGGTGGTGCTCGCGCCCACGTCGCGCAGGACCGCGAGACTCCCAGTGATGTCCTGGGGGTGGGCCGGGTGGTGGTCGTAGATGTGGACCTCCACCCCCGCCCGGCCCACGACGTCCTTGAGCGGCCCGATCCGGGAGGTGCGTTTCACATCCACGAGGATGAGGCGGGTCACCCGATCCAGGGGGAATCCCCTGAGGCGTTCTGCCTGCAGGGGAAAGCGCGTCTCCCGGACGAACTCGCGCACGTTCCGCTCCTGCGAGCCCGGGAAGAGCAGGCGGGCCTTGGGGTAGAGCTTTGACGCCGCCACCATGGAGGCCAGGGCGTCGAAGTCCGCGTTGATGTGGGTGCTGATGACTTCCACGACAGGCAGAGGCTACCACGCAGCGGCCTCTGCGGCAACCGGTGGAGGCACCTCGGCCCTTCCCCAGGAATCAGCGACCCCGGGGTCAGGCCTTTATTCCTTTATTCTTGAGCAACAATAAAGTTCTAAAGGCCTGACCCCAATGCGGGGCGGTGACGAAGGCGCGGGTTCAGGAGCGGTTCTTCAAGGGGCGGCCACCGAGGTCCAGCACGTCGGCCAGCCTAGAATAGAAGGCGACCCTGGTGGAAGTATTAGACCAGCCCTTGGGCCTAGCGGAGATGGAAGGGCGAGGGCTCCCGAAGGGAGGGCACACCGGCGGCGGCGGGGGCAACCGAGCCCTGGCCGCGGAGGTCTCCCGGCAGGGTGGGTCGTTCTGGAAGGGGGTATTCCACCTCGCGGTACTCCCCGTCTCGGAACACCGTCAGCTTGATCGTCTCCCCGACCTTGAGCCCTCGCATGAGCTGGAACAACTTTTCGGGCGAATCCACAGCTTGGCCGTTCAGCCTGGTGACGATGTCGCCACCGACGAGGAAGGCGTGCCCGGCGATCACGATCTCAAGCTGCCCCCCGCGAAGCCCCGCGTGTTCGGCCGGGCTCCCCGGCTCGATCACCTCGACCAGGAGGCCATCAACGAGCGGAATCCGGAGCAGGCTGCGCAACGGCTCGGCGACCAACTGGCCGTGGAAGCCGACCCACGGGCGGATGACCCGGCCCTGGGTGACCAGGGATGGGACCACGGCCTTGACCAGGTTGATGGGGATGGCAAATCCAATGTTCTGGGCCTCGGGCATGAAGGCGGTATTGATACCGATGACCTCGCCGCACCGGTTGACGAGCGGACCTCCCGAGTTGCCGGGGTTGATCGGGGCGTCCGTCTGGATCATGGGCTCAAGCAGTGAGAACGGAGTCTCTGGCAGGATCCGGTTGATTGCAGAGACGATGCCCCGGGTCAGGGTCTGGTTGAGACCCAAGGGATTGCCGATGGCCAGGACCTCTTCCCCGACGCGCAGACTGTCGGAGTCCCCCGGAGGCGCGACGGGAAGCCTGCCATCTCCGGGCGGGGGAATCCGCAACACGGCCACGTCGAAGATCGGGTCCGCCCCCACAAGCTGCGCCGCCAGCACGGTGCCGTCATCCAGGGTGACCGTGAGAAGCTGACGGGCGAAAACCACGTGGGAGTTGGTCAGGATCAATCCCGAGGAATCGAAGATGAATCCCGATCCCACCACCCGCTCCACCCGATTGGAAAGCTGGAACGGGTTGATGGACGTCGCGGTGACGTACACCACCGCTGGTGAGACCCGGTCGTAGATGTCGACGATGGATTCGGCGCAGCGTTCCTGCTTCGGCTGCCCGGCGGCCAGGCCCTGTCCCGCGCAGCCTATGCCGGCGAGTATGCCGCTGAGGACCAAAATCCCCAGGACCCGCACAGCGCCTCCCTGACTCCGTCTGCATCCGGGCATGGCCAAAGTCCGCTCCTCCCCAGAGGAGTTCGATGATTTTCCTCTTCGGCGCGCAACTGTATTCCAGGATAGTGTGGGTGTCAATCGTGACTCGCCCGAAACGAATTGGGCCCACATCCCCTGCCTTGCCCTCGGGGCAACGCCTTGATACACTGCGACCACGTGTCGCGGACTCGACATCCATCCGCTCGTGAAGCGCAAGGAGGTTGCCGTGAATCTGCTGATCCCTGACATCCCCGTCCTCGAGAAGGTGATCCGATCAGCGGTCGTGTACTTGTTCCTGCTCATCGCCTTTCGCCTCGCAGGGAAGCGCCAGCTCGGCCAGATGACGGCGTTTGACATTGTCGTGCTGCTCATCATCAGCAACGTGGTCCAGAACGCCCTGATCGGGAACGACAACTCGCTGGGCGGTGGGCTGCTGGGGGCGGCGGTGATCCTCCTGCTGAACGCCCTGGTCGCATGGCTTACGTTCCGGCACAAGCGGGTCGAGCGGGTGGTGGAGCACAGCCCCACCGTTCTCGTGAAGCACGGGCAAATTCTCCGGGAGAACCTTCGCCGGGAGCGGCTGAGCCTGTCGGAACTCCGGGCAGCCCTCCGTCGGGAGGGGGTGGTGTCCCTTCGCAACGTGCGGTACGTGATCCTAGAGGAGGATGGTCACCTGAGCGTGATCGCACGAGGATCGGCCTCGGCCTGAAGACCGCCGCTGTATCTGAGAGGAGGATCGGCCGCATGCCTGATGCTGGATCCCTGCTCGGTCACTGGGGATATCTCGCCATCTTCGTGTTTGTCATCCTCGGGAACATGGGAGTCCCTATCCCCGAGGAGACGGTCCTCGTGGTGGCCGGGTACATGGTGTGGCAGGGGGACCTCCGCCTGGCAATCGTTTTGGCGGTCGGCATCCTGGGCGCGGTGGCGGGAGACAACCTGGGCTATTGGATCGGTCGGGAGTACGGGCAGGGAGCGATCGAGCGGTACGGCCACTGGATCCTGGTCACACCTGAACGGCTGGAGGCGGCACAGCGCTTCGTCGCCCGTTACGGCTCCCTGGGGGTGTTCACCGCACGCTTCCTGCCCGGCCTTCGTTTCCTGGCCGGGCCTCTCGCAGGGGCCACCGGCCTCCCACCTCGTTCGTTCATCGTCGGGAACATTCTGGGGGCGATCCTCTATGTGCCGCTGGCGGTCGGGCTCGGCTACGCCATCGGGTACGGATTCGGTGAGTATGTCCAGCGGTTCGAGCGCCTCGTGGGCAAGGTCGAGCACCTCGCACTGATCGGTGCGGTTCTGTGCAGCTTCGTCTTCATGGGGTGGCGGGCCCTGCGAGCCGCCCGGACCCGTCGGGACTCCTGAAATTGCCAACTGGCCTGGGCCCTCAGGTGGAGGAGCTCCGTTCAGGAAGGCATCGTACTCAGGTGTGGGATTTCGGGGGCCGGCCGCCGGGGTCCAGGATTTCGCCCAGCGGCGCGCCCCAGGTAGAGCAGGCGTTTGCCGGTTTTCTCGGCATGCAGAAAGGACGGCTCCGATGCGTCAGGGGTTTTCTTCCCCTTGGCCTCGATACATGAAGGCCCTGCACCCGCGCGCGAGAAGCTCCTGGCTGGTCACGTGACCGGCCGCCTGGATGAGGCGGGCGACCAGCCCGGTCCAGCCCGTCTGGTGGCTGGCGCCGATCCCGGCGCCGTTGTCCCCGTGGAAGTATTCATAGAAAAGGATGCAATCCCGCCAGTGCGGGGATGGTCTTCGATTTTGGATTTTTGATTTTGGTTTGAGGAGTTACCCAATCCCAAACCCACAATCACAAATCAGCAATTCCGCGGGATTGGGGGTCATTGCCGCGGCCGCGCGCCGCCCGCCGCGCCCGGGCATCCGATCCCCGCAAGGCAGGCCTCTGCGGCGTGCAGGAGCAGGATCCGCCGCACCTCCTCGATGGTGTGGGGGTTTGACTGGAGGGAATGTCCGGAGCGGACCACCAGTTCGGACTCCACCCCGTCAATGTGCGCGCTGGCATACGCGACGACACCGTCGGTGCCCTCCTCCACAGGACCATCCCCTTGGACGGCGATGATGGAGTGGGTTGCGACGCCGGGGGCCACGGGCATGGGGGCCAAGGTCCTCACGAGGGGGCTGCCCGGGGTCATGGCATACACGCTGCCGACCTGCCCCGGCTGGAGAACGAAGACGCCCAACTCCCCCGACGCCATGAGCTCGTCGGTCAGCTCCAGGAATCGCACGGGCAGCCGGACCAGGCGGGCTAGCTGGTGCGCGAGCCAGTTCCCGGCCACGTAGCTTCCCCGGTGGGGGGTGGCGAGAAAGATCAGGCGCCGCACAAAGGGCAAAGGCTTCACGAATAGCGCGCGGCGAAGCAGGTCCCGGGTCTCGGGAGAGATCGTCAGCTCCTCCGGCGGGACCCGGACGAAGGCGTCCCAGGCCTTCGTCCCGGTGTCCACGGCCGTCAGCTTGGTGAGCAACCCCCCCTGGCTGTGGCCGATCACCACCGTCCGGCGCAGCGCCGGGTCCCGGCCCGTGGGGTCCAGCTTGGCCAGGGCGGCCTGAAGCGCCTCTCGAAGGCGCATGGCGGAGTAGACGACCGGGTTCCCGGTCTCGTAGGTGAAGAACCAAAACTGGAAGCGCTCGCGGATGCGGGGATCGTTCCCAAGCTCGTTCAGCATTTCCGCCCAGCGGGCTGGGCTGGAGGCGGTTCCATGGACGAAGACCACCGGGAACCGGCCACGCCGGTACGGCTCGACGCCGAAGAGCTGGGTGGGAATCTGGCGAAAGAGATCCCCGGAGAGGAAGCCCGAGAATTCCCACTCCCAGACCTGCGACCCGCTCAGCGAGTAGGCCAGCACGGCCGTCGGCTCGACCTCCAGGGGTACCGGCCGTCCTGTGACCTCAACCGTGTCGGTCTCGTACGCGACGTACAGTTCCAGGGTTGCCTGTACCCGGTTGGCGGCGAGCTGCCCCCGCGGCTCCTCGATCCGCAGGAAGGCGGTCACCGGGATCTTGGCCTTCGGTGCGACCTGGATGCCTTCCTCGGACGCTGTTTGGATCATGGAGGCCGCCAGCGGGACACCGATCCCGGGACGGCGGTAGCGGTTCCGGAACCCTCGGACCTCGAGGTCGGCCACGGCCACGAAGTGGGTGAGCGTGCGGTCCGCCCAGGCGAGCCGGGCCGGGTCGAAGCTCACCTCCAGCTCGCCGAAGGGCAGTGGCCAGACCCCGCCGCGCACCTCGACCTCCGTCCCATCCGGGGAGGCGAGGCCCGCCGTGAGGCCCTGGTTGTACAGATCGCTGGCGGCCCGGGACCGGGGGTCGAATGGTCCGGGCGGGACCTCGACCTTCGGCGGGAAGAGGAAGGCGTAGGCGTAGAGGGCGGCGGCGAGGTAGTAGGCCCGCTTCTTGGACCGCTCGGCGTGCAGGAACGACAGCTCGGCGAGCGCGAAGAGCTGATCCTCGCCGCGGCGGCCGGCCGCCACCTCGTCGTGGAGGATCCGCAGGGTCCCCTCGGGGTCCTTGTCGAACCGGCCGAAGAGGTCCGCCCGGTTGAGCACGATCTCGGAAAACCCGCTGGGTTCCCCCGCGGACAGAACGTTCCGCGTCAGCTCCTGGTGGACGGTGCGGGGGTCCACCCGCGTGACGCTCACCGGCGTGGCGCACGCGCTGACGGCCAGGGACAGAGCCAGGAGCCCGACCAGCCCCCAGCCAGGCCGAGTCCACCCCGCTGCTGGAATCCGGCTCACCGCATCACATTTGGACACAGCCGCGTCCGAAGACCTGCCCCGCCGTTTCGAGGAGGGCGCGATCCCCCTCGACATAGAGAGTCGTCTGCCCGTCGGTGTACTTGGCGTCCGTCGCCGCCAGGGCCGGCGGCAGTGTGACCTGCCTCTCGTCAAACACTACCCGTGCCGACGGGGGATCCGCGAGGAACTCGACGGCGAATGCCTTGCCGTTCTCACAGACGTACCGAGCCCGCTGGGGCATCGGTGGCTGGTTCATGCCCTGGACGCATGCGGCAACGACCGTCGCGAAACCGATTGCCAGGACCCCCCACACCCACTCCCGTGTCATTCCGCTCCTCTCTTCGAAGGCCCCGGACCGGGGTCGTCAGCACGGTGAGCGCCACGCGAGCCGCACGCCTCATCTCCTCGGCCCTCCCTCGGAGGCCCCGGGTTCCTCCAGGCCCCCGTCGATCCGCCCACCCGTCAAGGCCGGCATCCAGAGCCAGCGAGGCCCGTGGCGGCCTGCGCTCTGCGCTTCCTGGCGGTCTCGCGCTCCGACAGCACGCGACGCATGCCGGTGAAGGCAGAAAAGAAAACCATAGACTTGTGCCACATCAACCTCGGTTTGTCCAGTATGATTGGGCCATCCTTCGACGACATCACGGGCATGACAGGATTGCAGGCCGTTCGTGAAAAATGGAAAGGCGAGGCACTTGTCGCTACGGGCGAGGCCGGGACCGGAGATCCGC
>CAZNWB010000026.1:16362-17981 GCA_964576535.1 uncultured bacterium | reverse complement strand
CATGCGCTCGGCCAGCGGGCCGCCGAAGACTCCCGTCGCTCAGGCAGAGGCGAGACTTCGCAAGAGGGTTTCGGGGCCAAACGTGCCGCGCGAGGGCATCCTGGCTTTCAGGCTTTTCAGATCGAAATGCTTTGAAAAATCAAGGACCGTAAGCCCAATAACTCGTCCGGTCCGGGGTTCAAGTCGGAGAACGAAGTCGTTACCGACCTCAACGGTCTTCGCCCGTTTCGGTCGCCCGATGAAGAAGTACATGACATCCGCGTCCTCGTCATAGCTGAAATTGATCTTCTGAAGAGTTCCCTTACGACCTGACATATCTCTCCACTCCGTAGGCCGTCAGCACAAACGGTGCCCGGCCCATTCGGACAACCACCACAATGTGCGTCATCCCAAAGGGCAAGGTCAAACAGGGGCGAATATACTTGTACTTCAGCGGGTCCAGGGGATCTTGTCGCCGCCGGCCAAACCGAATGGTCGCCAGAACCTCCTCTTGGTGCTCCTCAAGCTCAGGGTGATATTGAACGATATGGGTCCATCGCTCCTCGGTCAAACGGATGCTATTTCCGTGACGATCCCTGACGAGCACACCTTAGTCCTTTTGTCGGCTGCAATGCGCATCTGAGGCGCTTACTGTAAGTGCAGAACCGCAGCGGCAATGCGGCTTTCGTAGCACGCAGCCTCCGTGAAGTCAAGCTTCGGCGCGGTTGGGCCAGGGCGGGATTCAGGTCTGGTTCTTCGGGGGCCGGCCGCCGCGGTCCAGGACGTCGGCCAGGAGACCCCCGAAGAGCAGCATGATGGCCGTGTAGAAGATCCACAGGACCAGGCCGATGAACCCGCCCAGGATCCCGTAGAACAGGCTGTGGCGGGCGTAGTGGGTGAGATACCAGTTGAAGAACACCTTGGCCTGGTGCCAGAGGAGGGCCGCCACGGTGGCGCCAGCCACGGCGGCGGGCCAGCGGATGTCCCGCACCGGCGCCACGAGGTAGATGATCGTCAAGAGGATTCCCATCAGAATCGAGGTGAAATAGCGGGGGAAATTGGGATCCGTCAGGAACGCCGGCAGCGTCAGACGCACCCCCGCCAGCTCCTGGATGCCGGGCCAGGCGGCCAGGACCCAACCGCCCATCACGGCGACCAGCAGCAGGGATCCGACGGTGCACATCAAGACGAAGGCAATCAGTTTGCGCCGCAGATACGACCGGGTCTCCCGGCCGGCGGTCAGGGCGGTGAGGGAGCTGGTGATGATCCCGAAGACGCCCATGGACACCCAGAGCAGGAAGCCGACCCCCAGGATGCCCGTCACATGCCGGCTCTGGATCAACGCCCGGAAAAACTGTTCCACATCCCGGCCCGTGGCCCGGGGGATCACCCGTCGCGCTGCCGCCATCACCTCGTCCACAGCCCGGTCGGAGGATCCCAGCAGATACCCGATGGCGGACGTCCCCAGAAGCAGGAGCGGGATGAAGGCCAGCAGCCAGTAGAAGGCGATGGCGGCCGCCATCATCATCAGGTCGTGCTCGCGAAGCCGGCGGGCGATTTCCCCGCCCACGCGCCGTAGCCATCCCTTGCGGGAAGCCATCCTGTCCCTCCAGGCCTCGAACGGCCCGCCTACCTTAAAC
>CAZNWB010000026.1:0-16262 GCA_964576535.1 uncultured bacterium | reverse complement strand
CTGGCCATCCTGGTGGCGGTGTTCGCCATCCAAAACGCCGGGCCGGCGACCTTGCGGTTCGGGATCTGGTCTGCGGAGACCTCCCTCGTGGTCGTCATCCTGGTCGCCGTCGCCGCCGGAGCCGCGCTCGCCTCGCTCCTCGGCCTTCCCGGATGGATCCGGGATCGCCACCGGCTCCGGCAATTGATGCGGGAACTCGACGGACTGCGCGCCGCCCAGCCGTCGCCACCCTCCACGTCGCCCGAATCACCTCGCCATCCACCAGCATGAGTTGCGGCCATGCGCATTGCCACGAAGCTGACGCTCCTCTCGCTCGCCGCCGTTGTCGTGGTCATGACGGGGTTCGGCTACATCCGCACCCGGCTTCTCCCGGCGGATTTCTGACCCCGGGGAGCCCGCGAGGGACACGATGAAAGCCAATCAGCCGGGAAAGCAGAAGCCCGCAATTCCCGAATACACGGTGGAGGCGGCCGCGGTGGAGGCCCTCGTTCGGGGCGAGCACGCCGACCCCTTTGCCCTCTTGGGCCCGCACGTGGTGTCGCAGGGCCCTCTGCCCACCGTAGCCATCCGGGCATTCCTGCCGCGGGCCGGCACGGTCGCGGTGGTCCCCCTGGGCGCTGATCCGCCGCTCAAGCCCATGCGCCGTCTGCACCCCGACGGGTTCTTCGAGGCCGTGTTCCCCGGGCGATCCGACCGGTTCCCCTACCGGTTCCGGTGGAGCGACGCCGCGGGGGCGGAGGTGGAGACGGAGGACCCCTACCGCTTTCCCTCGACGCTGGGCGAGGTGGATCTCTACCTCATCGGCGAGGGCACCCACTACCGCGCCTACGAGAAGCTGGGCGCCCATCCCCTCACCCTGGAGGGGGTGGCCGGCGTGCTCTTCGCGGTCTGGGCCCCCAACGCGCGCCGGGTCAGCGTCGTGGGCGACTTCAATGGATGGGACGGGCGCGTGCGTCCGATGCGGCTGCACCCGGGGAACGGAATCTGGGAGCTCTTCGTCCCGGGGCTCGGCGCGGGGACCCTCTACAAGTTCGAAATCCTCCCCACGTGGGGACCGCCCGTGCCCAAGGCGGATCCTTACGCCTTCGCCTTCGAGGTGCCGCCCCGCACCGCCTCCGTGGTAACCGATCTCACCCACACCTGGGACGACGCCGAGTGGATGGCCGGCCGGGGCCGCCGGCACGCCCTGGATGCGCCCATCGCCACCTACGAGGTGCACCTCGGCTCCTGGCGGCGGCACCTGGAGGACAACCGGTTCCTCACCTACCGGGAGCTGGCCCATCACCTGGCCGTCTACGTCAAGGCCATGGGCTACACCCACGTGGAACTCCTCCCCATCACGGAGCATCCCTTCTACGGCTCCTGGGGCTACCAGCCGATCGGAATGTACGCGCCGACCGCCCGCTACGGGAGCCCCCAGGACTTCATGGCGTTCGTGGACACCTTGCACCAGCACGGGATCGGCGTGCTCCTGGACTGGGTCCCGGCCCACTTCCCCCAGGATCCCCACGGCCTCATCTACTTCGACGGCACCCACCTGTACGAGCACGAGGATCCCCGGCGGCGTGAGCATCCCGATTGGGGGACCCGGATCTACAACTACGGCCGGAACGAGGTGGCCAACTTCCTGATCGGCAGCGCCCTCTTCTGGCTGGACCGCTACCACCTCGACGGCCTCCGCCTGGACGCCGTGGCCTCCATGCTCTACCTGGACTACGGCCGGCAAAGCGGGGACTGGATCCCCAACCGGTACGGCGGGAACGAGAACCTGGAGGCCATCGCCTTCCTGAAGCGGCTGAACGAGGCCGTGTCCCGGGAGCACCCGGACGTGATGACCATCGCGGAGGAGTCCACGGCCTGGCCGATGGTCTCCCGCCCGACCCACGTCGGCGGCCTGGGCTTCGGCTACAAGTGGAACATGGGCTGGATGCACGACACCCTGACCTACCTGAGCAAGGAACCGATCCACCGGAAGTACCACCACACCGACCTGACCTTCGGGCTGCTGTACGCCTGGCACGAGAACTTCATTCTCCCCCTGTCCCACGACGAGGTGGTCCACGGCAAGGGGTCGCTGCACCGGAAGATGCCGGGGGACGACTGGCAGAAGTTCGCCACCCTGCGCTTGTACTACACCTTTATGTACGGGCATCCCGGGAAGAAGCTCCTCTTCATGGGCGGGGAGTTCGGCCAGACGAACGAGTGGTACCACGAGGCAAGCCTGGACTGGCACCTGCTGGAGATGGGCCCCTACCACCGGGGGCTCCAGCGGCTGGTGCAGGACCTGAACAGCCTCTACCGCGAGCAACCCGCCCTCCACCAGGTGGACTTCGAGCCGGCAGGCTTCCAGTGGATCGACTGCAACGACTGGGAGGGAGGCGTCGTGGCCTTCCTCCGCCGTGCCCGCGACCCCGAGGACTTCCTGGCCGTCGTCTGCAACTTCACGCCGGTGGCCCGCTCCGGCTACCGGATCGGCGTGCCGCGCGGCGGGTTCTACCGGGAACGCATCAACACCGACGCCGAGATCTACGGGGGAAGCAACCTGGGCAACAGCGGGGGCGTGATGGCAGAGCCGATCCCGCACCACGGGCATCACTACTCCCTCAGCCTCACCCTGCCCCCCCTGGCTGGCCTGGTGCTGAAGCCGGAGCCATGAGGATGAGAACCCGGTCAGGCACTCCCTATCCGCTGGGTGCACCTGGGATCCGGTTGACGCCTGCATGCCCGCCCGGCGCCTCGGGCAGAACGGGCGCGAGTACGTCAAGACCCGGTTCCTGACCACCAGCAACCTGCGGGGCTGGCTGGCCCCGGCCATCTCCCTGATGCATCCCGGCGAGCGCATTATCCGCCTGGCGTGACTGGGAGACAAAGGCGGGCTAGGCCCGGAAGCCGTGGCGCGACAGGGCCTGATCCACGATCTCCAGGATCGTCTGGGGGTGGCCCGTGGCTGCCACCTGTCCCTGGCCGAGATCTTCAGGGCGCAGCGGACGCGGTTGGCCTGGGATGTCTTGCAGGTGAACTCAAGGCACGCCCCTTTTCGTTGACGCGCCCGTGTTAGCTCGCTATCTTGCGGTGACAAGAGGGGAGTAGGTCACCCCACGGTCTGGCGAGGCCGTCAGGACGATCCCACCAATGGGGGGGGTCCGGCCCGCCGGCGGGGACCCGAGAGTCCGCGGATCGAGACCTCTTGCGCAACCAAGGCGCAAGAGGTTTTTTTGCTTCGACCCACATCTGGTCTGGAGCGAGATAGGAGGTATGCCATGGGTCGGGCAACCAAGAACGCACGGGCGCAGAACACACAGGCCGCCCGCATCTTAGCGGAACGAAAGTCCCTCCAGGCTCGCCTGGCCGCCCTGGATCGCGGGACCGGGCTCCGGGAGCAGGGACAGCTCACGGGCGACAACACCCCGACCTCGGATACCTTGGACACCGTTCAGGAGGCCATGGCCAAGGAGGAGGCGCTGAAGGCCCGTGAAGCCCTGATCCAGCGACTCAAGGTGCTGGCCAGGGCCGAGGAGAAGATCCGAGAAGGAACCTACGGCCTCTGCGAGGCGTGCGGCAAGGCGATCCCGCCCGCGCGCCTTCAATCTGTCCCGGAGGCTGTCCTCTGCCTCCGTTGCGCCGAGCAAGCGGAACGCCGCACCCTCCGAACCAGGCGAGGGTGATCCACTCGCTGCAATTGCACCGCAGAGGGCGCCGGTACCAACGGCTTCGCCGTTGGTGCGCAAGGAAAGCCCCGACATTCCCTGGCCAGGGGCATCGAAGTCCCGCGCGATCGTTGGGAAGAGTCTGGACGGCCGTGGGGCTCCGTTCTCATGAGATCCCGTGAGCCGTTGCGGTCTTTGCGGGCTCTGCGGTGAAATTTTTTGGATGAGTCTGACCACCACCAGGGAGGCGTCCCAGCACTGATGCCCGTTGATCTGTTCCCCTTCCAACAGTACTGGTGGTTCTACACGGCCTTCACGGCCTTCGTGTTGCTGCTCCTCGCCCTCGATCTGGGCGTCTTCCACCGGGACGCCCATGAGGTCAGCTTTCGCGAAGCCGCCACCTGGAGCGCCGTATGGGTAAGCTTGGCGCTCGCCTTCGCGTATGGGTTGTACCAATACGCCCTGTGGAAATTTCCCCAGGATCCCCGGCTAGCTGGATTTCCCGGCTTCGACCCGACGGCCGCCGCCCGGGACACCGCCCTGGAGTTCCTGACCGGATACATCGTTGAGTATTCCCTTTCGGTGGACAATATTTTCATCTTCGTCTTGGTCCTCAGCTATTTCGCCGTCCCCACGAAGTACCAGCACCGGGTTCTCTTCTACGGGATCCTTGGGGCGCTCGTGTTCCGGGCGGTGTTCATCGCCCTGGGGTCCGTGCTCATGCAGATCCACTGGATCGTCTGGCTCTTCGGAGCCTTCTTGATCTTCACCGGCCTCAAGATGATGTTCGCACCCGAAAAGGGCCTCGATCCGGAGAAGAACCCGGTCATTCGGTTGTTCCGCAGATTCGTCCCCGTGACCCCGGAGTTTCACGGTCAGCGTTTCTTCGTCCGGCTGAACGGCGTGCCGCACGCCACGCCGTTGTTCATCGCCCTCCTGTTCGTGGAGGTGACCGACATCATCTTCGCCGTGGACTCCGTCCCCGCGATCTATGCCCTGACCGACGAGCCGCTGATCGTTTTCACGTCCAATGTGTTCGCCATCCTGGGTCTCCGGGCCATGTACTTCATGCTTGCGGGGGCCGTGGACAAGTTCCATATGCTCAAGTATGGCCTGTCGGTCGTCCTGATCTTCGTGGGGCTGAAGATGGTGTGGCTGAACCCCTGGTACGGGGGGAAGTTCCCCATCAGCTACTCCCTTGGCATCATCGGCACCGTGATCGCCGCGTCGGTGATCCTCTCCTTCCTGATACGGAAGCCCCGGGGCGTGACGCCTGGCCCTGCTCGGCGGACACCCTGACAGGGTGGCATGGCTCGTGACCTGCTGTTTTCCTTTGCTACAATCACCCAGTGGTGAAGATGATCATGAAGGCGAGTATGACGAGACGGTGGGCGCTGTGAAAGCGGGGCTGGGCCATCTCCCCACACGACTCTCGGAAGATCTCCAACATATCCTGGAACATGCCGACGGCAAGGGGGTGACGATCGGAAAGGTCATGGAAATCCTCCGAGGACGCGGGCTCGATGTCCTCGTGATCGTTCTGGCATTGCCGTTCTGCACGCCCATTCCGCTCCCCGGCCTCTCCACGCCATTCGGCCTGGTCCTGATGTTCTTCGGACTCCGGATCGCCTTCCGAAAACGGCCGCGGCTTCCGCGCCGTCTCCTGGAAGTGGAGATCCCCTATCCGACCCTCTCCAAAATCATCAACGCGGGCCTGGCCATCTCGACCCGTCTCGAAAAGGTCCTTCATCCGAGGCTGCGATTCTTCAAGGATTGGGCCTCGTTCCGCTTCCTGAATGGTCTCGCGATCCTCTTGAGCGCCTTCGTCTTAAGCCTTCCCCTCCCGATTCCGTTTACCAACGCCATCCCGGCCTGGTCGATCGTCCTGGTGGCGGCGGGGATGATGGAGGACGACGGCGCCGTCATACTGGCCGGCTATCTCATGTCGGGGCTGACCTGGGTTTATCTCGCCTCGCTGGTGTGGGTCGGCGAGGCGGGGCTGACCTGGATGGGATTTTGAGATACGACACATTGCCGCTGACCTCGTAAGGGAGGGATTATGGTTTGTTCCAACCTCCGCACACTCTGTGTCTCGTGGTTCGACCGCCTGGACCATGCGCTGGTGGGGTTCATGTCCGCCTACGGCATTCACCTGCTGCGCTGGGCGGTTGCCATCGTGTACCTCTGGTTCGGTGGACTGAAACTCATCAATGCCAGTCCCGCGGCCGAGTTGGTGGTGAGGACGGTGTTCTGGCTGCCGCCGAAAACGGCACTGGTGTTCATTGGAACCTGGGAGGTCCTGATCGGCGCGGGGCTTCTCTTCACCCATCCGCTGATCTTGCGGGCCACCCTCTTCCTGCTCTGGCTGCAGGCCGCCGGCACCTTCCAGGTGTTCTTCCTCCTGCCGCAGGAAGCGTTTCAGGGAGGCAACCCGCTCTTGCCCACCCTGGAGGGTCAATACGCCTTCAAGAACCTGGTCCTCATCACCGCAGGGCTGGTCATCGGCAGCACGGTGCGCCGCGCTCCGCGGAGCCTGGGGAACGTTGCTCGCGAGCCGGCCCGAGCCGGGTCCCGTCAGCAGGGATGGAGGGACGAGCCATGAAAAGCGGCTGTATCCGGCTCGGAACGATCGCGGGCATCCCGCTCGAACTCCACTTCAGTTGGGCGATTGTCTTCGCCCTCCTCGCCTGGAGCCTCGCCACCGGCTATTTTCCCAAGGCCGTCCCGGATCTGCCGGCGGGCAGCTACTGGTCCAAGGGCATCCTGGCGGCCCTGCTGCTCTTCGCCTCGATCCTGGCCCATGAGCTTGGACATGCCCTGGTGGCGCGCCGCGAGGGCGTGCAAACCCAGCGCATCGTCCTCTTCGCCTTCGGGGGAGTGGCCGAGCTGAAGGCCGAACCGCCGGGACCCGGGGCGGAGTTCCGCATTGCCATCGCGGGACCGGCGGTGAGCGCGCTGCTGTTCCTTGGCTTTGGGCTCCTGGCGGGCGCCCTGGCGCGGCAGCCCGGGGCGGCGGCCGTGGCCGGCTACCTGGCGATGCTGAACGGGGTGGTGGTCCTGTTCAACCTGATCCCGGCGTTTCCCCTGGATGGGGGTCGCATCCTGCGGGCCGCCCTCTGGCGGACCTGGGGGGATTTGCCCCGGGCCACCCGCGCCGCGGCCGGGGCGGGTCGGTTCTTCGCCTACGTCCTGATCGTCGGCGGAATCTTCGGCTTGCTGTCCGGGCAGACGGGCTCGGCCCTCTGGCAGCTCCTGATCGGCCTCTTCCTGCTCCAGGCCGCCCAGGCGTCCTCGGCGCAGGTGTGGCTGAAGGAGGCGCTCTCGGGGCTGCGCGTGCGGGACCTGATGACCGCCGATCCCGTGGCGATCCCGGCCCACCTCCCCGTGTCCGAGGCCATCCGCGACTACTTCCTCCGCTACGGCTATGGCGGCTTCCCCGTGGTACGGAGCGGGCGGGTGGTGGGACTCCTGGAGCTGGCCCAGGTGAAGGCGGTCCCTCCCGAGGAGCGCGATCAGGTCTCGGTGCAGGCCGTGGCGCTGCCGGTGGAGACGCCGGTGCGGACAGCGCCCGGAGCCGACGCCGTGGAGGCCCTCCAGCAGATGCTGCAGGGGGGTCACGGTCGCCTCCTGGTGTTCGAGGGCGAGGCGTTCAAGGGCCTGCTGACCCACACCGGGGTGACCCGCCTCCTCCAGATCAAGCTGGCGCTCAGAACGTGAGGGAAGCCATGCGCGAGATGATGAGAGAATGCGACCTGCCGGGGATCGGGCGGAACTAAACCATCACGGCGCCCTCGGGCGAGCAGCTCGCCAGCGTGGTCCATAAGACGAGGAACCAGGAACTCCTGCTCTTGTGGTAAAATTCTAGCCCATGTCATGGAGGCATTCCGCCGATCAGGAGGAGCGATCAGCGTGACCATTCGGGGTCTCGCCTATGTGGTGCTGGTGAGCTGTGTGGCTGTGGGGACGAGATGGCTGGGTTGGAACGGGGCGCAGGTCCTGGCCACCACAGTCTTTGCAGGATTCATCATCGGGACGCTGCTGTTCTGGAAGTTCCGCCTCGCCTTCGCCCTGGCGGGGACCACGGCGCTGCTCGCCACGGGTGTCCTGGACATCCCGCACCTGATCGAGTTCGCCAGCCTGGACGTGATCCTTTTCCTGGTGGCCATGATGATCGTCATCGGGTTCATGGAGGACCGGCGCTTCTTCGAGGTGCTGGTCGAAAAGGCGCTTAGTTACCTGGATCGGCGAGCGTGGCTGCTCCTGAGCGCCCTCATGGTCCTGGCGGCCGTCTCGGCGGCCCTGGTGGACGAGGTGACCTCGATTCTCTTCATGAGTGCCGTGACCCTGCAGGTCACCCGGCGCTTCCGGCTCAACCCGGTGCCTTTTCTCATCATGATCATCTTCGCCACCAACATCGGCAGTAGCGCCACGGTCGTGGGCAACCCCATCGGCGTCATGATCGCTCTGCGGGGCGGCCTCACCTTCAGCGACTTCCTCCGCTGGGCAACGCCGATCTCCGCCCTGTCTCTCGTGGTATCCATCCCCCTCTCCCTCTGGTGGTTCCGGACCGAGGTGCGAACCCTGGATGATGCCCTGCTGGCGCAGCGATCCCAGGAGCATGCCGTAGAGGTGGAGCAGATCAAGTCCGTTGACCTCGTCGTCTGCTCGCTCCTGTCCCTCGGAACGGTCGGGGGCTTGATCCTGCATCACCCGCTGGAGGCCTGGCTGGGCCTTCCCAAGAACACCATGCTCCTCGGGGTCTCCTGTGGCGGTGCGGCTATCGCCCTCTTCATCCAGCGCGAGGGTGCCCGGGAGCTGGTGGAACGCCGGGTGGACTGGTGGACGCTGACCTTCTTCCTGCTCCTCTTCGCCTCGGCCGGCACCCTGCGTTACGTTGGGGTGACTAGGGAGATCGCCGAAGGGGTCACCGCCATGACCGGCGGGCGGGAGGGCTGGCTGCTGGTGGGCTTGACCTGGGGGAGTGGACTCTTGAGCGCCTTCATGGACAACGTCCTGGCCGTGGCGACGCTGATCCCGGTCTTGGAGGATCTCCAGGGATTGGGCGTCTTCACCCGGCCGTTGTGGTGGGGACTGCTCTTCGGCGGGACCTTGTTCGGGAATCTCACCATGATCGGGAGCACGGCCAACATCGTCGCCCTGGGGATCCTGGAGCGCGACGAGCGGATCCATGTCCGGTTTGGGCAGTGGCTGGCCCCGGGCGCTGTCGTGGCCATCCCCACTCTCCTGCTGGCGACCCTGGCCCTGTACCTCCAGCTCCCCTGGATGCGCTAGACCAAGCAAAACTGAACCGCCAAGGCGCCAAGGACGCCAGGCAGTCCCTTTGGTCCGGCTTCCAGCTCAGATCTAATACAAACACATGAACGCTTCTTCCGCGCGGCGAATTCCCCCTCACCCTACCCCGCACATGGGGAGAGGGATGCGCCGAGGGGCAGCAAGAGAAGGGAAACGCAGGGGCACCGAATGCGTGTGTCTTGTTGAGACGGCGTGCTTCTGGCACCTTGGCGTACTGGAGGTGTGACGCTGGGGCGATCCCGCGGGTACGGGACGCCTGGTCGTGATGCGACGCGCCAGAAGCCAGATGACAAACTCCCCACCTCTGCGATTCAGGTGTTCAAGGGGATTGGGAAGGAGGGGCGCCCTTCGGCCGGCGCCGCTTCTCGTTTGGATGGGGGATCCCGTGCTGCGTGGCCTGATGGGACAACTCCTCCGCGTACGGCTCTACATGGACGACCACGTCGAGATTCCGGAGAGTCGTCCGGATAGCCCGCTCGATCTCCTCGCCGATGGCGTGGGCCTTGGAAAGACTCAGGCGGTCATCCAGCAGGATGTGCACGTCCACGTGGCGCTGGGCTCCCGCCTGGCGCGTTCGCAGCCGGTGGTACCCCATGACCCGGTCATCGGCGTCCAGGGTCCGCCGGATCTGCGCCTCCTCATCCTCAGGCAGGGACTGATCGAGCAGGGGGCGGAGGGAGGCCCCCATCAGCCGGATCGCAGTGATGATGACCACGAGGGCCAGGAGGGCCGCGATGATGGGGTCGAGGGGTGCCCACCCCGTCAGGCGCACCGCGACCAGGCCCAGGAGGACCCCCGCACATGCGTACATGTCAGAGCGTAGGTGCTGCGCCTCGGCCTCTAGGGCAAGGGACTCGGTCTGCCGGGCCACCCGCTGGAGGTAGGAGGAGACGGCAAGATCCACTACGAGGGCCACGCCCATGGCGGCGATCCCCCAATCCACGTCAGGCATCCGCGGATGCAGCAGGCGCCGGTACGCCTGGTAGAGGATGAAGGCGGTGCTCCCGAGGATCAGCAGCATCTGCACCGCCGAGGTGAGGCTCTCGAATTTCCCGTGGCCGTAGGGATGGTCCCTATCCGCTGGCCTCTCAGCCACCCGGAGGCTGGCGTAGATCATCAGCGAGGCGAGGATATCCACCGTGGATTGGATCCCCTCAGCCAGGACGCTGATGGACCCGGTCACGAGGCCGGCGGTGATCTTCACGATCACCAGTCCGGTGTTGGAGATGATCGAGAGGAGCGCCGCGCGCCGGCGTCGGACCGCCGCGGGAGTGTCAGTCATTGGCCGAGACCCCAGGACCCTCGCTGCGATTCCCCCCGCCAGATTTCATGAGGTCCTTCTCTGGAGATCGGTACGTATGCTCTCCGATGCCAGGACCGAAGTCAAGCCGCCTGCCTTGTTCCCGCCATCACTCGCAGGGTTCGAGAGGCGGCGGAGGATGCGGCACGCAGGAGGGAGGGCCGGCCGCCACGCCAGGATGGGCGTCAGGATCCCCCGCCGGGCCAGGGCAGGGATCGCTGACCTCTGGCCGACGGGTGAGAGGGCTTAAGGCAAGGGAATGCCCCGCGCGGAGGATCTGGAGGAACTCGATGGGCAGGCGGTGCCTGTATCCGGGACCGGGGGGAGCCGCGAGGGTTGGGGTCAGGCCAGGGCCGCCGTGGCCTCTTCCGTGGCTTCTTCCTTGAGGATGTCGTCGGTGATGCGGACCCCGCTCTGGCGCTCGAACTCGTCGATGGACACCATGTCGATGGCGTTCCAGGCCAGGTGCTCGCACACCTTGGCGCAGATCTGGCACCCGATGCACTCGTGCCAGCGGATCCGCACCGGGGGAATCACGGCGCCGGTGTACTCCGGCGGGGACGCGTGGTCGATGCAGTCCACCGGGCAGAAGTCGATGCAGGCCTCGCACCCGGTGCAAGCCTCGTTGACGACGGCCATCAGCCGAGGGCGCTTCTTCTTCACCGTCTTCTTCGGGATGTTGGGAACGTCTTTATAGACCATGGCTGCTCAGAGCTCTACTTCGACGTCCGACCCGCTGACGCGGATACGGAAGCTGGCCACACCCGCCCGCGCCGGCGGCCCCAGGACTTCACCCGTGGTGATGTTGAACTTGGCCCCATGCCAGGGACAGGTCACCACGGTCCCGTCCACCTGCCCCTCGGACAGCGGCCCGCCTCGGTGGGTACACGTGTCATCAACGGCATGGTAGCTGCCCCCGACGTTGAAGAGCGCGATTCGCTTTCCCTGGGCCTCGACCCGTTTGGCCTGGCCGGGCGCCAGTTCGCTGGTCGTAGCCACCTTGATGTACGCTGCCATCCTCCGACCTCCGCATCGGGAAACTACCGCCGCGAGAAAGGATGCACTCTATCCAACTGATACCGCCGCCCGAGGGCCGCGCGCGGCACTCTCACGCCTTGGGCGGGTACTTCTGGTAGTAGAGGTTGGCCGCGCTCCCCTCCACGTGCCGCTCCGCCTCCCACTTTTCCCGGGTGAGCGACTTGGGGAGGTTCGCGTCCCCCTTGAAGGGATCGGCGTTCTTGGCGATGTAATCCTTCCACTTCTCGGGGGTGTCGCTCTCCTCGAAGATGGCCGTCACCGGGCACTCCGGCACGCAGGCCCCGCAATCGATGCACTCCTCGGGGTGGATCAAGAGCATATCCTCCCCCTCGTAGAAGCATTCCACAGGGCAGACATCCACACAGGCGTGATCCTTCACCCCGATGCACGGCTCGGCTACGATGTACGTCATGGCGTCCCTCCCGCCTCACTCCGTTCGTCGGGCCATGCCGCCCGATGATCGTCACGCGAAATTTCCCACAGGGTCCGTCTTTAGAGCATCCCCAGTTGCAGCTTGGCCGCGTCGGACATCCGGCTCTGATCCCACGGCGGATCCCAGACGACCTCCACCTTGGCGGAGGTGACCCCGGACACGGCCCGCGCCTTGGTCTCCACCTCGACAGGCAGGTAGGCCGCGGACGGGCAGTTGGGGGACGTGAGGCTCATCCGGATCCCCACCTCCCCCGATGCACTCACCGTGACGTCATAGATCAGTCCCAGCTCATAGATGTTGACCGGGATCTCCGGGTCAAAGACGGTGCTGATGGCCTCCACCACCTGCGCTCGGATCTCGTCGCTGTCCACGTCGCACTCCATTCCGATCTCATTTGAAAACTGACAACCGACAACTGACAACCGGACAACTCGGATCAGCGGTTTTGAGTTGTCGGTTGTCGGTTTTACATTTTACATTGCCGGCACGGCTCACTCCGTTGAGACCCTCCCGCCTTTCCCTTCCAGTGCGGCACGCAGCGTGTGCCAGGCCAGGCTGGCGCATTTGACCCGGACCGGGAATTCGGACACGCCGCAAAACACCTCGAGCTTTCCGAGACCGCCGGGGTCGGGCGTTCCGTCCCGGTGTCCGGTAACCATCTGATGAAACTTCTCGAAGAGGGTTTCCGCCTCGGCCCTGGTCTTTCCCTTCAAGGTGGCGGTCATCATCGAGGCCGAGGCCTTGGAAATCGCACAGCCCGCCCCTTCGAAGCTGATGTCCTGGATGACCTCCCCGTCCAGGTGGAGGTACACCGTGATCTCGTCCCCGCAGAGCGGGTTGTGTCCTTCCGCCTTCCGGTTCGCCTCTTCCAGCCTGCGGAAATTTCGGGGCCGCTTGTAGTGGTCGAGGATGACTTCCTGGTAGAGGTCACTCAGGTCAGACATCAGGCAAACACCTCGATGACCTTGTGGAGCCCCTTGGCGAGCGCGTCCAGCTCCTCCCGCGTGTTGTAGAACGCCAGTGAGGCCCGCGCCGTGGCCGGGACCCCGAAGCGCTTCATGACCGGCATGGCGCAGTGATGCCCCGCCCGGATCGCGATCCCCTCGTGATCCAGGATTGTGCCGACATCGTGCGCATGGATGCCGTCCAGCACGAACGACAGGACGCCGGCCTTTTCCTTGGCCGTGCCGATGATGCGCAGGCCGGGGATGGCCGACAGCAGCTCTGTCCCGTAGGCGAGGAGGTCGGTCTCGCAGGCCGCGATTCGGTTCAGCCCGATCCCCTCGATGTAATCGATGGCCGCGGCCAGCCCGATGGCCCCCGAGATGTGGGGTGTTCCCGCCTCGAACTTGTACGGCAGCGAATTGTAGAGCGTCTTCTCGAAGGTGACCACGCTGATCATGTCCCCGCCGCCCTGGTACGGGGGCATGGCCTCGAGCAGCTCAGCCTTGCCGTACAGAATGCCGATCCCAGTCGGGCCGAACAGCTTGTGGCCGGAGAAGGCGAAGAAATCGCAGTCCAGGTCCTGGACGTCCACGGGCAGGTGAGGCGCCGCTTGCGCCCCGTCCAGGAGGACCGGGATGCCCCGGCGGTGCGCCAGGGCGATGATCTGCGTGACCGGATTGACGGTACCGAGGGCGTTGGAGACGTACACGACCGCAACCAGCCGGGTCCGGTCTGTCAGGAGCCGCTCGTACTCTTCCAGGAGCAATTCCCCGGCATCGTTCATGGGAATGACGCGCAGAATAGCCCCCTTCTCCTCGCACAGCATCTGCCACGGGACGATGTTGGAGTGATGTTCCATGGCGGAGATCAGGATCTCGTCGCCCGCCTTGACCCGGCTCCGGCCGTAGCTGCTGGCGACGAGGTTGATGCCCTCGGTGGTCCCGCGGGTGAAGACGATCTCGCGATCGTGGGCTGCATTGAGAAACTGCCGAACGCGGGTGCGCGCGCTTTCATAGGCCTGAGTCGCCAGTTCGCTCAGGAAGTGAACGCCCCGGTGGACATTGGAGTTCTCCGAGAGGTAATAGCGGGTAACCGTATCGATCACCACCTGCGGTTTCTGGCTGGTGGCGGCGTTGTCGAGATAGACCAGCGGCTTCCCATGGACCTTTCCCCGCAGGGCGGGGAAGTCCTGCCGGATCTTCTCGACCCCGAAGCCGACGAGACAGTCCTGGCAGACCTCCTCACTGATCTGGCGACCGGCAGTAATCATGGGACGTCCTCCAACCGTGTCCCCTGGGGCAACCATTGCTTGACCAGGCCTTCCAGATGCCTGCGGATCGGCTCGACCTTCATGCGCTGGAGGCTCTCGCCGGCGAAGGCGAAGAGCAGGAGGCCCCGGGCCGATTCCCTGTGAATGCCCCGGGACCGCAGGTAGAAGATGGCGTCCTCGTCGATCTGGCCGATGGTCGCGCCGTGGGTGCACTTCACGTCGTCGGCGTAGATCTCCAGTTGCGGCTTGGTGTCGATCTGGGCGTCCTCGGAGAGCAGCAGGTTCCGGTTGGTCTGCTTGGCGTCGGTTTTCTGCGCGTCCTTGTGCACGATGATCCGGCCGTGGAACACGCCACGCGACTGGCCGTCCAGGATGCCATTGTAGAACTGCCGGCTGCCGCAGTGGGGACTGGCATGCTCCACCTTCATGTAGTTGTCCATGTGCTGCCGGCCGGTGGCCATGAACAGGCCATTGATCAGGCAGTCGCTGCCCTCGCCCGCCAGGACCGGGTGCACGTTGTTCCGCACCAGCGCGCCGCCCAGCAGCACCGAGTGGGACGCCACGCTGCTACTCCGGCCCTGCTGGACCCGCAACGTCGAGACGTTGAAGGACCGGGTGTTCTCCCGCTCGATCAGGGAGTGGCTCAGCACGCCGTTCTGCCCCACCACCGCTTCCGTGACGGCGTTGGAGAAGGCGACGCCGTCCCCCAGCGAGACGTAGTCCTCCACCACCGTGGCCTGGCTGTCCTCTTCCGCCACGACCAGGTTGCGCGGGTGGGTGATCAGCGGCTCGGCGGTTTCCGTCGAGACGTACAGCAGGTGGATCGGGACCTCCAGCACCGTCCCCCGGGGGAGGTACACGAACGCCCCGTCCTCCAGGAAGGCGGTGTTCAGGGCGCAGAAGGCGTCCTCGTGGAAGCCGGCGTACTGGGCCAGGTGCCGTTCCAGGACGTCCCGCCCGGCCGTGAAGGCCCGCGCGAGGCTACCGACCTTCACGCCGGCAGGCAGTTGCCCGAGCGAAGATAGGGTCGGCGAGAACCGGCCGTTCACAAAGACGAGCCGGCTACAGGTCAGCCCTGCGAATGTGAACGGGTCCAGCGCGTGGGGCGGCGGCTCCGTCCGGTCATCCCCGGGCCGGGCGAACGGGGTCTGGGCGATGGGCGCCACGCTGGTGAAGCGCCAGTCCTCGTCCTTGGTGGTGGGAAACCCCAGCTCGCCGAACCGGGCGATCGCCGCCCTCCGAATCGGCTGCAGCCACGCCTGGCCCTTCCCCGCGGCCTCGGCCTCGAAGGCCGCGAAACTTTCCACGTACCGATTCTGTTCCTGCATCACAGCCATGACGTTCCGTTCCCTCGTCCTTCCCCCGCCTATCGCGAGACCGGCGCGGTGGCCTGGGCCTCGACCCAGCCATAGCCCTTGCTCTCCAGCTCCAGGGCCAGCTCTTTCCCGCCCGACTTGACGATCCGGCCGTCCACCAGCACGTGCACGTAGTTGGGGACGATGTAGTTCAGCAGCCGCTGGTAGTGGGTCACGACGAGGATGGCCCGCCCCGGGCTCCGCAGCGAGTTCACGCCCGCCGCCACGATCCTCAACGCGTCGATGTCCAGGCCGGAATCTGTCTCGTCCAGGATGGCCAGCTTGGGCTCCAGTACGGCCATCTGGAAGATCTCGTTGCGCTTCTTCTCACCACCCGAGAAGCCCTCGTTGACCGAGCGGTTCAGGAGCTTCTCATCCACGTCCAGGAGCTTGATCTTCTCTTTGACCAGGGCCAGGAAGTCCATGGCGTCGAGCTCGTCGAGGCCGTGGTGCTTCCGGATGGCATTGAGCGCCGCCTTCAGGAAGTACGCGCTGTTCACCCCGGGGATCTCAACCGGGTACTGGAAGGCCATGAAGACCCCCTCGCAGGCGCGCTCCTCCGGCGCCATCTCCAGCAGGTTTCGCCCCTGGTAGGTCACCTCCCCGGCCGTGACCTCGTAGGTCTCCCGGCCGGCCAAGACCTGGGCCAGCGTGCTCTTGCCCGAGCCGTTGGGGCCCATGATGGAGTGGACCTCCCCGGCGTTCACCCGGAGATCCACGCCCTTGAGGATCTCGCGGCCGCCCGCCTTCACGTGCAGATTCTTGATCTCAAGCATGGGGCATCCTTTTGCAAAGGCCTGCAGGGGTTAGCCGACGCTGCCCTCGAGGCTGACCCCCAGCAGCTTCTGCGCCTCGACGGCGAACTCCATCGGTAGCTCGCGGAGGACCCTCTTGCAGAAGCCGTTGACGATCAGGTTGACCGCATCTTCCTTCGAGATCCCCCGCTGGTTGCAGTAGAAGA
>CAZNWB010000025.1:0-40028 GCA_964576535.1 uncultured bacterium | reverse complement strand
CATGCTACGCCACGCGGATGCCCCTGTCAAGGCTTACTTAACCTAGTAATACTAGTACTATTGTGTCACAAAATGCGCTTTCCCCTCTCGTACCCATGTCCGAGCGACGCCTTTATCGCCAGAGGGCGGGAGTGATCTTCTGACACAGTAGTACTAGAAGCACTACAGCGACTTCTTCTCGGGCGGGGCCGGCGGGAAGCCCTGTTCCTTCCGCTCCTGGTGCAGCTTTTGCCGGAGCGCCCGACGCTCCTCCATGTGCTTGCTCCGCAACGCCCGCATCTCCTCCCGCTGCCGCTTCAGGAGTTCCTGCGCTTCAGGGGGCAACTCGCGCTTCGTTGGGCGATCCATGGGCCGCTCCTGGGTCGGCGGCGGGCCGGCTTGGGCCCAGACCGGGGTCGGGGCGGCGGCACCCATGGCAAGGATCAAGGCGAGGGTCCGGATGGCTTTCATGGTGTCACCTCCTGGGGCAGTCTTTGCCCTCATACCCATTGGACAACCCCGCCTCCTGAAGGTTTAACCCGCCTTTCCGACCCCCGAGATAATTCCAGCCTCGACCAGAATGCTGCGCAGGGTCTCCCTCTGGGCATCGGTCAGGGGCAAGAGGGGGCTGCGGGGTGAGCCGCCGACCATTCCCACCATCTCCATGGCCGCCTTCAGTCCCGGCACGCCGAATCGGGCGGTGACGGCGCCGTTGGGGGCGATCATGCGCAGTTGGAGGTCGCGCGCATCCTCGTGTTTGCCAAACTTGTAGAGGTTCAGGATGTCACAGCATTGCTGGGGGGCGATATTGGCCAGGGCCAGCACCCCGCCGACGACGCCCAGGCAGAGCGCGGGGTAGAGGAACCCCGCCGACCCGGCCAGCACCTGGAAGCCAGGCCGGGCCCCGCGGATGATCTCACCCAGCTTGGCCAGGTTGCCGCTGCTGTCCTTCAGCCCCGCGATGTTGGGATGCTGGGACAGATTGATGATGAGATCGGCCGGCATGTCCACATTGGTATTGGCTGGCATATTGTAGAGGCTCACTGGAATGGGAGACGCATCGGCGACCGCCATGTAATAGTGGGAGAGCCCAGCCGCGTCCATCCTGGACTTGTAATAGCTCGGCGTAATGAGGATGGCAACGTCAGCACCCAAAGCGGCCGCTCTCCTGGTCAGGGCGACGGTGCTATGGGCGGACTCGCACCCCGTGCCGGCCATGAAGAGCTTCGTGGAGGGGATGGACTTCCGGGCGGCCTCGAAATAAGTGAGCTTCTCCGTTTCGCTCAGGTACGGAAACTCACCGTTGGTGCCCAAGACCACATATCCGGCCAAGGGGAACTTGTTCCACTTTTCCAGGTTGGCGGCGAGAGCTTTCAGGTCCAACTCCCCCACCGCGTCGAAGGGCGTCGGAATGGGGGGGGAGATTCCAGCCATCGAGGGCGGAATCTTCATGCGATCCTCCTTCGTGGGTTCTCATTACCGAGCCGCCAGACCTTAGCATACGACTGCTCCGGTGTCAGTCGTGAGAGGGCGGGACGGGCGTTGCGGTCCAGTTCTCGGCGCATCGGCGACACATGGGCGGCGCCTGCTGGCTCAGGCAGCCGTGATGCACCATGAGCCGGCACTGGGAGCAGATTGGAAATGGGCGGCGCGTCAGGACCGCCCACAATCCTCTCAGCTCTTTCTTACAGACCCCACATCGCCAGGGAATGCTCGCGGTACGCATCCGGATCCGGCTCGCAAGAAGCCATCAGCGCTCAACTATCAGCGGTCGTTGTCGGAATAACGTGACCCGCCAATGCACACATCCCTTTCGAAGCTGAAGGCAAATGCTCAGTTCAGTGCCTCCAGAATAGCGCACTTGAGATACTGCGTTTCCTTCGCCGCCAGCAGCACCGGATGGTCCTTGGCCTGGGTCCGGAACTCCAGTAAGCGAAACTCTCGATGAGCGTCGGCGGCGGCTGTCCGGAGCATGTCCAGGAACGTCGGGGCATCCACGTGGTAGGAACAGGAGCAGGTCACGAGGATTCCCCCGGGGCCAAGCAGCTTCATGGCGCGAAGGTTGATCTCCTTGTAGCCACGCAGAGCCCCCGCAACAGCCTCTTTCCCTTTTGTGAACGCCGGGGGATCCAGGGTCAGCATCCCAAAGCGGCGTCCTTCTCGATCAAAGGCTCGCAACGCATCGAACGCGTTCCCATCCGTGAACCTGCACCGGGACGATAGCCCATTTCGATCCGCCGACCGCTCGGCCCATGTGATGGCGTCGGCTGACATGTCAATGCCCATGACAGATGCCGCACCACCGGTGGCGGCGTTCAGGGCAAATCCACCCGAGTAGCAAAAGCAATCCAGCACCTCACGCCCGGCTGCGAGCCCCCTCACGACGTGCCGGTTTTCGCGTTGATCCAGGAAGAATCCCGTCTTCTGGCCCTCTGCGACCTCCACGAAGAAGTGCAACTCGCCCTCCTGGATCCAGAGCCCGCTCTCCCCTTCGCCCCAAACGAACCCCTTGCGCAGTTCCAGCCCTTCCAGCTTGCGTGGTGAGGCGTCATTCCGCTCAAAGATGGCACGGGGCTTGACCACTTCGCGCAGGGCCTCCAACAGCATGTCGCGCACCCGCTCCATCCCTGCCGTCAGGACTTGGATCGCTAGCAGGTCAGCATACCGGTCCACGATCAGGCCGGGAAGATGGTCCGCTTCCCCATGGATCAGACGACACGCGTCCGGTCCCCGGACAGAACGGTCGCAGCGGGAAGCTGCGTCCCGAATTCGGCGCTCGAAGAAGGCGGCGTCAACGGCCTCCTCGTCCCGGGTGACGAGGCGGCCGGCAATTTGGGATTTCAGGTTCACCATCGCCTGACCCAGGAACCGACCGCGGCTGTCCCGGACGTGGGCAATCGCGCCGGGTTCTCCCTCGTCCTCCACCCGGGCGATCTCGCTCTTGTAGATCCACGGGTGCCCGGCCAGAATCCGGGTCTCTCTGCCAGTTGCCAGCCTTATTGTGAACACGGCTACGTACGGGGGCCAGGGGCCAGGGGCCAGAGGTCGGGGGTGGCTCCCAAGAGGCGGGGAAGGGTCTCGCCGGCCTTGCCGTAGTGGGATTCGTGGGCGATCGGGGTCAGCGGTGTAGGCTCAAGGTTCATTTCGACCACGTACGCACCCTTATTCCGGGCCAGCATGGGGAGGGAGGCGGCCGGCTGAACAACGGCCGAGGTTCCGACCACCAGAAAGACATCGCAGGATTCCGCAGCGTTGAACGCCTGTTGCAGGGCGGCCGACGGGAGCGCCTCGCCAAACCAGACGATGTCGGGCCGAAGGCGTCCGCCGCACTCACACCGCGGGGGGATGGTCTCTAGAGGGACGTCGAGCCTGTCTGTGATGCTCCCATCCTGAAGACACCGAACTCGCCAGAGATTCCCATGCAGCTCCACCATCCCGACACTGCCTGCCAGCCGGTGCAGTCCGTCCACGTTCTGCGTGATCAGCAGGAACTCCGGCGCCTGGCGTTCGAGAAAGGCGATGGCATAATGGGCGGGATTCGGCTGGCACTTGGCGATGAGTTGCCGGCGCCAGTCGTACCACTCCCAGACAAGCTTGGGGTCGCGCCGGAACGCCTCGGGCGTCGCCAGGTCCTCGGCCCGGTACTGGCGCCATAGCCCGTCCGCCCCGCGGAACGTCGGCACGCCACTCTCCGCCGACACCCCCGCCCCGGTCATCACGGCCACGGATCGCGCCTGGAGCAGCCGCTCCTGCAGCCGACTCTCTTCTATGCGCATGACGTCGGAACTCGTCGTCGCGGAATTAGTCTGGACCCTGCTTTCATATTATGAACTGCCCAAGCCCCAAGTCATCGAGAAAGTCGGCCAGATCCTCAATACGCCCTACCTCACCGTCCCAAACCAGGACATCCTGACCGAAGCCTTGGTTCTGTGGAGCCGTCATAATTGTGATTTCATTGACGCCTACAACGCCGCCCTTATGCGGGGTCAAGGACTGACGGATGTGATGTCCTACGACACCGACTTCGATCCCTTCGCCTCACTCCACCGCCAAGAGCCGTGAGCGCACGCCGTGGGCCAAGTGGGTCCAATGGCGCCCCTACGCCGCGGCCTTGGTCCACGGGACGTAGGGCAGGTGGTGGGCGAGAGCCACGGGTTGGTGGGTGACGTGCCCGCGGATCACGTTCAGACCCTTGGCGATCTCAGGATTCTCGCGGGCCGCCTGCAGCCAGCCCTTGTCGGCAATCTGCTGGGCGTAGGGGAAGGTCGCGTTGGTGAGGGCGAAGGTCGAGGTCCGGGCGTACGCACCCGGCATGTTGGCCACGCAGTAGTGAATGATCCCGTCCACCACGTACACCGGGTCGCTGTGGGTGGTCGGCCGGGTGGTCTCGCAGCAGCCGCCCTGGTCCACCGCCACGTCCACGATCACGGCGCCGGGCCGCATGTGCTTCAGCATCTCACGGGTCACCAGCATGGGGGCCTTGGCCCCGTGGAGCAGGACGGCGCCGATCAGGACGTCGGCCCGGCGCAAGCATTCCTCGAGGCTCATCCGGTTGGACATCAGCGTGGTGACGTTCTCGGGCAGGATCTCGTCGAGATAGCGCATCCGCACAGGGTTCACTTCGAGGAGATACACCCACGCCCCCATTCCCGCCGCCACCTTTGCCGCGTTGTATCCGACGATCCCACCACCCAGGACGATCACGGTCGCCGGGGGCACTCCCGGGACGCCCCCCAGAAGGACCCCCCGCCCACCCAGCGGCCGGGCGAGGTAGTAGGCGGCGATGTGCACCGCCATCTTGCCGGCCACCTCGCTCATCGGCTCCAGCAGCGGGAGACGGCCGTCCGTGGCCTCCACGGTCTCGTAGGCGATGCCGACGATCTTGCGCCGGAGGATGGCCTTGGTCAGCTCCAGATCGGGAGCCAGGTGAAGGTAGGTGAAGAGGATCTGGTCGGGACGGAGGAGGTCGTACTCCGGCGGCAGAGGCTCCTTGACCTTCAGGATCAGCGCGGCCTCCTTGAAGACCTGCCGCGCCGTGCCCACGATCTTGGCGCCGGCCGCCTCGAAGGCCTGGTCGCTGATCCCGGAGCCGGCCCCCGCGCCCTTCTGCACCACGACCTTGTGGCCGCGGGCCACCAGGGCCTGCACGCCGGCCGGGATCGCCGCCACCCGGCTCTCGTTATCCTTGATCTCTTTCGGAATCCCGACGATCATGTCTGTCAATCGGTCAATTGGTCAAATGGTCACTTGGTCACTGAGAACGCGCCGTTACTAATTGACTAATCGACAAATCGACCAATTGACAGTCCCTAGCGGCCCCAGTCCCGCGGGTACCGGAAGTCCCGGTCAATGGTCCGAGAGGACACCTTCGCGATCACGGGGAGCCGCCGCTTGTACTGTGAGCCCTGGACCTTGTGATAGACGGCCCGCACGAAGCGCTCGTCGAACCCCTCGGCGACGAGATCCGCCACCTCGTACCGGTGGTCCACCAGCAGGTACAGGACCCGATCCACCTCCTCGTAGGTGAACCCCAGCTCCGCCTCGTCCGTCTGGCCTGCCCACAGGTCGGCGCTCGGCTGCTTCTCGACGATGACCGTGGGGACTTTCACGTGGCGGGCGAGCTGGCGCACCTGGGTCTTGTACAGGTCGCCCAGGGGGTTCACCGCCGAAGCCATGTCGCCGTACAGCGTGCCGTATCCCAGGAGCAGCTCCGTCTTGTTGCTGGTTCCCAAGACCAGGCCGCCCAGCCGGGCGGAGTGGTCGAAGAGGATAGTCATCCGCTCGCGGGCCATCTTGTTGCCGCGCCGGACGTGATCCGTATCCGGGAACGTGGCGAAATAGGCGTCCACCATGGGGGAGATGTCCACGCTGAGACTTTGGATCCCCAGCGTCTTCACGACCAGTGCCGCGTGGGCGGCACTCTCCGGGTTGGAGGTCCGGTAGGGCATCAGGATGCCCCAGACGTTGTGGGGACCCAAGGCCTCGGCCGCCAGGAATGCCGCCAGGGACGAGTCCACCCCGCCCGACAGGCCGACGACCACGCGCTCGAACCCGGCCTTGCGCACCTCGTTGTCAATGAAGCCGGTGAGGATCTGCTGAACGATGTCGCACTGGAGCCGGAGCTCGTGCATAGTCTCTCTCACGGTTCCCCGCCCTCGCCCGTCTGCTCCTGCTCGCGGGATCGGATGATTCGCCGCAGCTCCCGCAGGGTCAACTCCAGCCGCTCGTCCCGAAGCAGGGGATTGGCCACCCGCGCCCGGCGCAGGGCGCCTGTCTCCACCTCGACCACGAGCAGCTCCTCTTCGAGGTAGCGGGCCTTGGCCAGGCTGTCCCCCGTGGGGCCGACCACCTCCGAGCCACCCCAGAAGCAGGCCCCGTCCTCGTACCCCACGCGGTTCGCGAACACCACGAAGCAGGTGAACAGATCGCCGTACGCGCGGATCACCTGCTCCCACGTCCGGGCGTTCTGGAACGGGCCGTCCCGGCCCGTGCCGCGTCCCGGGCTGGCCGACGGGCAGAGCAGGATCTCGGCCCCGTCCCAAGCGGCGATGCCCGCGGTCGCGGGATGCCACAGATCCTCGCAGATCAGGATGGCCGCGCGGCCCAGGGCAGTGTCGAAGGCGCGGATCCGCCCTCCCGCGGCCAGGTACCGCTGCTCGTCGAAGATGCCGTAGGTTGGGAGATAGACCTTGCGGTGGATGTGGCGGATTTCGCCGCCCTCCAGGTAGGCGGCGGCATTGTAGAAGAGGTGCCCGGGCCCCTCCTCGACAAAACCCACCACCATGGCCAGCCGGTGGCTGAGGCTTCGTAGGGGTTCGAGTGCCGGCGCCACCGCCTGCAAGGCCACGGAGGGCACCTGGTCCTTGAGAAAGTAGCCGGTGAGACTCAGCTCGGGAAAGACGAGGAGGTTGACTGACTGGGAGATGGCCTCCCGCGCCATCTTTTCGTGGAGCGCAAGGTTTTTTTCTACATCCCCCAAGAACGGCGCGATCTGGGCGACTGCCAGGCGGAATCGCCGCATGCTTCCCCCGGGCTCCCTTACCTTGACAGAGCCTCGTGCATCCTACTACACTTCTGGGCGCAACTCAACCGCAGGCCCTTGGCTGGGCTCGCAGATCACCAGGAGGCGGATTTCATGCCCGAGATAAACGAAACGGTTCTGGAGGCGTTGATGCGGTGCCTGAACGACGAGGATCCGACCGTCCGCCAGGCCGCCGCGGAAAGCCTGGAGCGCCTGGACACGTACCGCCTGCTGGACGACCTGTTGGCCGCCCTGGATTCCCCCGATCCCGCCACGGTGCTGAAGACCCTGCACGTCCTGGCCGAGCTGCGGCACGATCGCGCCCTGGGCGGCCTCATCGGGGTGCTGCGCCACCCCCGCCACGATCTCCGCGCGACGGCGGCGCACCTCCTGGGCACGCGCCGCGATCCCCGGGCCATGGGACCGCTGGTGGAGCTCCTGGATGACTCGCACCCCGACGTCCGGATGGTCGCCGTGGATGCCTTGCAGCACTTCGAGGACCGTCGCCTGACCGAGCCCATGTTGGCGCAACTGCAGGATCCCGATCCTGAACTCCGGGGGAAAGTGGTCGAGGCGCTGGAGCGGCTCGGGGACGCCAAGGCGACCGAAGGGCTGACCCGTCTCCTGGCAGATCCGGATCCGCGCGTGCGTCGCCGGGCGGCGGCGGCGCTGGGGAAACTGGAGGTGGGGGGCGACCTACCCGCCGCCTGAGGCGGCCGCCACCTCGACCTCGCCCTTCGCGGTCAGGTACTTCGCCACGTCGAAGTTCTTGCTGGCGGGATCCACCGCCATGATGATTGTCCGCCGGAACCGGCCGGTCTCCGGATCCAACTCCGTCAAGTCCACGTCGTGCTCCTCGGCCAGTCGCCGCCCGCTCCGGTCGAAGAGCAGGCGGACGAAGGGACGGGACGGGTCGACCGGGTTGGCTTTCACCACCAGGGCCAGCTCGCCGGAATTCAGCCGCACGAGACTCCCCACCGGGTAAATCCCGACCAATCGGATGAAGACCTCCAAGAGTTTCGGATCAAAGACCGTCCCGCTCAGGCTCTGCAGCCGGGCCACGGCCTTGCTTGGTTCGAAGGCATTCTGGTAGGCCCGCGCGGTCGTGATGGCATCATAGGCATCCGCGATCTGGGCAAGCATCCCGAAGAAGCCTGGCTCCTTCTCGGGATCCACCACGGGATACCCCTTGCGATCGTAGCGCAGATGGTGCTCCAGGATGACCTCCCGGGCCGTGGCACTCACCCCGCCCATCTTCTCCACGATCTCGGCGCCGTCCAGGGGATGGCGCTTCACCAGGACCCACTCCTCGTCGCTGAGGCCGCGCGGCTTCTGGTAGAGGGATTCGGGCCAGTGCACCTTCCCGATGTCGTGCAGGAGGGCGCCCAGGCCCACTTCCTTGATCGTCTCGCTGTCCAGCCCCAGGGCCTGTCCCAGGGCGATACACAGCACGCAGACATTCACCGAGTGGTTGAACAGGTACTCGTCATAGCTCTTGATCATGGTGAGGCCCACCATGACGTTCTGATCCTGCAGGACCCCATCCACGAGGCCGGCGACCGCCGTCTGGGCCTCGGCCAGGGACGGGAACTTTCCCATCCGGGCCTCGGTCAGGATCAGCTTGGCGGACCCGACCGCCTGGCGATACGTATTCAGGCACCAGCCGAGAATTCCCTGACCCTCGCGGCGGTCCATCGGGCTGGCCGATCCGGCCGCGACGGGCGGAGCAATCTCTTCCTCGGCCTCGGTCGGCACCTGCTGCGAGAGCCGGATCGCCTGAACCCCCCGCTGGGGCAGGATCTCCTCCAGGCGGCCCAGACGCTTGAAGGCATCGGGCTGCTGGCCCAACACCTGGACGAACTGGGACACGTCTTCCGCGCGGCAACCACGCTGGAACTCCACACTGCCGATGCCCCGCTCCTCCAGCCGCACCGCAAAGGCCGCCGACATGGTGTCGGTCCCGGCGAAGGGAATCCCCAGCACAACCAGCGAGTGGTCCATCACGCCAAGAACCAAGCTGTTCTGCTCGGCCAGGATGCTCTCCAGATCCTCCCCGATTCGGGTGATGAATCGTGCCACGGTCGGGTGGGTGGGAGGATACATGCCGACGCTCTTCGCACCGGCCTGAAGGTTCCGGAGCAGGGAGTCCAGGGCAACGTGGATGTCCATGCCGACGTCCTGTGTTTACTGGTGCGGCTTCAGTCTTTCGTCGCCGGGGGCGTTGTGACCCGCCGCAGTGCCGCGCTGCATGCGCGCCGCACGTCCCCCCGCCGCAATCGGGCGCCGTTCTCCACGACCGCGCGCGCCTCGGGCCGCGCCGTCCCCAGGAGGGCCATGGCCGCCGCCTGGCGGAGTTCGTCCCCGGCGGCCCGGTGGAACCACGTCCGGGTGTAAAGCACCGTGGTGAGAACCGGGACGACGCCCGGATCCCCGATGGAGCCCAGGGCGGCAAGGGCGGCCTTGCGTATCACAAAGGGCTTGCCTGCCAGGACGCGCTGGCCCGCGAACCGGAGGAGCGCTGGGGTAGCCTGCTTCACCTTCGCCGCCCCGAGCGTTCCGATCACCACCTCTAGGACGCCCGGGTCAGAATCCCGCAGCGCCTGGATCAATGGGCGGTGGGTGGCAGGACCGCCGATCCGCCCCAAGGCGCGAACGACCTCGCGGCGCACCCGCGCCTCCCGATGTCGGAGGATACAGAGCAATAGACCCACACTGGCCTCCCCGCCGATCTCCCCAAGCATCGGGGCCAGCTGGGCCGCCCGGTCCCGACCCGCCTCTTGCAGGGCTTGGGTCAGGGCAGGCTGGTCCACCACCAGGTACCGAGCCAGAACGTCGAGGAGGCGGTCCTGTGCCGCGCGATCGGCGGTCGTAGCCAGGCGCTCCACAAGCAGCGGGATGGGCCGAGCACCCAGGGCCACGAGCACCGACGACAATATGTCGGCTGTCTCTCCCCCTTCAATCACCAGGTGCTCGACCAGAAACGGAACCGTGTTCTCGGCCGCGATGGTCTCCACCGCTTTCGTCGCCCGTTCTCGGAGTGTCGCCTTGATGTCCTCAGCCTGCCGGTGGCGCAGGAAGGCCTGAAGGGTGGGCAGGAGGTTTGTGAGGACCCTCTCTCGAACTGCCCGGGCGGATGCCGCCTCCAGGCGCGAGGCTGCCCACTCGTATCCCGCCACTCCTCCCTCGACCGCCTCGCGCTCCAGCCGCTCCAGCAGCGCTTCGACCGTCTGATCCTTCTGGGGACTCACCGGCGGGGAGAATTCGGCCTCCGTCGGGCGTTCCGGTTCCGCCGCCTCCGGTCCCTTGGAGGTGGCGGCCTCCGCAGACCCAGTCTTGTCCGCAACCGCGGCCGCCGTGGTTGAATCTTCCCCTGTCTCTGTCCCCTGCGCCCCCGCCTCCGGCGGTGCCTTCTGGGTACCGCTGTCCGCGGCGGTGCCCGGCCCCCCCTCCGCCGCCGCAGGCTTCGTGGCCACGCTCAGGCGCCGAAAATCAAACTCATTCAGCTGAATCCGGTGAACTCCATGCGCCGCCAGGACCTTTGAAGCGCCCCCGTCCTGGAAGAGCTGCTTCGGGTCGCTGCTGATCATGCGCAGGAAGGCCACCAGTTCCTCGGTCGTGACCTCCTTGACGAAGAAGACCTTCTGGATCCGCTTGACGAAGAGCTCGCTCGCCATGGTGGCGAGCTGCCGGTTCTCGGCGCCCACCGCCCGCCCCTCGAAGGTGAAACCCGACCGGCTGACCGCGAGCGCCAGGGGGGAACGGTCGGCCATCAGGGCATGGACCTGGCCGGTCGCGCGCTCCAGCGAGCGCCGCAACAGCGGATGCTCTGGGGGATAGAAAGTCAGGTCCTTCGAGGTTCGGCGAAGGCCGACCAGCATTTCCTCCAGCGCCTTCACAAGGGCTTGCCCTGCCGCGGCAGGGGGTCCCCCGGCTGCCTGCCCCTCCCTTTCCATTCCAAGGCCCTCTGTCCGTGTCGGTGCCGTCCTGACCGCCGTGCCGGGTGAGGCCCACGGATTCGCAAACTTAGAAAACTATAACAACCCATTCCTCGAAGTCAAAGGAATTCCCGGTTGGCCGTCTTGAGCCCGGGAAAGTTCTGTTTTTGCACGGCACGTGCCGGCATTGCAGCCAAGGGGGGGGTGGTTAGGCGCCCTAGCAGAGGGAAGCCGGGTCCACATCCAGATCCAGCCGGACGCGCCGCCCGGCCGCCGATGCCTGGAGGCGGCGCGCGGCCTTGCGGATTCGGGCATGCAACTGAGCCGTGTCCTGCTCGCGCACCAACAGATGCCATCGGTAGCGCCCGCGGACACGGTACAGCGGCGCCGGGGCTGGTCCGCTGAGAGAACTGCTACCCATTCCCTCGGCGCGCAGGAGCCGCGCCATTTCCAATGCCGCCATCTGCGCGTCCAGGGCCGCCGGGCTGCTCACCACGGCCAGGACGGTCCGGCCAAACGGGGGCAGCCCCAGCTCCCGTCGCAGTGGACTCTCTGCGTCCCACAAGGCGGCATACGCCTGCGCCTGGACGGCACGCAGGATGTAGTGGTCCGGGTTGAAGGTCTGGATGATGGCGAGGCCCGGTCGGTCCCCCCGCCCCGCGCGCCCCACCACCTGGGTCAGCAGGGCGAAGGTCCGCTCCCCCGCGCGAAAGTCCGGGAGGTGCAGGGCCATGTCGGCCGACACCACCCCCACCAGGGTAACGTTGGGGACGTCGTGCCCCTTCCCGATCATCTGGGTCCCCACCAGGATGTCAATTGCCCCCCGCTCCAGGCTCTCCAGGATGCGCGCCGCCGCCTGCCAGTGTTGGGCGGTATCCCGGTCCATGCGGGCGACCCGCGCCTTGGGAAACCGCTCGCGCACGGCCGCCTCCAGTTGCTGGGTCCCGAAGCCGAGATACCGCAAGCGGTTCCCGTGACACTGGGGACAGCGCTCCGGCGGCCGGCGTTCGAAGTCGCAGGTGTGGCAGCGCAGGCGGCCGCGGGCCGCATGAAAGGTCAGTGAGACGCTACAGTGCGGACAGCCCACGGCGGCCCCGCACTCCTGGCACACGAGGACCGTCGAAAATCCCCGGCGGTTGAGAAAGAGCAGGGCCTGCTCCCCCCGGGCGAGGCACGCCTCCAGGGCCGCGCACAGGGGCGGCGTGAGCAGCCGCTCGCCCCCGTCCACCCGCCGCAGGTCCACGATCTCCGTCCGGGGGAGCGGCCGCGCCTCGATCCGCTGCGGAAGCTGCATCAGCCGGTACCGACCGGCCTGGGCCCGCTCGTAGCTCTCCAGGGACGGCGTCGCGGATCCCAGGATCACCGGCGCCGCCAAGAGCTTGGCCCGCATGATAGCCACGTCGCGTCCGTGATAGCGCGGTGCCTCTTCCTGCTTGTAGGAGGGATCGTGCTCCTCGTCCACCACGACGATGCCCAGGCGCGGCAGCGGCGCGAACACGGCCGAGCGGGCGCCGACCACGATGTCCGCCTCGCCCCGGCGAATGCGCCGCCAGGCATCGTAGCGCTCTCCACCCCGCAGGCCGCTGTGCAGGACCGCCACGCGGCCCCCGAAGCGCGCGAGGAAGCGCCGCACGGTGAGCGGCGTCAAGGTGATCTCGGGCACCAGGACCAACGCCTGGCGGCCCTGGGCCAGGGCGTGCTGGATCGCCTGGAGATACACCTCCGTCTTGCCCGAGCCGGTCACCCCATGGAGCAGGATCGGGAGGAAGCGGCGGTCCTGCAGGGCCCCCTGGACGAGGACCACCGCCTCTGTCTGGGCCGGGGTGAGCTGGAGAGGAGACTCCAGCGACCCGCAGGGCCCCGGCATGGCAAAGGGGTCGCGGGTGATCTCGACCTCCTTCACATGCACCAGGCCCTGCCGCAGGAGCGCCGCGAGGGCTGCCGGAGGTCCAACCGCCGCCTCGCCCCGCGGCAGTCCGCCTCTGGCGGACGCCAGCGCCCGCAGGATCGCGCGCTGCCGCGTGGCCCGCGGGGAGAGCGGCGCAGTCTCGGCATCCACCCCCGGGGCAAGGAGGTACTGCGGGATTGTGAGGGGGCGGATGCGGGGGGGCCGCACCTCTCCAGAGATCTCGACCAGGCCGCGCCGCGCCAGGCTATGCGCCATCGGGCGAGCCCGCCGCCAGCGGCGGGTCAGGGCGGAGAGCGGTGCCTCGCCCCGCACCCGCAGATAGGCCAGGAGTTCCCGTTCACCGGAACCCAGGAGCCCTCCCCCATCCATGACGGCGGTCCCCGCCGCCGTCACCCGGACCACCTGCCGTGTCAGCGTATCGATCCCGGGCGGGAGGGCGGTCCGGATCACCTCGCCCCAGGCGCACATGTAGTATTCCGCCACCCAGCGGGTGAGCTCCAGGAGGTGCGCATCCAAGAGGGGTTCGGCATCCAGGATCTCACGCAGATCCTTCGTCTGCGGCACGGGTGAGCGGTCACGCGTGCCCACCAGATACCCGCTCACCGTCCGCGCGCCGAGCGGGACCAGGGCCCGTTTCCCCGGCACGACCAGCTCCCGCAATTCCTCCGGCACGCGGTAGGTGAGGGGCGTGTCCACCGACGTGGGAAAGACCACGTCCACGTATGCGGGCAGAGTGCGGCTCATGGCTGGGGCATTCGGAGTCACGGCAATCTGGCAACCCGGCAATTTGGCAATCTGGCAACTTGGCCTCCCCCGATTGCCTGGTTGCCGGGTACCCCCTGGGTGCGCCTAGTTGCCAGTTTTAGGAGTCAGGCGCGTTGCATTTCGCGGAGGAGGAGCTTCATGTCCTCCCAGACGGTTTTCTTCTCGTACGGGTTCCGCAGCAGGAAGGCCGGGTGAAACGTGGGGAGGAGCGGGATCCCGTGAAAGTCGTAGAACTTCCCGCGCAGGCGCGAGATGGGCTCCTTGGTCTGGAGGAGCGTCTGGGCCGCAGGCCCACCCAGGGCGCAAATGAACCTCGGGCGGATGGCCTGGAGCTGCTTCACCAGGAACGGCTGGCAGGCCAGGATCTCTTCGCTCTCGGGCGTCCGGTTGTTCGGCGGGCGGCACTTGATGATATTGCAGATGTACACGTCCTCCCGCTGCAGCCCCATGGCCTGAATGATCTTGGTCAAGAGCTGCCCGGCCCGCCCGACGAAGGGCTCGCCCTGAGCGTCCTCATCGGCGCCAGGCGCCTCGCCCACGAAGACCAGGCCGGCCTTCGGATTGCCGACGCCGAAGACGATCTGGGTGCGGTGCCGATGCAGCTTGCACCGGGTGCACTCCCCCAGCTCCTCTCGTACCTCGGCCAGGGTGAGCGGGCGGGCCGGGGGCGGCGAATCCGGCCACTTCACGTCCGCATATTCCAGGCCCAGTTCCCGCTGAGCCTCGAGATAGGCCCGCACGTCGGTAACGATCTCGCGCAAGGCCTGCCGGGGATCGCTGGCCATCGCCCTTCCCTACCGTCGCTTTCCCACGAGTTGCACCACCCGATCCAGGATCCGGTCGGCCACCGCGGGCTTCGGCAGCAGGGGGAGCTCCTCCATGGCCCCCTTCGCATCCAGGATCTTCACCACGTTGGTGTCGGCGTCAAAGCCGGCGCCGGGCTGGCTGACGTCGTTGGCGACCATCAGGTCCAGGTTCTTGCGCTGGAGCTTCTTCCTGGCGTTGGCCACCAGATCGTGCGTCTCGGCGGCAAAGCCGACGAGGATCCGGCGGCCCTTGCGCTTCCCGACCTCGGCCAGGATGTCGGGGGTGGATTCCAGCGTAACCTCGGGGACCCTCTCGTCCTTCTTGATCTTCTCGCGGGCCACCTGTTTGGGCCGGTAGTCCGCCACCGCCGCCGCCTTGATCACCACCGTGACGGCCTCCAGGTGAGCGAGGACCGCGTCGTACATCTCCTGGGCCGTTTCCACCTGGACCACCTGCGCCTCCCGTGGTGGGTCGAGCGCGGTGGGGCCGCTCACCAGGATCACCCGCGCCCCGCGACGGGCGGCCGCCTCGGCAACGGCGTAGCCCATCTTGCCCGAGGAGCGGTTCGAGATATACCGGACGGGGTCCAGCGGCTCCCGCGTGGGACCGGCCGTCACCAGCACCACCTCCCCGGCCAGGTCTCCGCTGGGCGCGAGCAGCTTCTCAATGGCCTCGACGATCTCCGCCGGCTCCACCAGGCGTCCCGGACCCACCAGCCCCGACGCCAGTTCGCCGCTGGCGGGACCCACGACATGGATTCCCCGCCCGCGCAGCCGCGCCAGGTTTTCCTGGACCGCGGCGTGCTGGTACATGTCGCTGTCCATCGCCGGCGCCACGAGGGCGGGACAGCGACTCGCCAGGTAGATGTTGGTGAGGAAATCATCCGCCAGGCCATGAGCGAGCTTGGCGATGGTGTTGGCCGTCGCCGGCGCGATCACGAACAGGTCCGCCCGGGCCGTGGCCGCGATGTGCCCGATCTGCGATCCGTAGGCCAGCGTGAACATGTCCAGGAGCACCGGCTGGCGCGAGAGGGTCTCAAAGCTGAGAGGCGCCACGAACCGGGTCGCCGCCTCGGTCATCACCACCTGGACCTCGGCCTCCCGCTTCATCAGTTCGCGGAGCAGCTCCACCGCCTTGTACGCCGCGATGCTCCCGGTCACCCCGAGCAGGATTCGCTTGCCGGTTAGCATGGTCTCACCTCATCCTTCACCACCCGACATGCTCCTTCGGCCCCTCGTCAAACCAGATTGCAAGCCTTGCCCAAGCTAAACATCTCATGAGGCCCGCCCTCGACACAATTCCATTCTTTCGCAGGCCCTGCCCGGCGGCCTCTCGGAATCCCTCCTCCGGCAGCATGGGCTTATCAGGCAACCTCGTGAAGTTCGCGGGCTGTCGCAGCCTGGCAACCGAAATGTCTTCATTCATGCGAGCAGGTTATTATGCGACCTGTTGCATCTTGTTGGCAAAATCACGTCCGGACGTGGGAGGAGGCAACGCCTTTCCGTCCACCTTGTAAAGCGCGATCGCCTCTTCCACGATTCTGCACAGCTCGTCGAAGACTTCCCTTTCGTTATCCCCGTGGCACCCCCCGTAAATTAGCCCCGGCGAACTTCCCACATAGCAGCGGTCCTCTTCCGACCACTCAACGATCTTTACGTATCGAGCGCTCTCTTTCATTTCTTCGACTCCTCCATGGCAAGCTGCACCGCCCGGACCTGGTAATGCTTTGCATCATCGCCCGGGTTGCCCGATATGGATACGGGTCTAGCGACCTTCGGGTGAACAAAGTTTCGATGGCTCCCTTTGCCTCCGCGGTTCACGAATCCCGCCCGTTCAAGCTCGGCAATAAGCTCTCTCACCTTGGGCGGCACCGATTCACCCTTTGTTCTCCGCTCGCCTAACGTGGTGTTGTGCCGCGGGCCCGCACGGCGGTTGATGAGACGCGACGCTTGGGGCCCGTCGGCACCAACACAGGGTTGGGCGTCATCTTGTCCCCCCAAGACGCTTGGATACCACGTACACCTCAACCCCGCTCATTGAGCACTCTTCGCTCGACGCATCGTTACTGGTAATAACCTCGATGGTCTTGCCGGACTTCTCCGTGAACGTCACATGGTGAACTTGACGATAGAGGTCTTTGCCGATCTTCTCGGACGCCAGCCTGACAGTCCCTGTTTTCGTGAAGTCGAGCTTGCTGTTATCGGTGATCCCTGCGTTCTTCAGGTGAACGAACGCCATGCTTGTTGCCCAGCCGTCGATGCCGGCGCAGTCTGGGTCCTTCGCAACGGCTGAAGATGCCAACGCGGCGAAAAGAGCAAGAACCAAGAACGGAGTGATGTGAGCGCTCATGACGCCCAACTACAAGTATACAGTCTGCATAAACCCTCAACCGCAGACCGTGCGGTTCTGTATTAAGACACTCCATGATCTCACGAGAGAATCTCACAACTTCAACCCTCCGAGCCCTTCCGCACCGTCGGAGGGTGCGGTGAGATTCGCCTTATGCAGAGTGCGTAAGACGGGTCGGAGCGCATCGGCCGGGCTGTGAACACCGGGGATTCCCAGGCGTCAGATCCGTCGGCCTTCCTTGAGGGCCTGTGCGATGATCCCGATCTCGTGACGGCGCTCCGCGATTTCCGCCGGAGTATAGCAGAATACCTCCAGGTCAACGCGACCGCGCCAGTGACGCAGAACCCCAGCACTGCGACCCGAAAACCGGAGGCCTCCGAAATCCGGCGAGACAATCATCAGATCGGCATCACTGTCCAGAAGCCAATCTCCACATGCTCGGCTTCCGAACAGGATCATCCGGTCCACGCGGATCTGCCACGCGAGCCGACGTTTCAAGGCTTTCAACCCGCGGACGACCTGGGCAGTTGTCTGGCCACCCAACAGGGGAGTCTTGGTCCTCACAGAAAGATGCCCACTGCCTGCCTGGGCTGCACACCGATGACGTCGGCCACCGGCTGGCACTTGATGGTGAACAGGCAGAAGATTTCCCCCGGCAACTTCGCCCGGTGTTCAGAGAAGACGTAATAGTTGGCCTGTCCCTTGGCGATGATCAGCGGGGCCTTCTGCATCGCCTCCCTGAGTTCCGGAGACGCCTCCTCCCACGAGATGCCCAGCGTGTCCGGCCCGGCCTGGATGAGCCGATCCACGGCCGTATCCATCCCGACCATCCGACCGTCCTCCAGGGTGGCGTCCGAGGTGATCGGACCACCCCGCAGAGCGGATGTCACGTGGCATCCGTGCCTGCGCAGCTCCTGAATGAAGAGCTTGTCCAGCGCGATCTCTCCCACATTGTCGTGGATATACAGGATTGGTGTCTTGGCCTGGACGCGCTGATACAGCGTGTCCAGATCGTCCCGGGCCAGGCCCCGGTCCACATAGCCCTGCAGGTGCTGAAGCGTCCTCTCCGGATCGAAGCCGTACCCGATGCCGACGGTCCGGGAATCCAGGCTGTTCCCCGCCAGCGCCCAGGTCGCCAGGAAACGGAAGCGGGGCAGCCCCTGAAGGCCTTCCGCCTGCTGCCGGAGGCGCCCGGCGATTTGGAGTCCCACCTGGTTCAACTGGCGCCGGCTCTCCTCAAACGGGACGGCAATCCCGGTATCCCGCTTCAGGATGCGGTGAACCTCGGTGATGTAATATGACGGCACACGCTCGTGGCCGAAGGTCTGCGCCAGGAATTCCATGCAGTCCTTGGCCACCTTGAGCTGGATACCGACATCGGGTGTCAGCTGCTGGGCCGCCGCATACACGTCCCCCAGGACGCAGGTGAGACAGGTGGGCGTGGTCCTCATGCTGGGTTCTCCGGTGGCGTGAACCCCTCGGGGAAGTGATTCAACGGTCGCCGCCCACCCCCGATCATCGGGGCGGTCTTGAGGCCAAGCGCCACATAATCCTGGGCCCTGGCCACCGCCTCCCGCACGGGCAGGCCCTTGGCCAGCCCGGCGGCGATGGCCGAGGACAGCGTGCAGCCGGTCCCGTGAAACTCTCCCTGGACCCGCCGGCTCTCCCGCCGGACGAATTGCCGCCCGTCGTAGAGCAGGTCCACGATCCGTTCCCCGGGGAGGTGCCCCCCCTTGACCAGGACGTACTTTGGCCCCATGGCGTGGATGGACCGGGCCGCCTCCTCCATGTCCTCGATCGTCCGGATCTTGCGGTGGCAAAGGAAGGTGGCCTCGTCCAGGTTGGGCGTCACGACCGTGGCCAGGGGAAAGAGGTGCTCCTGCATCACGGGGGCGGCCTCGTGATCCATCAGGGCATCACCGCTGGCGGCGATCATCACCGGGTCCACGACGAGATTCCGCAGGTGGAACTCCCGCGCCGCGGCCGCCACGGTGCGGATGATCTCTCCGGTAGCCAGCATCCCCGTCTTGGCCGCGTCCGCCCCGATGTCCTCCAGGACCGAGCGGAGCTGGGTCCGGATGAACTCGGTACTGGGCAGTTCCACCCCCTGGACTCCCCGCGTGTTCTGGGCCGTGAGACCGGTGATGACCGAGAGGCCGAAGACCCTGAACGCCGTGAACGTCTTCAGATCGGCCTGGATCCCCGCGCCCCCGCCCGAATCCGACCCCGCGATGGTCAAGGCTCTTGGCACCCGCTTGGCCCACATCCCCCGTCACTTCCCTCCTGTATTCTTGGACTCGGCTCTGCCTTCGTACTCTGGGGTTCCTTCCCGCCCTCCTGTTCCTGCGTCACAGACGGTCGGGCACCCTGCCGACCCCGGACCGACGGTCCGTCGGCTGGGTACCCGCCCCGTGGCTCGGCCCTCGGCTCTCGGCTCTCCGTTCTGTTTCCACCGTAGAGCGCCGAATACCGCTGGAAGCTCCCCAGGACTCGCTTCACGTAATTCCGAGTCTCGGTGTACGGCACGTTCTCCGTGAACTCTTCCTCGTCGGTGAACCCATAGCGTTCTATCCACTGCCGGACCTGCTGGGTCCCCGCATTGTACGCGGCCAGGGTCAGGGTCAGGCTTCCCCCGTTGTCCCGAAGCAGCTCCGCCAGGTGGATCGCCCCGAGACGCACGTTGACCTCTGGTGTCTCGAGGAGCGCGCTCGACCTGAATGGCAGGCGATGCCCACGGGCGACCTGTTCTGCCGTCTGGGGCATGAGCTGCATCAGCCCGCGAGCCCCGGCCCGGGAGGTGGCCCGCGGGGCAAAGGCGCTCTCCTCGCGGATCAGGGCCGTCACCAGGTAGGGATTGAGGCCCTGTTGCCTGGCCTGTTCTTCGACAAGCGCCCAGTACCCGAGTGGATACAGGCACTGCCAGAAGTCGCGGATGGGCACCTGGCCGTTCGCCTGGACGAAGACGGGGCGAAGGATCTGTCCCGCCAGCCACACGGCCTTGTCATACCGCTGCAGCTCCAGGAAGGCCCGGCACGCTTCTGCCAGGGCCCCCCGATTCTCAGGCTGGGTCCGGATCTGCTCGCTAAATTCCTCGGTGGCTTCGTCCTCCAGTCCCAAGCCCCGCAGGGCTCGCGCCTTTTTGAACCGAAGGGTGTCGACTCCCGGTGTCTGCTTGCCGCTGGCCTGCGGAAGGGCCGCCGGTTGCGGCACTTTCTTGCCCAGGCGAACCAATCGCTCCCGGGCGCGGAACCAGTAATAGTCCCGGTCCAGGGCCGACTGCAGGACCAGCCGGTAGGCGTCAACAGCCTCCTGGGGGCGCTTTGCCATCTCATGGACACGGCCCCGCCAGTAAAGCCCGGCGATGCGCAGCCGCGACGCCGGCTCCTCCACGACGAGCCGTCCCCACGCGGCCAGGGCCGCCTTCAAATCCCGATCCCGATACGCGAGCCAGCCTTGAAGCCACCACGCCACGTCTCTCCACGTGCTCGTGGGGTACTCCCGGAGGAGTCGCGTGAGATAGGCGCGGGCCTGCACCGCCTCGCCGTTGTCCACGGCCGCCTGCGCCAGGAGGTACAGCGCCTCCTCCGCCCATCGGGTGTCCGGCGTCGTGTCGGCCAGGAGGGTCATGTACTGGGTGAACTTTGCGGAATCCCCCGCCCGGCCGGCCCCCCGCCCCAGCCAGTAGAGGATCTCCCGCCGATCCGCACCCGCCGTGTCCCGTAACGGTTCGAGCCATTGGACCGCCTGAGGGTACAGCCGCGCCCGGAATGCGGCGATCCCGAGCAGCAGGCGCGCCTGGGCTTCTTTCGGATCGCCGGGCGCCGCAAAGGGGGCCAACTCTACCAGGGCCTCCCCGTACCGGCCGAGCTGGTAGAGGGTCCGTGCACGCTGAAACTGCTCCTCCACCGAAAATGACCGGGCATTGGGAATCGTGCTCAGGATCTCCTTCGCCCGCAGACTCTCCGGGCTTCCGGGGAGTTCCACCCAGAGACGGCGCAGCACCTCCTCCGCTTGCTCCGTGCGGCCGGCGCGCAACAAGGCCTCGCCCAGCGTCACCCAAACCTCGGCCCGTCCAGGCCCATTGGGAAAGGCTGCCAGGTACTTCCCGGAGGTCTCCTCTGCCTGGGGAAGATCCCCGGCTTCCAGGAGATCCCGCGGGAGGTTCCGGCTCGCCCGCTCGATGAACAGACTCTGTGGGTGCTGATCCAGAAGGCGCCGCAGGATCGCTGCGGCATCGGTGGGCCGGCCGGCGCGCCGGTGGGCTGTCGCCAGGTAGGCCAAGGCGTAATCCCCAAGCAGGGGGTACGCTGCCGCTGCCCGCTCGAGGTAGGGGACCGCCTCATCATGCTGGTCCTGGCGCACCAACAGGATCCCCAGCAGGATGTCTGCCTGCTGTCGCACCGGGGCTGGGAGGGCGTCGGCATCCAGCCTGCGCAACAGATCAGTGGCGGCTTTGAGATTTCCTCCCGCCACCTCCCGGGACGCGTCTGCCAGGACCGTCTCCGGCGATGCGGTTGGGGCTTCACCGGCCGCAGCCACGCCTGGGGCCTGGCCGAGAAGAGTGATCCCCACCAGGCCGACGAAAAACAACTTGACCCTGATGCTGGAAAGAGCATGAACCGCCATGACGGCAAGGACGCCAAGGATGTGATGGTTCCCTCTCTGGATTGGAGATCGCGAAATCACGCTCATGAGGTTTTCAGGATTCTGATGTTATTAGCCAAAGAATATGTCCAGGGCTTGGCGCTCTTGGTGTCTTGGCGGTTAAGTTTCGGCAATCTCATCGTCCTCGACCTGGCGGTCACGGCGACGGTCGTAGCCTTTCTTGCCCTTCGGTGTGGAGTGCGGGCGCGTCGCGGGCCGGATGACCCAGGTACGGCGCCGCTTGGATCGCGCCACGTTCACACGCGGCCCGGTTTCTTGAAGCCGGGCGGCTGCTCTTCCCACCGTGCGTGTCCGCGGCCTGACCATCGAGCGGCTTGCCTCGGAAGCCCCTCACGCCTCGCCCGCCAGGCGCGGGAGGCTCACATCGTACGGAGGCTGGGCGATGCCCCGCTCGGTGATGATGGCATCCACGCAACTTGCAGGCGTCACATCGAAAGCAGGGTTCACCACCCGGACGCCTTCCGGGGCCAGCCGCCGCCCACCGTGGTGGGTCACCTCATCGGGCGCCCGCTCTTCGATGGGAATCTGTGAACCGTCGGCCAGGCTGAGGTCCAGGGTCGAGATCGGCGCCGCCACATAGAAGGGAATGCCGTGCGCGCGGGCCAGCAGGGCCACGCTGTACGTGCCGATCTTGTTGGCCACGTCCCCGTTCCGGGCGATCCGATCGGCCCCCACTACCACCACGTCCACCTGGCCCCGACCCATCAGGGACCCCGCCATGTTGTCGGCGATCAGCGTCGCGGGGATGCCGGTCTTCACCAGCTCCCATGCGGTCAGGCGCGCTCCCTGGAGCAGTGGCCGCGTCTCATCCACCCACACCATGATCCGCTTTCCCGCCTCGGCTGCGGCGCGGATCACCCCCAGCGCCGTTCCGTAGCCAGCGGTGGCCAGTCCGCCGGCATTACAATGCGTGAGGATGCGCGCCGGATCGGGGATCAGAGTCTGCCCGTGTTGACCCATGGCTCGATTGTTCTGGATGTCCTCCTCCCGGATCTTCCGGGCCTCGGCGATGAGAGCAGCCTTGATCTCGGGGACCGAGAGGTCCCTGGACTTTTTTGCCAGCCCCTGAAGCCGCCGGAGGCCCCAGGCAAGGTTCACGGCCGTCGGGCGCGTCCGGCTCAGGAGCGCTGCCATCCCCTCCAGCGCCTGCTGGAAATTCTTGAAGGTCTCCGCTTGGATGGTCTGGGCACCCAGGGCCAGGCCCATGGCCGCCGTCACCCCGATGGCCGGCGCCCCCCGCACCTTCATTGTCCGGATCGCCTCGGCCACCTCCTCGACCGTCCGGCACTCGATGTAGACCTCTTCGCCGGGCAATCGTGTCTGATCAATCAGCCGGACGGCGCCCGGTTCTACCCAGTCCACTGTGACGAAATCATCGGCCATCTTGGACCCTCGACGGTGAGAATTCTCAGGTGGTTAGACTACCATGATCACCCAGTCCTGAAAATCGAAAAACTGGCCCCGATCCGAAATTCCACTGAGGTGCACCTCCCTGCAGAGGAGCTTCAGGAACGACCTTCGGGGTCTTGCCGGACGATCCCTTCCGGTACCCAGGGGGCGGTAGCAAAGCAGCCGCAGGCGGATAAGCAGCGAAACGGCCACCAGGTTTCCAGAGTCATGGGTTCGGTCCTACTTTTCGGATCGGGGCAGGGCGGGTTAATCGAGGGGCAATCGGTGTGGGAAAGGTGTGGGCCGCCTTACAACCGTTAGCGGCTATTGCTCCGGAAGGCGAGCCGCTTGCCAGGCAACCATCTGCCAGCGGTCGTCCCTCTTCACGTACACGTCCGTGAACCGGACTCGGAAGCTGGCCTGCTGGCCACGAACCCTGACGTTCATCAGGGAAACGCCGGTCACCACGGCGGTTGATCCATAGACGCGCGCACGCAGATCCTCTGGCGTGACCCCCTGGTACTGAAGCTCCCCCGATTTCAGGGTGGCGATGAAGCTTGTCTTCGTGTCGAAGACTCCATTCGAGTGCGTGTACTGAAGGTCATCGGCCAGGATTCTTTCCAGGGCGGCCAGATCTCCCTTCACCATCGCCTCGAACCGCCCTCTCTCCGTCTGGAGGATCTCCTGCTCATCCTGTTGCTTTGTCATCTGACGGCCTCCGCATAACTCCACGTAACTTCTCGCCCCCTCATTACCTGGAGGCAATTGCAGACCAGCAATACCGCTGCCACCCCAAAAATGGCCAGCTCCCAGAAACCCCTGAGGGAACCAGCCACAGTGGGAAAACATGCCCCGCAACGTATCCAATGCCGTCTGGAGTGTCAACACGAAAGCCCGGCGAGGTGAAATTCCTTGACAGGAATCCCGGGAGGATGGTACACATGTGAACCTCTTGAGTCAAAGGGCAAACCAATGCACCTCGACAGCCTCGGCAACTATTACTTTTGGTTTAGCTTTCCGGGCGTCTGCCCGCTTGGCTCGAGGCGTCGGATGAGCTAGACCACATCGCATCCAACACACCAAGGGCCACGGGGCAGCCAACGCCTCGTGGCCCTTTCGTTTCTCTGGCCCGGGGCAGCCCTGGCCGCTCCGCAGGAGGAGGCGGAAGGAGATGATCATTGTCATGAAAGGCACTGCCCGGGAAGAGGAACTCCAGAACGTCATCCAGGTCATCGAGGAGTTGGGATACCAGGCGCACGTGATCCGGGGCACGCAGCGAAACGTGATCGGCGCCGTCGGCGACGAGCGGGGGAAGGCACGCCTGCAGTCCCTGGAGGCGATGGAGGGCGTGGAGAGCGTGGTCCCCATCCTCCAGCCTTTCAAGCTCACCAGCCGGGAGTTCAAGCCGATCCCCACCGTGGTCAAGGTCCGGGACGTGGAGATCGGTGGCGAGCGTGTTGTCGTCATGGCGGGCCCCTGCTCCGTGGAGAGCGAGACGCAGATCCTGGAGACCGCCAGGGCGGTCAAGGAGGCCGGGGCCGCCATCCTGCGCGGCGGGGCCTTCAAGCCCCGGACCTCACCCTACGCCTTCCAGGGCCTGGGAGAGGAGGGGCTCCGGTTGCTGGCGGCCGCGCGGGAGGAGACGGGGCTGGCCATCGTCACCGAGGTCCTGAAGCCGGAGGACGTGGACCTGGTGGCAGAGATCGCCGACATGATCCAGGTCGGGGCGCGGAACGTCCAGAACTTCGCCCTGCTGAAGCGGGTCGGCGAGGCGGGGAAGCCGGTCCTGCTGAAGCGCGGCATGGCGACCACGATCCAGGAGTTCCTCATGGCCGCGGAGTACATCTTGTCGGAGGGAAACTACGATGTGGTCCTCTGCGAACGGGGCATCCGCACCTTCGAGACGGCCACGCGCTACACGCTGGATCTCAACGCCGTCCCGGTGATCAAGAAGCTCAGCCACCTGCCGGTGATCGTGGACCCCAGCCACGGGACGGGCCACTGGGAGTACGTGACCCCCATGGCCAAGGCGGGGATCGCCTGCGGGGCCGACGGCCTGATGATCGAGGTGCACATCCGGCCCGAGGTGGCGGTGAGCGATGGAGTCCAGTCGCTCAAGCCGAGCATGTTCCGCCGCCTGATGCAGGAGATCGCGCCCTTCGTCCAGGCCGCCGGCCGCCGGCTATAGACCCTCGCGCTGCCGCCAGGCCCGGATCTGCGCGGCGTGATGGCGCTAGTGGTCCATCCCCGCCTCGTGAACGATCCGGTCGGCCGTCCGCCCCGGGATCAGCCGGTTCTCGGGGAGGGCCCCCACCGCCTGCCGGAAGGCCGCAAAGGAGTCGGCCAATTCCTTATCCACTTCCGAGACGGGAGCCGCCCGCGCCGCCTGGACAAACCGAGCATTCCAGGCATCGAAGTTCGACTAGTTCCCCTCCCTCGGGAACTGCCCGCTCGCCTCTGGCGATGCGCGTCAGCGCCCCCGCCATCTCCCGGTGCCATCCGGCGATGTGAACCAGGATATCCTTCACGCTCCAGGTGCCTTGCATGACGAGCCGCTTCCGCGCCTCGGGTAAGTCCCGGCAGGTGGCCTGGAGACCGGCAAATGCCTCGTCGAGTTCCGCGAGCAATTCTTCGCGGAGGCCGGGTTGTCCGGTCATGATCCCCCTCCCCTCCGCAGGGTCCAGATCTCAGGTCTTTGGGCTCAGTTCGAGATACTTGTAGCCGGGCCGCCATGGACCGGTGGCCGGCAGGAAGGGCTGGGCGGCGGCTACGACGAGCTGTCGGATGTGGCCCAAGTCGTGGCTCACCCACTCGGCGAGGAGGTTGGCGAGGGTAATCTCTCCAATCTCGCTGTGGACCGCCAGGCGCGCGAGATCCCCTGGAGACAACTGGCGGATGCGCGCCAGGCTTCGCTCCCGGTCGCGGCAGAAGCGGTCGAGGGACATGCAGGGATCCATCGCCTCGTACGGGATGTCCGCGGCGCGTTTGTCCGGGTTCATGGCCAGGACAGGGTCCCCGCGCAGGATGGTCTCGACCCGGGCCTGGAAGCAGGACACCTCGAAGTCGGCCAGATGTGCCAGGATCTCGGTCTGGGACCACGCGTCCGCGCGTGGCTTGCGGTCCAAAGCCTCTCGTGACTGGCCCATCACGAAGGCCCGGAGAACCCCGGGCGTCCGCGCCAGCCATTCCGGCGCAGTCTGCAACAGCGCCGGTCCATCCAGCGTTGCTCCCATCGCCTCACCCCCGCACTTCACCCAGTGCCTCCATCCGGGAGGCGTGAGGCATCCCAGCCTTCCAGCTTTTTGGCCTGCCAGCACGTCTGTCTTATCGCACTCCGCATTGAGATGAGGAGGCCATTCCGGGTTTGCGGTTTGCCTCTCCCCGCTGGAGATATTTCCCCACGGCGATCAGCCACTCGCCTAGTTGCATCTGGAACCTACGGCGAGCCGCTGGTTTTCCCGGGTGAAACACGCCCAAGGCCCGGGCCCGATCCGCCGCCCGTTGTATTTCCCGCATCCGCTCTACCGCGACCTTTTCATCGAAGTACCAGTGCACCATCGTCATTCCCCCGGATATGGCCGCTCCGAATCCAGCGTCAGCGGCTCATCAGCACCAGGATCTCCCGCAGTCCCCATGCCAGCCCCTGCAGGGACGCCGGAAGGGCCACCGATACGACGAGAGCCATCCCCACCGTTCCCAGCACCGCCCTGGCCCGCCGCCAGTTCCACCCACTCCATCCAGTGGACAGGACCACTCGTTCCCCTTCGGGGACCTCCACGCGCATCAGGCTGTTGACTGCCCGGACCCGCGTTCTTTCCCGTTCCCGATTCCGAACCACGTGCTCGGCGTAATTTCCCTCGAACATTTCCTTCCCTCCCCTTCTACCCTCTCCCTGCTGCCCGCTGCCCGCTGCCTGCTGCTTGCTACCTGCTGTTTCCACCCTTCCGCTCTGCGGCCTCCGCCTCACAACTCCCCCGCCCTCGGGATCTCCACTCCCCGAAGGCGCACCCGGGCCTGCCGCCAGGCCGCCTGCATCGCGGCCGGCCCCTGGCACACCCAGACACCCGCCACAGTCAGCAGACCACCGAAAAGCTGAACGGCTGTCAACCGTTCGCCCAGGACGACCCAGGCCAAAAGCACCCCGAAGACCGGCACCAGATTCGTGAACACCGCCGTGCGTCCCGCCCCGACGCGCTGGATCGCCAGGTTCCACCAGAAGAACGCCAGCAACGTGCCCGCCACCGTGAGATACAGGACGGAGAACCAAGCGGAGGCCGGGACAGCGGCAAGCGCCCCCCACGGTTTCTCGAAGGCTGCCATGGGAACCAGGAAAACGCACCCAATGGCCATGCCATACGCGAGGGTGGCCAGCGGGCTCAGCCGCTGCATCGCCACCCTGGACAGGAACGAGTACACCCCCCAGGCCATCCCTCCCAGCAGGTAGAACACGTCGCCGATGAGGATGCGGGACGTTCCCGCGGCGGTCAGGCTATCGGGCCTCGCCACCAAAACGACCCCCAGAATGCACAGCACCGTGCCGGCAATCTGACCGGCCGTGATCCGTTCCCTGGTCAGCCGTGCCGCAAGGAGCATGGTCCAGATCGGGCTGGTGGTCGGTGCAATGATGGCCCCGTGCGACGCCGGCGCATAGAGGAGGCCCAGGAAGAACAGGACATGATTCAGGAACGCCCCCAGGAACCCCACGCCCAGAAGCACCCACACGTCCTGTCGCCGCAGCTCGCCCCACGACGGGAACTGGCGGCCAAACAGGCTGAACAGGACCAGCGCTGCCAGGCCGTACCGCAGGACGCCGATCGTGATGAGAGGAAGCTCCCGGACCGCCAGCTTTCCCGCCACCGGGTTCCCGCCCCAGAACACCGTGGTCAGGAGGATCAGGAGGTAGATCCGGGCCAGGGAGACGCCCTCCCGTGTGCGCTCACCGCCGGGCATGACGCGCCCCCCGCTCCTTCTCGCCTGTCGACAACTGCGCCAGTCGCTTGCGCAGCATCTCCAGCCCGCCCTTGTCCAGCGTCCGGTCGTCCACGATGATCTCGGTCCCCTTGGGGGCCAGGCCCCGGATCTTGCTCGCCACGAGACCCGAGCACACCACGACCCGCGCCTCCTTCATCATCCGCTTCAGACTCTCCGGCTCGGCGCCACAGCCCATGACCAGCTCGACGTTCTTGAGGCCCGCGTTATCTATGGACAGCTTGACGTTCTGGCTGCCCGTCCACTCGTTACACGCCACGCCGACCTTGGTGCCCTCGGGCAGTGCCGTCAGGCGCATGAGCGTCTCCAGGGTTGCGTCCATCATCAGGCCGACCACCTCGATCTGTTCTCTGCGGAGGAGCTTCTGGACCTCGTGAAGGTGCGCGAATGTCGTGATGACCAGCCTGTAGCGCCGGAGGAAGCCAGGGGACCGGCGGTATTCCCGCTCGAGATCCGAGATGAGGAGTGCGTCCACCTCGAGGGGCAACGTCTCCGCCAGTTCTTGGCTGAACCGGCGAAGCTGGGGCCGGTTACACTCCGTGAAGAGCGCCTTCAGCTTCCGCGCAGGCTCGGGCGGTCCCGTGTGGGCATGGGTGTAGATAGCGCCCGCGAATTCCGCCGAGTCAAAGCCGAGGCGGCTGGCCCGCTCCAGGGTCTCATCCACCAGCTTGGCGAGGGTGCTCATCCGGGGCGGAGACGCCTCTTTCCCGGGCAGTCGCTGGGCCACGAAGGTCCCCCTCCCTTTCTCGCAGCTCAGATACCCTTCCCGCTCCAGGTCGGCGAACACCCGGGCCGCGGTGTTCCGGTTGATCCGCAGGAAGCCGGCGAGCTGTCGCACCGTGGGCAGTTGTGTCCCCGGGGCGAGCTGCCCGGCCTGGATCAGGTGGGTGAGCTGCGCCTTGAGCTGCACGTGAATCGAAAGCTGGCTGTGGCGGTTGACCTGGAGATCCATGAAACCCTCGATCGTCTTATTGTCCTAGGACACTAGGACAAGTTTCACAGACTGTCAAGAAAACAATGCAAGAAACTTTCGGCCCGGAGCATTCGGGGCGGGCCGGCGAGGCCAGGCACTGTCAGGGTATACGCGGGACAGGTCAGGAGGGGTGAAGGGAAAGTGGGCAACACGCCCAGGAGCTTCACGCGCAGGTCCAAGTTCCCAGCGAGCTCGGTTGCAGAGAACGCGGAGGGGGGATGGGGGTCAGGGGACGGGAGGCGGGAGGGGAAGGGACGTATGACGACAGCGACAGGGACAGGGGTAAACTACAGAGCTGAGAGCCGAGAGACGAGAGAACGGAGGCAGCAGACAGCTGGCAGCTGGCAGGAGGCAGAAGGCAGGTCGGCGACTGCGCGGCGCGCAACTTTATGCGGCGACCGATGCCTTCTGCCGCAGAGCGCGTTCGACCTTCTGGGGTAACTCGATGAGGCAGAAGTAACTGGCGGGATACTGATAGTCCTCGCCGGATTCATCGATCACACGAAGATATTTCTCTTGTTCGGCTCGCTCATCCGGCAAGACCTGATACACCTTGCGAACGACCAAGTCCTCGCAGTCCTTATTCCTGAGGCAGATGGCAAACCGCGTAGGAGAAGCGTTCTTCACGGCGTCATGCGTTCGGATCTGGGGATTCTGCGCGGGGTTGCCTGACGACGGGACTGGCCTTGCCCTCCAGGATGTCCAGGAACACCTCGCCGTACTGGAGCTTCCCCGTGCGCCAGGCGTAGAAGGCGTTCAGCATGGCCGAGGCCACGGCGAGATTGGTGAAGAGAAGTTGCGGGGCGGCCTCTACCAGGAGTTCGTCGCAGGACATCTCGTGCGGGGAGCGATCTTTCGGCTCGGCGATCTCCGGGTGAAAGCGTGTCAGGGGCAGCGTGACATCCCGGGTGCCGCAGCGCACATAGACCTGGACGTTCCCGTCAGTGTAATCGTTCCCCCCCGAGATGAGGGTCACGTCGGCCAGCGCCTGGCAGTGATCGCTCACCAGCCGCCGGGTCTTGTGGTTATCCACCCCCAGGAACACCAGGTCGCCGGATCGGATGATCCGCCCGACGTTCTCCGGCGTCACGAATTCCGGGATGGCGCGCAAGGACAGCTCCTCGAACTGCCGGGACAGCTCCGTGGCCTTCACCTTGGCCTTATTCCCCACCTCGGCGAACGCCTGGCGGTCGCCGTTGCGCACCTGGAAGGCATCTCCGTCCATCAGGGTGAGGCGCACGGCCTCCCGGGTGGCCTGGAGATACCGGGCGAGGTGCGGCAGCAGGGCGCACCCGATACCGCCTATGCCGATAACTTTGATGTCTAACATTCTGAAGCTCTCAGCTATCAGCGTTCAGCTGTCAACTCAGGCTCCAGGGCTGACTGCTGACGGCTAGATCGCTGACGGCTTCCCCTCCAGCGAGTCGCGCGGCGGCTCCTCCGCGTGGATGTGCGTCAGGGCCTCGTACCAAACCTCCTCGGGTCCGTCCTTGGGAACCGGCTCGAAGATGTCGCGGGCGCGCAGGTGGAAGCGCCGGCCGTCCACCACCAGGGAGCAGGAGAGGCTGAACTTGCCGTTGAGGTTCCCGATGGTGACGTGCAGGCCGTCGTCGTGCTCCTCGTCCCAGTCGTCCACTGGCGAGTGAAAGGCATCCGCCTCGGCGTGACTATGGATGGTCCCCACCCGGATCTTCCCCGGCGGCGTCGCCCCGGGGCTATAGCTCAGATGGCCTCCCGTCACGACCTGCTCCGGGACCACGAGCCCGTACTCCTTCGCGGCGGGATCGTAGGTGAGCAGCACGATCGCCTCGCTCTTGTGGCGCCGGTATACCTCCCGGAAGAGGCCCACCACCTGCCGGAGCAGCGCCCCTGGCACCGGCGGAAGCTTCCACCGGACCTCTTCGGCCTGCCCCTGCAGCCCGCGAATGCCCCGGACGCGGACGCAGGAGCGGAAGACGGAATTTTCCTTCACCTGGAACAGGCCGTCGGCCGTCACCAGGAAGTGGATGGGATCCTCCGGCGGCTCGAATCCCTCGTCCTTGAGGTAGACGGGAAACATCAGCCGGCCTCCCGGAGGCGGTACATCACGTCGGCCACGTCCGCGGCGCTCTCGATGCGCCGGCCCTGATCCCCGTGGCGTCGCCAGTGGTCCAGCGCCTGTCCCAGGCTGAGCCCCACCGGCTCCCACGCGATGCCGAGGGGAAACAGGGGATCCGCCCGCGTGGCGGCCTCCCACGCTTCCAGCGTGGCGATACGCGGGTCCCGGCCCTGGGCGCGATCGAAACAGTTATCCTCGATGTCCCGGTTGAATCCGGTGGCCCAAAAGTACTCGATCAGGCCTTCCGTCTGCTCGCCCACGGGCCGGTCTAATCCTTCCGGGCGCCCGCGCAGGCAGGCGCGGCACCGGGCCAGCGGGCTTTCCGCCGCCTGGACATTCCACAGGTTCGGGAAGTACAGGGGATCCGCCTCGCCGGCGAGCGGGGTGGTACGGAAGTAGATGCGCATCTCTTCGAAATCCCCCTGGTGGAATCCCACCAGGTACAGGATGAAAGGGAAGGCCAGGCTGTGCTCCGTGTACTCGCCTTCGGACTTCAGCGTCTTGGGGCTCCAGCGCAAGCGGCGAACCCTGGGCGGCTCCTCGATCACCAGGACCGCAGTGTGGCGCCACCGCGCGAACAGGCGCGTCCCCCCCGGCAGGAGGGGCGTCCGGTCCATCCGCTGGCCCGTGGCCAGGGCCTCGGCCAGATCGGCCAGCCGCACCTCGCGGTCCACGCCCACGCGCCCGTCTCCCGCCGGGCGCAGCAGGCGCGCGACCGTGCCTTCGATCCGGATGGACTCCGCCTCGTCGGTCATGATCCGGCGCCAGCTCCCCGGTCCCGATCCTCCAGGAAGGCGCGGTAGCGGTCGGGGACGAACTGGCGGGAGGAGCAGAGCGAGAGCGCCGCCAGCTCCTGCCGGCGGATGGCCTCGGCGCTCTGCGAGGGGATGAAGTCCTCGACCGCCCAGCGGTAATCCTCCTCCTCCACCGCCGCGGCTCCCCGCAGCCGGGAACGGCGGTAGGCGCGGAAGGAGATCTCCTCGATGTCGGCCCCGGACACCTGCCCGGGATGCCGGTGCCCGCATGCATCCACGATCCGATCGAAGGCGTCCACGGCGCAGGCGAAGCCGTGCTTGACCGGCATCACCGCGAAGATCGCCGCCTGCTCCTCCGGGTCCGGCATGAGCAGGGGGATCCGCTGGCTGCTCCGCCCGGACCGCGTCTCGGCCGCGTCCAGGCGGTCCGGGCGGTTGCTGATCCGGACCCAGAGGACCTTCCCCTGGATGCCGGGGTCGCCGGTGAACTCGTAGCGCATCTGGCGGATGCGGTTCCCCACGCCGGAGTCCCCGCTGTATTCGTCCCGGGTGTGCTCACTCTGGTCCGCCTCGTCCTCCAGGACCACGACGGGGGTCAGGGCTCGCAGCGCCTGGAGGATCTTCCAGAAGTTGCGCTCCGACTGGCCCACCCACTTGTCCCGGGGATTCACGATCCGGACGAAGTTGAAGCCGCACTCCTTGGCCAGGGCGTGGACCAGGGCCGTCTTGCCCACGCCGGGCGGGCCGATCAGCGTGATCCCGCGCGGCACCATCATCAGATCGCCGTCTCGGACGGCCCGCACCACCTCGCGCATGTACTGCTTCACCGAAGCCAACCCGGCAATGGAGTCCAGGCCGAACTCGGGCTCCACCAGCTCGATCATGTCATGCAGGTCCTGCTTCAGCACGGCCTTCTTGCGGGCCTTCACCTCGTCGAGCAGAAGCGGCTGCCCCCGCGCCTTGGCGGAGCGGCACAGGTGCTCCAGGTGCAGGAGGGACAGGCCTGCGGTGGCCTGGGCCAACTGCTCGGGGGGCATGCCGAGGTCGAACCCGTTGTCCTCCAGGAGCGCCTGGATGTAGTCACGCCGCGTGGCGTGATCGGGCAGCGGGACCGCGATGGCCTCCACGCGCGATGACTGCCGGAGCTGCGGGTGAAGATCCGCCAGGTTGGCCGTGATCAGGATCGCGGTGAGCGCCGTCGGGGGGAGCGGCGGCTCGCTGGCCCAGCGGAGCAGCGTGACCAGGTTCGTCCGGTCTTCATCGTTCATGCCCCCGATGTCGGCCGCCGGGACCACCGTCTCGGCGTATTCCAGAATAAAGAGGACCCGGTCATGGCCCGGCCCGGGAAAACATCCGCTCAGCAGCGTCCGCTCGACCAGAGCCAGAACCTTCGCCGGCTGCGTGGGCCACTCCCTGGGGGCGGGCGGCTCTCCCAGGGCTGCCAGGGCCCGTCGCCGCTGGGCCTCGGGGCTGTGCGGGGACACGTCCTGGTCCCGGGAAAGCCCCGTCGCCCGCCGCACGAGGGCCTCGGTCTCCAGATCGCCGCACTGAAGCCCGCTGGACCGGTTGAAGAACAGGATGCGGCTGCGCCGACCCAGCCGCCGGACGAGAAACGTCCGCAGGGGCAGGAACTCCTCCCCCAAGGGAATGTGATCGGCGACGTTGAGGTGGAGGACGTACAGCGGAGAACTGCCGGCGCCAACGCGCGCCTCCAGCTCTTGTGCCCAGCCTGGGATCTCGCGCCCAGTCCTCATCTGCCTGCTCTGCCCCGAGGTGTGACCGTGCGTCGGTCCGCGCCCCCCACGGGCCCTCGCCGCGCCGTCCCGCTTCCCCCGGGAATTCAGAGAACCCCCACCCGTCTGGCTCGCTCCAGAACGCGCCGTTCTCCCTCGACCACCGGGCGCTCGATCAGGTCGCCATCCAGCGCGCACACACCCCGCCCCTCCGCCTCGGCCGCCTGCCAGGCCTCCAGCACCCGCTGGGCCCGCTGGATCCGGCCCGCCGACGGTGTGAAGGCCTGGTGGATGACCGGAAGCTGCGCCGGATGGATGGCCAGCTTCCCCACGAAGCCCAAGGCGGCGGCCTCGGCCGCCTCGGCCCGGAGGCCCTCCTGATCCTGGATGTTCAGGTAGATCGTGTCCACGGCATCCACCCCGGCCGCCCGGGCCGCCAGGACCAACTGGCAGCGTGCGTGGGAGATGATCCCTTCGCCGGCCCGCGCCGCGGGGATGCCGAGGTCCGCGCAGAGGTCCACGTGGCCCAGTATCAGCCCTAGGAGGCGGGGCGTGGCCGTGGCGATCGCCGGGGCATACAGGATCCCCTGGGCGCTCTCGATCAGGGCGAAGAGCTTGAAGGTACCGAACGGAATGGCCGCGGCATGCTCGGCCTCGGTCAGGTGGGCGTCCACCTGCAAAAGCATATCGGGGGAATTCACCTTGGGGATCACCAGGGCATCGGGGCCGGCCCGGACACTGGCCTCCAGGTCCGCTTCGAAATACGAAGTCGAGAAGCCGTTCAGGCGGATGAGCCACTCGATCTCCTGGCCATCCTGGGCCTGGAGGACCGTCCGGACCTGCGCGCGGGCCTCCGCCTTGCGCGCCGCGGCCACGCCGTCCTCCAGATCCAGGATGACGGCATCCGCTCCAAGGCCCGCGGCCTTGGCCAGCTTCCGCTCCTCGCTGCCCGGGACGAAGAGGAAGCTCCGGCGCAGCCGGGTCGTCGTCCTGGCCGGAATCATGCCGGCAACCCTCGCAGCAAGTCCGGGCTCAGGGTCCCCCGGCATATTTCCGAGGCGGGACCCGTCAGCGTGAGGTCCCAGTTCGCACCGACGACGACGCTGAGTTCGCCGCCGGGGCTCTCGATGGTCACGCGGCGGTCTGTGAGGCCGTTCTTCAGGCTGGCTGCCGCCACCGCGCAGGAGCTGGTGCCCGAGGCCAGGGTGTAGCCGGCGCCCCGCTCCCAGATCAGGATGGAGACGCGGTCCCGTGCCAGCACCTTGGCGAACTGGACGTTGATGCGGTTGGGGAAGCTCGCGTGATGCTCGATGGCCGGGCCGAGGCGGCGGACCTCCTCCGGCTCGAGCCTGTCCGTGAAGATGACGCAGTGCGGGTTGCCGACCGAGACGGCCGTCACCGTGAATCGCCGGTCCCCCACCGGAAGCTCCTCCTTCACCACCTCGCGACGGGGACCCGCCACCGGAATTTCAGAACTCACGAACGTCGCCCGGCCCATGTCCGCGGTGACGGCGGCGACGCGCCCGTTCTCCAGGTGCAGCCTGGCCCGGACCGGACCGCCCAGCGTGGACACTGTGAACTCGGACTGCTCCGTGTACCCGTGCTCGTACAGGAATTTGGCCAGGATCCGGAGGCCGTTGCCGCTCTTCTCCGCCTCGCCCCCGTCGGGGTTGAAAATGCGCACGCCGAAGTCGGCTCCCTTCCCCGCCGTCAGGAGCAGGATCCCGTCCGAGCCGATCCCGAAATGCGTGTCGCAGATTACCCGCACCGCTTCCGGCGTGAGGCGACGGGAGAGGCGGGCCTCGTCCAGGACGACGTAATCGTTCCCGAGGGCATGGGACTTCACGAACTCATCCCGGTTCAGCCTGGCTCGCATGGCTGGCATCCTACCCAACAAGCCGGACTCCGTCAATCTCGATTGACGAACCTGCGATCCCTGCTCGGGAAGGCCCGGTGGGGTCTTGGTGCCTGCGAGGAAAATCCCTGACGCGGTGTGTGGTAGGGAGGGCCCTTGTGGCCCTCCGCCCTCGGAGGGCGGGTACCCGCACGAAGTGTGGGTGCAGCCCCCTCCCTACCGGCATCCGGGGAATGGGATTTTCATCCGTTGTGGTGACCGTGAGCGGTCATGACCACTTGGTGGTGAGATGTTTGGGTTTATCTTTCCGGCGGGGTGGCGACAGAGAGGGTGCGTGGCTGTTGTAGGCGTGAGGATGCGAGCAGTCTTAGCGGAGCCATCGCTCCGTGCGCATTGTCTCGGTGACCGATCCGCAGCCGCCGATCTGCCAAAAAAAGGTCACGCCCTCGATGAGGGCGTGACGGATGCCTGCCGCTGGCAGCAGACTGGAGAGTTTTCCGATCCGGGCTACCTCCGCACAAGCTCACGCCAGTACAGGATACGCCGCATAGCCGTGGGCGGCGGCGCAGGGTTGCTGGGGAGCTGCTGGCTTGTCGTGGCCGTGATGACCGAGCTGGTGATGGTCGCCCCCGCATCGGTGATGATCACGATCGGCTTGGAGGGGATCCCCGTTCCGATCGTTTTCGATCGGATATCAGAGGCGCTGCTGGTGGTCAGGAGTGCGGCACTATTGGCCCAGTCGAGCGCCGCATAGCCTGTGCTCATCTGCACCGCGTACAGCTTCGCATCCCCGTTCGACCCGCAGATCGTGCTGCTCACCGGGGTGAAGCTGGAGAAGAACGCGACCTTGTTGAAGACATCGGCAGACGCCAGGATCTTTTCGTTCGCACCCAGGCGGATGTACCAGCCCTGGGGGGCCGTGTTATTGGCGGAGGTGACGTCCACCAGGTTCGACTCGGTCAAGGCGGTCCCGTTGGTCATGGAAGGGCTGTCAGTGATGCCGTAGATCCGGTTCGGGGCGGTGGTGTTGTTCGGGTGGTTTCGGTCCCCCGTCCCGAAGTAGAGCCAGAGGGTGTCCAGATCGTCGTAGGCAGGGATGATCGAACCATAGATGGCCTGGGCTGCGTAGTACTCGCCGACGGCCGGTGGATTCGTCCCGGCCAGGGGGGCGGCGAAGACGCGCTTCCCCGTCCAGTTGTCCACCACGCCGGAGGGGAGGGTGGCCGGGGCCGACAGGTCGAACTTCCACACCTGTCCGCCCACATCGCCGATGTACAGGCGGTCGAGGTACCCGTCCAGGTTGATGTCGGTCGCCGTCATGTTCGCGGGGATGCTGAAGTTCATGTACTGTTGGTCGTCCGTCGAGCCGGCTGCGTTGTAGTACTCCCAGAGCTTCGTCCCGGTGGCGATGTCAATGGCGAACACGGCCTTTCCGGAGCTGTTGTTCTGAGCCGTGTCGTAGCCGCCCCCGACCAAGGCTACGAACTTGTCGGTCCCGTTCGCCAGCCGGACCTTCCCGATGACCGGCTCGGACCACGTCTCCCCCATCTTGCTATCGGTGAAGCTCCACAGGTACTGGGGATTGGCGGTGTCGGTGATGTCCAGGGCATGATAGGACCGCCCTCCGCGTCGTTCGCCGAAGATCACAACCGTCTTCCACGCGCCGCCGATCTTCACATCGGCCGCGGTTGGGCTGCTATCAATGTAGAACTGGTGCTCTCCGCCCGACACCGTCAGGAGCTTCAAGTTGCCGAGGAGATCCGGCGGAATGAAGGCCCACAGCTCCTCCCCATCGCTTTCCCGAAAGGCATGGAGCATCCCGTCGTTCGCCCCGGCCAGCAGGACCGTCGCCCGGGCCGCGTTGGCCTGCCGGAACGCGATGTAGCTGGCCTCCGACGAGGGGGCGAAGGGTGGGGTGACCAGGACCGGGGTGGAGTGGAAGATGTCCCCCAGCTTCCAGGCCCGCTCCTCGGTGGTGTTGCCGTTCGCGTTGTCGTCGTAGGTGTCCACGCCCCGGATGAAGTCGATGAGCTTGTTGCGGTCACTGTCCGTGGAGACCCCCAGCATGCCCGGCGTGATCGTGGTGGAGGAGGTGGTCGTCTTGAAATCCACCGGGCTTCCGCTCGCCAGGGTGTAGATCGTCCGACTGGATGCGGACTTGGCGGCGAGCTTTGCCCCGGCCTCCCACACGAGGGCCGTATCCAGGGGCACGCCGTTGGCATCCACCGGGACCTGCCCGTTCGCATCCCGCTGGTACGCTTTCAAGAATCCCTGCCAGAACGGCCGGGAGGGATCGGACTTGAAGGCAGCCAGGTAGGCCTTGGTGCTGCCGGTGGCGCTGGTCGTGGGGACGACCGGCGTGGCGAAGGCGAAAGTGGCGGCGACGATCTGGCGGATGACATCCTCCAGAGCCGCCTCGAGCTGGGTCTCGTTCTCGGTGCTGTAGAAGGCGCCCCCGCCGTTCCTGGCCGCAGTCTGGAGGACGTCATTCGCCGCGGCCTGCTCACCCGGCGCGACCGCGAAGCCGACGGTATCCACCCTGACGGTCTGCGTCCCCGTCAGAGTGCTGGCATGATCCTGGGTGCGACGGTTCGTGGCCTCGGTCCGGGAGTCCAGTTGCCCGTTTTGCAGGCCGTCCGAAATCATGATGATGAAGTTGGGCTGGCACTCCACCTGGATGGGACTCGTCCTGTTGTTCCCGTAGTAATCCCCGAGACCTTTATAGTACTTTCCACTGTCGCGGAGCAACTCTCCCAGGGGGGTCCAGCCGCTCGACACGAAGCCGTTGATGGCGGTGGTCAGTGTGCTCGGGCTGCTCCCAATGGGCGCAACGAGCTTCCCACCCCCCTGGCCCTGTATGCTATTGTTCGTGAACTGCATTAGGCCGAAGCGGACCCCCTCGACGTTGGTGACCAGCTTGGTGAGGACGCGCTTGGCCACGTCCATTTTCTTCACCTGCTGGGCGCCGGGTGTCGCCAGCCAGTTCAGGTAGTTGCCCGTGAACAGGCTCCGGTTGGAGCCCCCGATCCTCCCGGACCAGTACCCGGCCGAGGACAGGGCGGTCTGGGCGCTCGTGCTCGAGACGTCCGCGATGGTGTTTGCGTATACCGTGTAAGCAGAATTCACCCTCTGGTATACCTTCGTGGCCGCATAGGTGCCCGCGTAGGTTGTGGCGACGTCATAGGGATCCGCGAAAATGGTATTGTCCATGCTGCCGGAGGTGTCGAACGCCAGTAACACGTTCGGCTGGATCTCGGCCCCAAAGATGTCGCTGTCGTCTGCCCGGGCCGGGGAAACGTTCAAGATGGGTGGCCCATTGAAGCAGAAAAGCCAGACCGACAGGGCGAGGGCAATTGCCTTCTTCACTCGCTTCATGGTGCACCTCATTATTGGGCCACAGGGCCGTATTCCGCCAGCACTTCCAGCTCCCGCATGGCGCTGCGCGGCCCGGTCCCCGTGGCATCGATTTGGTAACTATGGAAGGCGTACCCGGAGGGGTTGTACCCCGTCCCGATGGCGATGTTGTAGCCCTTCTCGATCCGCGAGCCCCGGAACACCTGAGGCTGGGGGCCCGGGTCGGTTCCTTGCCCGCTCCGGAACTGGTAGGTGTAGATGCCGGTGCCGATCGCCGTCACAGGGACCGCCTGGGTCGCGATGGCGGGATTCGGCGAGAGCTGGTTGATCCCGGTCTGGATGCCCGCCTCGGCGGCGGAGAAGGCTCCTTCGGCCCAGAGTCCGTTGTAGGCCATGTTGTGCTCGATGGCCGAGAGGCTAAGGAGGGCGCTTCCAAGGAGAGACAGGGCCAGCATGACGAACATGGCGATCATCAGGATGGACCCGCGGTCATTCCGTGCTTCCTTGTCACCTGCTCCCGCCAGCTCCCGTTGATCGAGGATCACCTGAATCTCCGGCTGGCCTTTCAACCTTTCGACCAACTGATCGTACATCGGTGCCCACTCCTGACTCACGACCAGCATGCGCTGGCGATACATCGTACGCTGGTCGGCCTGGGGGTCCCCCGAGGTGTCCTTCACACCCAGGTCCTTCCCAAACGAGGCATATATTCGTCGCATGGTGGGATACTCCTTTGCGGATACCAGAACTCGCCCCAACCGGCGTACCCGCGGATGAATCTTTCGGAGAACGCTATGCCAGAGCTATGCCCGTTGCGAGCGCTGTGCCCGCGCGGAAGGTCCCCAATGGGACAATCTGGATGGCGGCCAAACCAGCCCTCTAGGAGGTTGAGATTCAAGAGGTTACTGGACTTCTGGAGGGTCAGATCGACCAAGAAAAAGAAAGAAGATCGAGAGGCTGGGGCGCTGGTTTACCATTCTGGCGGAAGGTTGTTCCGAGCGGGCACACCCTGCTGCCTTGTGGCAGGTGACCACTGTGCCACCTCTGCACAATGTCATCGCCGCCCTCGCGTAGGCTTCAGCCGGAAGAATCGGAATAGCGCCTTCTCCAAATCTAGCACTTACCCCCAAATAATAGGTGTCCGGTACCGTACCAATTGACGCAGCGTTCGAAATCTTTTGGCGCCGAACAGCACCGGCACGAGCGCCAGACGAGCCGACGGCCGAATGGGGCTACGTGGCGGCGGTCTCCGGCGGGCCATGGGCGTGGGCCGGCCAGAGGCCGAGGCGGCTGAGGATCTTCCCGCTGACCTCGGCCTGGTCAATGGCCGGGCCCTGATTGAAGAGCCCGAATCTCAGTGCATTGCGAAGGTGACAAGAGTGGCAACGCCTCACTGATGGGTCACAGACCGGTGGCAGGCGTTCGAGAATGTGCCCCTGGGTCTTCTCGTGG
>CAZNWB010000024.1:12747-40225 GCA_964576535.1 uncultured bacterium | reverse complement strand
CTTCGGCCACTCCGGAATGAAGGGATGGCTGTACGTGCACACGCCCGAGGACTACTCCAAGTGGGCCAAGGAGAAGTGGCCGTCCTCGTAAAACGGTAGAATTTCGACTGTCGAATTTCGAACGTCGAATTTGGTCGAGCCGGTAAATCCAAAATTCGAAATCCGAAATCGGAGAGGTGAGAAGGAATGGCTGATTCCGCCGTCGCGACCGCTGGACACGACGTTCACGCTCATCACGAACTGGGGTTCTGGCGCACCTACATCTTCTCCACCGATCACAAGATGATCGGCCGGCAGTTCCTGTTCCTGGGCCTGTTCATGCTGGTGATCGGCGGCACGCTCGCCATGCTGATGCGCTGGCAGCTCGCCTGGCCCGAGACGGCCGTGCCCGGATTCGGCTGGATGCCGGAGCCCTACATGTTCGAGGGGATCATCCCCCCGAACACCTATAATTCCTTTTTCACGATGCACGCCACGATCATGATCTTCTTCGCCGTCATGCCGATCATGATCGGCTGCTTCGGCAACTTCCTGATCCCCCTCATGATCGGGGCCCGGGACATGGCCTTCCCGGTCCTGAACCTGCTGTCCTTCTGGGTGGGTCTGCTGGGGGGCGTGGTGATGCTGGGGGGGTTCTTCGTCCCCGGCGGGCATGCGGCCGGGGGCTGGACGGCGTACGCGCCGCTCAGCGCCAAGGCGATCTATACGGGCGTGGACTGGGGGCAGAACCTCTGGAACATCAGCCTGATCATCCTGAGCATCTCCTCCATGATGGGTTCCATCAACTACATCACCACCACCGTGAACATGCGGGCGCCTGGGATGACCTGGTTCCGGCTCCCTCTGACGATCTGGTCCCTGTTCATCACCGCCATCCTCTTGCTCTTGGCGCTGCCGGTGCTCACCTCGGCCCTGGCCATGCTCCTGTTCGACCGCATGTTCGGAACCAGCTTCTTCCTGCCAACCGGCGGCGGGGAGCCGCTCCTGTGGCAGCACCTCTTCTGGTTTTTCGGCCACCCCGAGGTGTACGTGCTGGTCCTCCCGGCCATGGGAGTGACGTCGGACGTCCTGTCCACGTTCTCCCGCAAGCCGATCTTCGGCTACCGCGCCATGGCCTTCTCCATGATCGCCATCGCCTTTCTCTCATGGGTCGTGTGGGGGCATCACATGTTCATCAGCGGGATGAACCCGATGCTGGGCTCGGCCTTCATGATGTCCACGATGGTGATCGCGGTGCCGTCGGCCATCAAGACCTTCAACTGGCTGGGCACGATCTGGGGCGGCTCCATCCGGTTCACGGTGCCGATGCTCTTCGCCCTGGCCTTCGTGAACAACTTCGTCATTGGGGGCCTGAGTGGGATCTTCATGGCCGCGACGCCGGTGGATATCTTCATCCACGATACCTACTACATCGTGGCCCACTTCCACTACGTGGTGGCGGGCATCGTCTTCGCCCTGTTCGCCGCGGTCTATTATTGGTTCCCGAAGATGTTCGGCCGGCAGATGAACCAGACCCTGGGGAAGATCCATTTCTGGCTGACCTTCATCTTCTTCAACTGCGCCTTCTTCCCCATGCACATCCTGGGGGTGGGCGGCCACATGCGGCGCATCTACAACCCCCTGCAGTACGAATTCCTGCAGCCGCTCCAGCCCATCAACGTGTTCATCACCGTGAGCGCATTCCTGCTGGGTTCCTCCCAGATTCTTTTCGTGCTCAATTTCTTCTGGAGCCTGTTCGCCGGGAAGCGGGCGGAGGCGAACCCATGGCAGGCGAACACGCTGGAGTGGGCGGCGCCGTCCCCACCCCCCCACGGGAACTGGGGGGAGACGCTGCCGGTCGTGTACGGGGGCCCGTACGAGTACAGCCCGCCCGGCATTGCGGAGGATTACGTGCCCCAGAACCAACCCCGCCCGCCTCAGTTTGCCGCGGTGCACTAGGGAGGACCCGATGACGGAACGGGGTTCCCTCTGGATGCGGCCGACGAGGCGGCTGGCTGCGTGGCCGAACCGGCTGGCCCTGGCAACGGCCGGCGCCACCTTCCTCTTGATCCTGGCAGGTGGCCTGGTCACCAACACGGGCGCAGGGCTGGCCGTCCCGGACTGGCCGACAACGTTCGGGTACACCATGTTCACGTACCCGTGGTCGAAGATGGTCGGCGGCATCTTCTACGAGCACAGCCACCGCCTCATCGGGTCGGTAGTCGGCCTCCTCACGCTGAGCCTGGCCATGAGCCTGTGGATGGTGGAGGCGCGGCGCTGGCTTCGCTGGCTGGGTGTCGCGGCGCTGGCCTTCGTCATCCTGCAGGGGGTGATCGGCGGCCTGCGGGTGATCTGGCTCGCAGATCGGCTGGCCGTCCTCCATGGGGCGTTGGCCCAGGCGTACTTTGCGTTGACCGCGGCTCTCGTCCTATTCACCTCCAGGGAATGGCGCGGCGAGCCTTCCCCTCTGGACAGAAACGCCGTCCTTCCCTTGGCAGGCCTGAGTGGGCTGACCACCGGGGCGATCTACCTCCAGCTCGTCTTTGGTGCCCTGCTGACCCATGTGGGGACACGGCTCGACGCGCACGTCGGGCTGGCGGGTCTTCTGGTCATCCTGGTTCCGACGCTGGCGACCCGGATCCTCACGCGCCATGCCGACCGCCCAGGGCTCGTCCGGCCCACCTCCCTGCTCTGCGGGTTGTTGATTCTCCAACTGCTGCTGGGCCTGGGAGCCTACATGAACCGGTTTACCAGCATTCCACTCCCGTTCCAAGCGATCCTGGGGCTGGCGCTGCCGGTCAGCCACCGCCTCACGGGAGGCCTCCTGTTGGTGACGAGCCTCGTGCTGACGTTGCGGGTGTACCGATTGCTGGGCGTGCCGACCCCGGCCGCCTACCGTGGCGAGACACCAAGGCGGGTGCCTGCATGACGCTTCGAACGGAAACCCTGCCCATTGCCCTCAGCCAGGACCGCCGGCGGGCCCTGGACTTCCTGGCCCTCACCAAGCCCCGGATGGTCTTGATGATCCTGGTGACGACCTTCGTGGGCTTCTACCTCGGATCCGCGGGCGTCGTGGTGGATGCCCTTCGGCTCATCCACACCCTGCTCGGCACGGCACTGGCCGCCGCGGGGACCCTGGCGCTGAACCAGTACTTGGAACGCGAGGTGGACGCCAAGATGGAGCGGACCCGGCTTCGTCCCCTGCCGGAAGGACGGCTTCAGCCTGGCGAGGCGCTGGCCTTCGGGACGATGGTGACGCTCACGGGCCTGCTGTACCTCGGGCTCACTGTGAATGCGGTGAGCGGGTTGGTGACCGCCTTCACGGTGGTGAGCTACCTCTTCGTGTATACCCCCCTGAAGCGGCGGACCTCGCTCTGCAGTGTGCTGGGCGCGATTCCGGGGGCCCTTCCTCCCGTCACGGGGTGGGTGGCGGCGCGAGGCGACTTCGGCCCCGGGGCCTGGGTACTCTTCGCCATCCTGTTCCTGTGGCAGTTGCCCCATTCGCTGGCCATCGGTTGGCTGTATCGCGCGGATTACGCGCGAGCGGGCATCCGGCTGCTGCCGGTGATCGAGCCGGACGGGTGCAGCACCGGCCGCCAGATCGTGAGCAACTGCCTGGCCCTCTTTGCCGTGGGGCTGCTGCCGACGCTGATCGGCCTGACGGGCTCGGTCTACTTCCTGGGGGCGCTGGCGCTGGGGACGGGTCTCCTCGTCTGCGGGATTGTCCTGGCGGTCTCGCGATCCGCGGCCGACGCGCGGCGCCTCGTGTTCGCATCACTCGTGTACCTCCCGGCCCTGCTGGTCCTGATGGCCCTCAACAAGGTGCCATTCTGATCGGCGTGGGTGAGAGGCGAGACGCTCGGAGGATTGTGGTGGCACAGGGAACCGTGACGACCCCGGCGGTGGAGGAGTTGGCACCCGGGGTGCCAGAGGTGCCGCCGGGCATTCCCCCCGGCCCGGATGATGGGGGCCCTCCCGCTTGGCAGCCGCCCCGAAAAGAACCGGTCGTCAGCAATGCCGTCCTGGGTATGCTGATGTTCCTGGCCTTCGAGGCGATGTTCTTCGCCGGGCTGCTGGGGGTCTTTCTGGTCTTCCGCCTGGGGAGCACGAGCTGGCCGCCGCCCGGCGAGCCGTACCTGCCGATCGGGATGACCTGGATCAACACCGGGATTCTGGTGTCGAGCGCCTATACGATGCGCCGGGCCCACCGGGCGATCCGGGACGGGAACCAGGCGGGACTCGTCCACGGCCTCGGGCTCACGGCGCTCCTCGGCGCGACCTTCCTGGCGGTGCAGGGAGGCGAATGGATCCGCCTGGTGCACTACGGGTTGACCCTGAGCAGCGGGACCTACGGGGCGACCTTTTACACGCTGATCGGGTGCCATGGCGTCCACGTATTCGCGGCGGTGCTGTGGCTGGCCGCGGTCCTGCTCCTGGCCACGCGCGGCCGGTTCTCGCCGGAGCGGCACGTCGGCGTCCACCTCTGCAAGATGTACTGGATGTTCGTGGTGGGCCTGTGGCTTGTCCTGTTCCCGTCCGTCTACCTGATGTGACGTGCGCGGACGAGGGAGGCCCGGCGTCGAGCGGGTTGGGCGCCAGCACGTGCGAGCGAGCATGAAGCGCATACTCCTGGCTTTCGCATTCGGCCTCATCGGCGTGGCGCTCCTGGTCCCGGCGGCCGCGGAGGCGTGCGCCGTCTGCGGGACGGGTCCCGGCGTCGCGGGCGACCCGACCGCTCGAGGATTTTACTGGGGCATCCTGTTCCTCATGGCGATGCCTTTTGCCGTAGCGGGATCGATCGGGGCGTGGCTGGTGTACCGGTACTGGCGGGCGAGTCCAGGCCGCTGGCGGAAGGCGTGGACACACAAGGAGAGTGGACGGTGAGTCAGGTGGCTGTGCTGCACCCGGAAATCGAGCCGGCGGAATCTCCCCTCACCCCCGAAAGCTGGGGGAAGCTCGGGATGTGGATCTTCCTGGCGGGAGACGCCATGTCCTTTGGGGCCCTGCTGGCCGGGTATGGCGCCCTCCGTTATGGAAGCGCCGACTGGCCGCATCCCTCATCGGTTCTGGGGGTGGGGCTCACGGCCTTCATGACCTTCCTCTTGATTTGCAGCAGCATGACCATGGTGCTGGCGCTGGCGGGCATCCAGCGGGGGGACATGGCGGCGCTCCGGAAGTTCCTGGCCCTTACCATTCTGGGCGGGGTGAGCTTCCTCGGCTTACAGGCCTACGAGTGGACGCACCTGATCCATGAGGGCCTGGGGTTGACCAGCAACCGGTGGGGGGCCTCGCTGTTCGGGACGACCTTCTTCATCGTCACCGGATTTCACGGGGCGCACGTCACGGGCGGCGTGGTGTATCTCTCGTGCTATCTGATCCGAAGCCTGTTGGGCGGCCTGAACCAGGGCCATGCCAACCAGATCGAGATCCTCGCCCTGTACTGGCACTTTGTGGACCTGGTCTGGATCCTGGTCTTTACCTTCGTGTATCTGCTGTAGGCAAGCCGGGGTGCCTCTGGCACACTGCACTGAGGCTGGGGAGAGCTATGGCGCACAAGCATCCAAACTACATCGCCATCTTCTGGTGGCTCCTGGCCCTGACGATCATCGAGGTCGGTGTGATCTTCATGCCCCTGGCGAGGGTGCTCATCGCGATCCTCTTGGTGGGCTTGGCCTTGTCCAAGGCCGCCCTGGTCGCCATGTACTTCATGCACCTGAAGTTCGAGCGAACGACCCTGGGGTTGATCGCCGTCACCCCGCTGATTCTTTGCGTGCTCCTGGCATTCGCGCTCCTGCCTGACCACACCGCAACTCCCCACCAGACGGCCGGTGGCGTCGAGGCGTCGGCGCCAGCCCCTTCCCGCTGACCACCGTCCGCCACGCGATCCCCGGACGGCGAGAAGGGCCAGGGCTCCCCGCGGGTCCTGACCCGCTCGGATGCCCTGCGACGACCTCGGGAGTGTCCGGTTCCTGCCGCAAGATCCGCCGCGTCACCCGAAAGCCCACGATGTGGTCGCGGACTACCGGAGCCTGCCTTTCTGTGTTACATTCAAGCGTCCAGCAAACCGGTTGAACCGGCGAATACCGGCGATGTTCCCCGAGGGCGCATGCCAGCCGTGAGCGAAGCTCAACATGGACAGGACTTGGCTGTGGAGGTGGCGAGCCTCCGCCACATGTACGGGAGCCGCGAGGCCCTGGCCGGGATCTCTTTTTCCGTTTCCCGGGGGGAGATCTTCGGCCTCCTCGGGCCGAACGGGAGCGGCAAGAGCACGCTGTTCAAAATCCTCTCCACCCTCCTGCCACCCTCTGGGGGAGAGGTGCGCGTGTTTGGCCACGGTGTCGGGAGCGAGCCGGATGCGGTCCGCAGGCACCTGGGGGTGGTCTTTCAGCACCCCAGCCTCGACCCCAAACTCACGGTGAAGGAGAACCTCCGGCACCACGGCCACCTCTACGGAGTGCACGGGACGGTCTTTCGCGACAGGGTCCGAGCCGTGCTCGACCGGATGGGCCTGACCGATCGCGCCCGCGATCGCGTGGAAACCCTCTCCGGGGGCCTGCAGCGCCGGACCGAGCTGGCCAAGGCCCTGATGCACCAACCGGACCTCTTGCTCCTGGATGAGCCCAGCACGGGATTGGACCCCGGCGCCCGGCGGGATTTCACCGAGTACTTGGCGCGACTCCGGGACCACAGCGGGGTGACCGTCCTCCTCACGACCCACATCCTGGACGAGGCCGAGCGTTGCGACCGGGTGGGGATTCTCCACCGGGGGAGGCTGGTGGCCCTGGGGAGCCCCGGAGAATTGAAGGCCCGCCTGGGTGGCGATGTCGTGGTGATCCAGACCGCGAATCCCCCCGCGCTGCAGGTGAAGCTTCGTGAGCGCTTCGGCTGCAACCCACTGCTGATGGATGGCGTCCTGCGGGTCGAACGGCCGCGCGGCCACGAGTTCGTCCGCGAGGTGGTGGAGGCCTTTCCTGGCGAGGTCCAGTCCGTGACCTCCGGCCGGCCGACGCTGGAAGATGTCTTCGTGAACCTCACCGGCCAGCGCCTGTGGGGTGAAGGCGCGAACGGAGAGAGGGCGGGATGAGGGGCGTGGTCCTGCCGGTCATGACGCTCACCTGGCGGGAGGTGATCCGGTTCTGCCGTCAGCGGAGTCGTCTGGTCGGCGCCTTCGTGCAGCCCTTGATCTTCTGGATCCTCCTGGGGGGCGGCCTGCGGGCATCCTTCCAGCCACCGGGGACGCCGCCCGGCACCAGCTACGTGGAGTACGTGTACCCCGGCATCATCGTCATGGTGCTGCTCTTCACCGCCATCTTCTCGACCATCTCCGTGGTGGAGGACCGCCGGCAGGGGTTCCTGCAGGGCGTCCTGGTGGCGCCGGTCGGCCGGTCGAGCATCGTCCTGGGCCAGGCGTTGGGCGGCACGGTCCTGGCCCTGGTGCAGGGCCTTCTCTTCCTCCTGCTAGCGCCCGTCGCGGGAATCTCTCTGAGCATCATCGCGGTCCTCGCCGCGACCGCCGTGATGTTCCTGGTGTCCTTCGGGTTGACCAGCCTCGGGCTGGTGATCGCCTGGCGGCTGGATTCCACCCAGGGATTCCACGCCATCATGAATTTGATCCTGCTTCCCATGTGGGTGCTCTCCGGCGCCTTCTTCCCCGCGACCGGCGTCCCGAAATGGATCGAGTGGACGATGCAGGTCAACCCGTTGACCTACGGCATGGCGGCGATCCGCCGATGCCTCTATCTTGGCAGTCCCGCCGCGGCGGGAGCGATTCCCGCCCTGGGGATCTCGCTGGCCATCACCGTGCTGTTCGGCCTTCTGGCCTTTGTCGCCGCCACGGGGGCGGCACGGCGTAGTACGATATAAGCGAGTCCGGTTGATCAACACCCGGAACTTGGAACACTGGAGGAAGTCCCGTGATCAGCGGAGCAACAGGGATCGTTTGGTTGCACCTTCTGGCGACGGCCATGTGGCTGGGCGGAGTCGTTGTGACAGTGGGGGCGATTCTTCCAGGCATACGAGACGAGGCGGGAAGGGCGGTGGCGAAGCGGGCGCAGTTCCTCACCTCCCGGGCCATGGAGGCTGCGGTCGTTACGGGAGCCCTGAACGTCCTGGTGCGGGCCATGGCGAGCGGCGGCGCCTTCAGCCGCGGGTTCGTGGCGATGCTCTCCCTGAAGGTTGCTCTGGTGATCGTGATGGCCGCGCTGCAGGTCTGGGTGGGGATCGCCTGGAAGCGCCCGGATACCGATGTCTTCGCCGCTGCTCGGAAGGCCCGCGTGGGCCTGACCATCTTGCTCGTTGTGGGCGCCGTGGTCGTCCTCCTGGGATTGGGTGTCCGCGCCGTGTAACGACCAAGGGGCGTCGGCGATGCGGGATGCCCGCGTGACATGGCTCGGCGGCTGGCTCGTGGTCGCGGCCGGCGTTCTGGCAATCGCGGGTGTCCCGTTGGCTGCCGATCACCTGGGACACATCCACATTCCCCTCGCCCCTTCCGCCCTGATCGCTGCCTTCCTCTTCGGCCTCCTCGGCAGCACCCACTGCTTCGGAATGTGCGGGCCGCTGGTCGGCCTGTACGCCAGCCGGCTCGCGCCGCCGACGGCCGTTTCGCCCCTGCGCCAGAACCTCCTGTTCAACCTGGGTCGGACACTCGCCTACACGAATCTGGGAATCGTGCTCGGGATGGCGGGGATCGTCCTGGGGATCCGTCCGTGGAGTGCGGCCCTGGTCGGCCTCGTGGCCGGTCTGTTCGTGATATTGATGGGGACCATTTCCTGGATATCGGCGGGGTTGCAGGTCGGGCGGAACGGCTCCTGGCGCAGCCCACCGGAGCGCTGGTGGGGGTGTGGCGGCGCTATGTCGCCCTGGCCCGGTCACCGGGCATCGTCCATCGTCCTGCTCGGGGCGCTGCACGGATTGCTTCCGTGTCCGCTGCTGTACGTGATGTTCACGTCGGCCGTGGCGCTGGGGGACCCCATCCGCGGGGGCATCTTGCTCTTCTCCTTTAGCGTGGGGACGGTGCCGATGATGTGGGGGATCGGGATCGTGAGGCAGCACCTCAGACCGGAGCGCCGCCTCGCCTGGCAGCGGGTGTTCGGCGGCCTCGTGACCGTTTGGGCGCTCGTCCTGGTCTTCCACGGCCTCCAATCCCTCGGCGTCTTCTAACCGCCAAGACGCAGGGAATGGGTCCGCGAGCCTGCGGGCGAAACCATGTGCGCTGAAAGCTCAAGTCAACTTAGTCAACAACGTCCCCCACTCCGTCCCCCACTACACTCTGTGAGAACTCGGTGAGACAGTAGGCTGGATGTCGAAAGGGGCACTCATATGACCAACGCGATCGAGGGCCTCAGGCCGCCGCTGGTCTGGAAGTACTTCGCCGAGCTTGCGAAGATCCCCCGGTGCTCGAAGCACGAGGCGGCCGCCGCACAGTTCGTCGTTGACACCGCCAGGAAGCTTGGCCTCCCCGCCAGGCAGGACAATTCCGGCAACGTCATCGTCAAAAAGCCGGGCTCGCCCGGGCGCGAGAAGGTGAAGAGCGTGTGCCTGCAGGGCCACCTCGATATGGTGTGCCTGAAGAACGCCGACAAGGTGCACGACTTCAGCCAGGACCCGGTCGAGCTGGTGCGCAAGGACAACGTCCTGATGGCGAACGGGACGACGCTGGGCGCGGACGACGGCATCGGGGTCGCGACCAACCTCGCGATTATGGTGGACAAGTCGCTCGTGCACGGTCCGCTCGAGTTCCTGTTCACGGTCGACGAAGAGACCGGCCTGACCGGCGCCCAGGCGCTGGAGCCCGGCTTCATCGACAGCCGCACCTTGATCAACCTCGACTCCGAGGAAGAGGGCGCGCTCTACGTGGGCTGCGCGGGCGGGAAAGACACGACCGGCACCTGGAAGGTCGAGTACGAGAAAGTCCCGGCGGCGATGGCGGCCCTCGATGTGAAGATGACGGGGCTTCGCGGCGGCCACTCGGGCTTGGAGATCGACAAGGGCCGCGGCAACGCCATCAAGATCATGAACCGTGTCCTCATCGCGCTCGGCGATCAGTGCGGCGCGCGGCTGTCCACGATCAACGGCGGTAACAAGCGCAACGCGATCCCGCGGGAAGGCCTGGCGGTGGTGTTCGTGCCGAAGGCGAAGCTGGCCGACGCGAAGGCGCTCGTGGCGCAGTGGAACGACATCGCGCGGGCCGAACTGAAGACCGTCGAGCCGGATCTGAGGGTGGGCGCGGACGAAGTGAAGAAGAAGGGCGCAGTGCTCAAGAAGAAATCTCAGAAGCAGGTCACGCAGGTCATCTCGGCGCTGCCGCACGGCGTGATCAAGATGAGCGCCGAGATCTCCTGGCTGGTCGAGACCTCGACCAACGTGGCCGTCATCACGACCGCGGGGAATAAGATCTCGCTTGTGACCAGCCAGCGCAGCTCGGTCGCGTCGGAGATCCTGGAGATCGCCCAGACCGTGAAGACCATTTTCGAGATGGGAGGCGCCGAGGTCGCGCAGAGCCAGGGCTATCTCGGCTGGAAGCCTGACATGGATTCCGCGATCCTCAAGCTGGCGAAGTCGACCTACAAGCAGCTCTATGGCAAGGAGCCCGAGGTGAAGGCCGTGCACGGCGGCCTCGAGTGTGGCATCATCGGGGAGAAGTACCCGGGCATGGACATGGTGTCGTTCGGCCCGACGCTCGCGGGCGTGCACTCGCCTGACGAGAGGATCTATGTCGACACGGTGCCAAAGTTCTGGGAGTTCTTGCTTGCGATTCTCAAGAGCATGAACTGAATGGCTAGAGCCTTGGAATGCGGGACGAGATGGGAGATGTACGGCGATTCCGGTTCCGGCAATTGCTGAACTGGTGAACAGCCGAACTGCCGAACCGCCGAACGCCTTTGGTGCACGCTGGTGTCAGCCGTGCACCAACCGGCGGGTGTTCCAGAGGATGACGAGGCTGCTGGCGATCATGGCCGCCGCGGCCACGAGGGGGTTCAAGCGTCCTGCGGCGGCGAAGGCGATGGCGATCCCGTTGTAGGCAAACGCGCAGAACAGATTCCCCCGGATCGTCCGGCGCACCTTCCGGGCGTATTCGATGATCCACAGAACCTTCCCGAGGTCCGGACTGAGGACGTTGACGTCCGCGGCCTCCCGTGTCAGGTCGGCGCCTGTCCCCACGGCAATCCCCACATCAGCCGCCGCCAGTGCCGGCGCATCGTTGATCCTGTCATCCAGCTATACACCCGGGTTGCGGTTGACGCCTGGATGGCCGGTGGCATAGCATGCGGCCGACAGCTGGCATGATGAGACGGGAGCAAGGGTCGGTGGAGCGTTGAGGAGAAGCGAGGGATCAGGCCAGAGAAATCTGATGGTCGTCGAGGAGCTTGCGGAAGCGGGTGGCGTTGATCAGCTCGATGGGCGGCCCCTCGGAGAGTCTGCCCACCTCTTCGGCGAAATAGCCGTTCGTGATGAGGATCCCCTTGCTCGCCCCGTCGGCTTTTACCGTGTCGGACAGGGATTGGACGGCGTGATTGTCCACGGGGCGGGCCTCGTGGGCGAGGACGCAGTGCACCAGGACGTCCCCGCCGATGATGGGCTGGGGATTCACGGCCGAGATTTCCACCTCCCGATCACGACGGCGCACGGGGCCGTTGATCATCAGGCCCAGCTCCTCCAACAGGCGGATGCACAGCGTCTCGAACTGGGCCAGCGAGAGGGATTCGATCATGGCCTGGGCCATGTCGCCGTGCTCGCCCGTCGGGCGGTCCCCCACGTGCTGCACGGGGGAGCGGCCGGCGATGGCGATGAGGATGAATCCCGCCAGGATGGCGAGGATCACGATGGCGATAACGGCCACATCCACCCCCGCTGCAGGGGTTGACGCTATGGAGCGGGCCTACCGGATCATCTCGTCGTAGATCTCGTCCTTGTGACCCTTCTCGATCAAGCGGTCGTGCCGGAAGGCCTGGCGCATCGCCAGGTACAGGAAGAACAGGACGGAGACCAGCAGCAGGACGATCGGGATGTTGTCGGGCTGGCTGATGATGCGAAGGAAATTGTCCATGCGAGATCCTTCTGCGTGCCGCCGCCGCGGCGTTCCCGCCCCGGGCGTCTCTCTCTCCCGGACGGTCCACGAGGTCTAGCGGTGTTCTACCTGGCCAAATCGCTCCAGGCGCTCGGCATGGTGAACCTGATGGTCGCCCTGTATGCCGGCATCACCATGCAGGGGGGGATGGCGTTGGAATACGCCTTCCTGGGGACCGGAGTGGCCTTGTTCCTGCTGGGCCGGTACCTGGAATCTCGCCAGTAACACCGGAGGGCGTGTCGCTCACCCTTCCACCTCGGTGAACCGCATGCCGAGCCGCTTCTGCTCCCGCGCCCGCCAGACATTCACCAAGTTCATCGCCGCCCGCCAGACCATGATGACGGCCCCCAGGCAGAACAAGCTGAGAATCCCGCCCAGGGCCGAGAAGGCGGCGAAGAGCGGCAGGACCTCGGGGTCCAGGATGGCGGTCAGGAGGACTTCGGGGCTGAGGGTCAGACCGAGAGAGAGCGGCCTGGCCAGGACAATGCGGGCCGTCATCCAGCCGATGAAGGCGGTGATGACGCCCAAGATGGCCAGCCCGCCGGCATACTCTACAAGCTTCCGGCGCCCGGTCTGGAATGCCCGCTCGAATTCGGTCCCCTCGATCGCCCGCAGGAGGGCCCTGGCCAGTTCTTCGCCCTGGCGGAAGGTGATGGACTTCTTCTCCAGGTCCGCCAGGACGAAGTTCTCCTTGCCCATGGCCTTGGTGAGTTCCGCCCGGAGTTCCTTTGCCATCTGCTCACCCGCCTGGACCTTCTCGGGGGTGAGGCGACCGACCTCCTGCAGCGCAACGGCCTCGCGCATGAGATCCAGGCCGCGGCGGTAGAGGGCTGGAGTGAGCTCGGTGGGACCAGCCGGCTTTGCCGGCTCGGGTTTCTTGGCGGCCGGGGCGGCCGCGGTTGGAGCGGCAGCGACGGGTTCCGGCTTGGCCTCGACGGCAGCCATCGTGGCTGCAGGCGCCGCCGCGGCCGGGGCCGCAGCCCCCGCCACGGCCTCTCGGCAGACGGCGAAGGTGTCCAGGTGGGCCTCTTCCACCTCGGTCTTCGTCTTGGCCCGGACCAGGTTGGGTGTCTTTTTGATGAAGTCGGCGTTCTTGGCGGTGAAGTGCCGCCACTGCTCCGGCACGTCCGCCTCGGCGAAGATGGCCGACACCGGGCACGCCGGCCGGCAGGCATCGCAGTCCACGCATTCGGCGGGGTGGATGATGAGCTGATCGCCGCCCTCGTAGAAGCACGCGACCGGACAGACCTCAACGCAGGCGCGGTCTATGGTCGAAAGGCAGGGGTCGGCGACGACGTAGGTCATTCGCGAATCCTCCGGAAGCCACCTCGTAATTGCGCAGACCGCGAAATTCTATCCCGCTGGGTAAGTGATTGCAAGGGAAACCGGGCCGCTTCGGTGGCCTTTTGCTTACTGCCAGCTGCCTGCCGCCAGCTAGGTTTTGCCTCCAGCCTCCTGCCCCTTGTTCTCCCCTTTACGCTTCCCGGCTCCGTCTCACCGTCGCTCCTTGCCCCTCTGTCCCCGTTTCTCCTTGTCTCCTTGTCGCCCTGTCCCCGTGTCTCCTTGTCCCTGGTGCATTCTGCCCGCTGCCCCTTGCCAGCTATCGCCTACTGCCTTCGTGCATGTCCGCCTTCCAGAGGGCCTGGCTGCATCGGCTGGTGACTGGGGTCGTTGGGCACAGGTTTTCCGGAGCCACCGGCCCGGCCAAAGCAATTTTTTACTTGACAAGCCCAATATGTAGGGCGTATTGAGTATGTCCCACCCAAAATAATGGACCAATCAGATGTTTGGCTCCGCCTCAAACCATGAGACGGACCCAACTCTCTTGAGCCCCATAGGGGCGGCACTTGAGGCAGCCAAGTGCTGTTCTAGGAGGCTGTGATGAAGAATTGGAATACCCCCCTGATTTGCGCGGTCTGCGGTAGCCTGCTGATCGAATCCGTGGCGGAACACCTCTGTCGGAAATTGGTGGAGCGCCCCGCTGTCGTGCGTCCGCGTGAAGCGATCGCTTTTGGCGAGCACAACCATGAAGATCCGCCGCGTGCCGAGATGGGCTTGCGTTCGGAGATCACCAAACCCATGACTCCTCCTCCCATCCCGTTCGTCGATAACTCGGCGATGCTCGAAGCGGCGAACCGAGCGGCATTCGCACGGCGGCGTGCTCAGAGGCACCATCCCGCCTACCAAGTCGACACCTTCTCTAATGCCCCTGTGATCTGGTATGCAGCGACCTCGGCCTCGGCGTAGGAACTAGCGTTGCTCGGTGGGGCCAGTGTGGACTGGAGCTTCGGTTATTCTTCCGTGGTGCCCCACCGTCCTCGGTGAATCTGAACCTAGCCATCTTCTCTGCGAATCCACTTGAGGCTCACCGGGCCTGCCCCATAGAATAAGAGGCGGTCCGCCCCAGAAGGCAACGACGGAGGATTCTATGGCACAGCTCACGCGCCCAGTGAAGCAAGGGCAGTGGTCCGAATCCGCGCTTCGGGTTCTGCGGGAACGATACCTGCGTCGGTTGGGCGGACAGGTCTCCGAAGCCCCGGAGGACATGTGCTGGCGGGTAGCCAGCGCCATCGCCGACGCCGAGGCGACCTGGGGCAAGACCCAGGAGCAGGTGCACGAGGTCGCCAGCCGATTCTATGACCTGATGGTGGACGGCTACTTCCAGCCGAACTCCCCGACGCTGATGAACGCCGGGAAGGACAACGGCCTCCAGTATTCGGCCTGCTTCGTCCTGCCCGTCGGGGATTCGATGGACGAGATTTTCGAGGCGGTGAAGCGCGCCGCCATCATCCACAAGAGCGGGGGCGGGACGGGCTTTGCCTTTTCCCGCCTGCGCTCCAAGGACACCCTGGTGAGTTCCACCGGGGGCAAGGCCAGCGGTCCCGTGAGCTTCCTGCGCGTCTTCAACGGGGCCACCGAGGCCGTGAAGCAGGGCGGGACCCGTCGGGGTGCCAACATGGGCATCCTGAAGGTGGACCACCCGGACATCCTGGAGTTCATCCACTGCAAGCTGGACGGGGGCATCGCCAACTTCAACATCTCGGTGACCGCCACCGACCCGTTCATGCAGGCCCTGGAGAAGGACGGCGAGTACGACCTCGTGGACCCCCACACCCGGCAGCCCACCGGCCGCCTCCGGGCGCGCGAGGTCTTCGACCGCATCGTGGACGCGGCCTGGCGCACGGGAGACCCTGGGCTGGTCTTCATTGACCGGGTGAATCGCAGCGCCGCCAACCCCGTGCCGGAGCTGGAGATGATCGAGGCGACCAACCCCTGTGGCGAGCAGCCGCTGGCGCCCAATGACGCGTGCAACCTCGGCTCCATCAACCTGGACAAGTTCGCCCGGCCCGAGGACCCCGCGGCCCCCATCGCCTGGGACGAACTGGAGCGGGTGGTCCGCCTCTCGGTCCGCTTCCTGGACGACGTGATCCAGGTGAACCCGTACCCACTAGATGAGATTAAGGACGAGGTCCACGCCAACCGGCGGATCGGCCTGGGGGTCATGGGGTGGGCGGACCTCTTGATCCAGCTCGGGATCCCCTACGACAGCGAGGCCGCGCTGGAGCTGGGCGACAAGATAATGGAGTTCATCACCAGCATCGGGCGGGACGAGTCGGCGCGCCTGGCGGAGGAGCGTGGCCCCTTCCCCAACTGGCCCCAGAGCATCTATCGGGACGGCCGTCCGGTTCGGAACTCCACGGTGACGACCATCGCCCCGACAGGGACGATCAGCATCATCGCGGGGTGCTCCTCGGGGATCGAGCCGCTCTTCGCCGTGGCCTTCAGCCACATCGTGGGGGACCGGCACCTGACCTTCGTGAATCCCCACTTCGAGACGGTCGCGCGGCGTCGCGGCTTTTACAGCCCGGAGTTGATGGACAAGGTGGCCAGGGACGGGACCCTGCACGGGATCTCCGAGGTGCCCGAGGACGTGAAGCGCGTCTTCGTCACCGCCCATGAGATCGAGCCGGAGTGGCACGTCCGGATGCAGGCCGCCTTTCAGCGGCACACGGACAACGGGGTATCCAAGACGATCAACCTGCCCAGGACGGCCTCGGTGGAAGACGTGGCGAACGCCTACCGCCTGGCCTACGAACTCGGGTGCCTGGGCATCACGGTCTTCCGGGATGGCTGCAAGTCGGCGCACGGTGGACAAGTGCTCCACGTCGGTACCAGTGCAGGTGGTGCCACCGCTGTCGCTGGTGCCGGGGCTGGCCCCCCGCCCGGCATCGACACCTCCATCAAGCCTCGCCCGCGGACCCTGCGCGGCGTGACGTACCGGGTGGACACACCCCTCGGGACCGGCTACGTCCATGTGAATCAGGGGTCGTCGGGAGAGCCCTTTGAGGTGTTCCTGAACGTCGGCAAGGCGGGGAGTGACGTCCACGCCGACGCCGAGGCGCTGGGTCGTCTGATCTCCATGATCCTGCGCCTGCCCTCGCCCCTCACGCCGCGGGCGCGGGTGGAGCAGATCGTCAGGCAACTGGACCGCATCGGCGGCCGGCGCGATGCGGGCATGGGGCCGGCGCGGGTCCGCTCGATCCCGGATGCCATCGCCCAGGTCCTGGCGGAGCACGTGGGACTGCGCGAGCCCGGCGCCGAGCATATCCGGGAGGCGCGGGAGGGCCGGGTCAAGGCCACCGACATCTGCCCCGACTGCCAGAACTTCACCCTGGTCTTCGAGGAAGGCTGCCAGAAGTGCCACGTCTGCGGCTTCAGCGAGTGCTAGCCCCGATCCGAAAAAGGGGCCAGGCCAATGGCGTTCGAGTGTGGCTGCGGTGCGCCGATTCATTGAGGCCTCGGCAGCGTATCACACCCTCTATCGGTGCCGTGACAAACGGCCCGGATCGGGGGAGATTCGCCCCAAGCACGGCCCCCGGTGGGCCGCTGGGTATGGCGGGAGTTTCGGATCGGGGCTAGAGCCCCTGGCCCGAGGAGGGAGGGATTGCGAGAGCCACGGGACGGGCAGGAGGGACGGCGGAACATCCTGGTGCTGAACCGATCCTGCGCCGACCTGTACGCGGAGATCGCCGAGTTGTTCGCCGACCGCCCGTTCATCGAGGTGGTGGTGGACCGGCGGCGGGGGATTGATAGGATGACGGAGATCCCCGCTGCGAAAAAGCCTCGCGCGGAGCGGCGGCAACGGCGACGGCAGGCGAGCATAACGCTGGTGCTGCCGGAACGCGCGAAGCAGGTCCGACAGGTCCGATAGGGGCGCAGTGTCCACCGCATCGGCCGGCGCGACGCCGGGATGGGCCCGGCGCCGAGCATGTCCGGGAGGCGCGGAAGGGACGCGTCAAGGTCACCGCATTGCGCCAGATGTTGCACCTCTGCGGCTTCAGCGGGTGCTAGGGCCCCTGGCCCGAGGAGGGAGGGATTGCGGGGATCACGGGAAGGGCAGGAACGCCGGACGCATTACTTGGTCTTGAGCCGTTCCTGTGCCGATCTGTACGCGGAGATCGCCGAGCTGTTCGCCGACCGGTCCGACATCGAGGTGGTGGTGGATCGGCGCCGGGGCAGAGGGGGGATGCTCCCAATCCCTCTGTGGCGAAGACCCCCCACCTGGTCGGGTGGGGGAAACAGGGTAGTGTAGCGGGTGCCCGGGGATAACCCCCGGGGCTTCCATAGTTGAAGTTCCAGTAGGAGGTGCCGAGGACACACACAGAAGCGAGGAGACGGTGGACGAGGAGTTTACCGACGCCGAGATCCGATTGCTGCTGAAAAAGGCCGCTTCGGAACGTCGCCGGGACGAGATGCGTCAGCGGCTGGCACGCGCGGGAGACCCTCGGGGGACGACGAGAGACGAGGGGACCACCGAGACCCCGCGCGAGACTCCGCGCGAACAGAAACCGGCGGCGTAACCACCGATACGATCCCCGGCCAGGTCAGGGGCGGAGCATCCCCCTGATCACGCCGGGGATTCTCGTCTTCTGAAAGGGATCTTACCGCCAAGGCTCCAAGGACGCCAAGAGGGGAGGGCCAGATGGCCATCAAATCGGACAAGTGGATTCGGCGCATGGCGAGGGAGCAGCGGATGATTGATCCGTTCGTGGAAATCCAGGTCCGGGACGGGGTCATCTCCTACGGCGTCTCCTCCTATGGCTACGACATCCGGGTGGCGGACGAGTTCAAGATCTTCACCAACGTGAACTCCACCATCGTGGACCCCAAACGGTTCGATCAGCAGTCCTTCGTGGACTTCAAGGGGGACGTCTGCATCGTCCCGCCCAACTCCTTCGCCCTGGCCCGGACCGTCGAGTACTTCCGGATCCCCCGGAGCATCCTGACCATTTGTCTTGGGAAGAGCACGTATGCGCGCTGCGGCATCATCGTGAACGTCACCCCCTTTGAACCCGAGTGGGAGGGGACGGCCACCCTCGAGATCAGCAACACCACGCCGTTGCCCGCCAGGATCTACGCCAACGAGGGCATCGCCCAGGTCGTCTTCTTTGAAGCCGACGAAATCTGCGAAACCTCCTACGCGGACAAGAAAGGAAAGTACCAAGCCCAGCGCGAGATCACGCTGCCAAGAATCTAAGGGCAGAATGTGGGGCACATGATCACGAAGCCGTTCGGGGCGACGGGGGTAAAGGTGTCGGTGATTGGTCAGGGGACGTGGGGGATGGGGGAGAGCCGACGGACGGAGAAGGACGAGATTGCGGCGTTGCGCCTCGGGGTTGAGCTGGGGATGACCCACATTGACACGGCCGAGATGTATGCTGACGGTGGGTCAGAGCGGGTCGTCGGGCGAGCCGTCGAGGGTCGGCGCGCAGGGGTCTTCATCACCACCAAAGTCTGGCCGGACAACGCCTCGTATGCGGGTACGTTAAAGGCTTGTGAGCAATCGCTCCGGCGCCTCCGCACGGACCATGTTGATCTCTATCTAATTCATTGGCCAAGCACTCATCCCATCCGAGAAACCATGCGCGCGATGGAAGAGCTGGTCGGGCGCGGCCAGATCCGCTTCATCGGTGTCAGCAACTTCGACGTGTCCCAACTGAAGACCGCCCAGGCGGCCCTCACCCGGGAGCGGCTTGCCTGCAATCAGGTGCTCTATCACCTGCGCGACCGCAAGATCGAGCGGGACCTCCTGCCGTACTGTGAGAGACAGAAGATCGCGGTCGTCGGATATACCCCTCTGGCAAGGGGCGGCTTCCACAAGGGTGTGGTCGCCGAGATCGCCAAGAAGTACGGCCGGACACCGCGTCAGGTGGCCCTCAACTTCTTCACCCGGCGCCCATCGCTCTTCACGATCCCCAAGGCGAGCCAGGCCGAGCACGTCCGCGAGAATGCCGCCGCCCTCGACTTCACTCTTTCCCCGGATGACCTGAAGGCAACCGACCGGGCATCGGCGCCTTCCGCCTAGCGGCTACCCGGAACCTCCCTACGATTTGCCACCAAAGGGCTCTCAGTCTGTATTGCGGTGGCGCCGGCCTTTTGCTACGCTCGGGCTGATTGGTGCCCGGGCTGCCTCTCCACGGGCTCGGGGAACCCGGCAGGAACATTTGTGGGCTCAGAAGGAGGAAAACGATGCCGCCTCAGGATTACCTGGACGAAACCATCAAGGAGTTGCGGAAGCTTAAAGATCTGGCGGATAAGGCGGTGGTCCAGACAAATGAAGAGGACTTCTTCGCCACGCTGGACCCGGAATCCAACAGCATCGCGGTCATTCTGAAGCACATGGCGGGCAACATGCAGTCCCGGTGGACGGACTTCCTCACCTCGGACGGGGAGAAGCCCGACCGGAACCGGGATGGGGAGTTTGTGATCGAGGTGCGAGACTCAAAGGAGGGCCTTCTCAAGCGATGGGAGATCGGATGGCGCTGCCTGTTCGAGGCAATCACGCCGCTCAAGCCGGGGGACCTGGACAGGACCGTCCAGATTCGTGGGAAGCCCCACTCGGTCCTCCAGGCGATCAATCGTCAGCTCAGCCATTACGCCTACCATGTCGGCCAGATCGTGTTCCTGGCCAAGCACTTCGCCGGGACGAGATGGCAGTCTCTCAGTGTTCCCCGCAGGAAAACTTAGCAACCGCAACTTGCTGCTGCGGGAAGTCGCGTTCCTGTTGAATTCACACCCAGACGCCATCATGGGCGCCGCCGCCGACCGCCCCTGGTTCCCCTAGTCATCGTAGGGAAGGATCTGCCGGGACCTCCGCTGGCGCGCCTCCTACCTCAGACCAGTCTCGCGAAGTTTCGTTGCGGTATTTCCGGGCTTTTGATAGTCTCTGCGAGCGCGCCAGGGTCCTGGATCAGAGGGTAACCTTGTGTCCAGATTCTGCAGCTTGGCGTGTGACCAAGGACAGCCGATCGGAGCCGCCAATCACGGCATAGGGCTCTTCTGACGGTCTTCTCCAGCGCAGGAGGCAGTCGTGCGTCGGGTGTGTGCCTGGTGCGGAAGTGACCTGGGTGAAAAGGGCCCGTCAGGCCAGCGGAAGGTGGAGAAGGCCTCGGCCAAGGCTCCGGCGCCACGCGCCAGGAAAGCGAAATCGCGAAAAGATCCCGACGTGATCTCCACGATCTGCCGACGGTGTGCCGACCGCCTGGCGGCATATCGGAGCCCGGTCCTGGTAGTGAGCCAGGAGTGGGCACGCCTGTACGAAGAATTGGCCGAGATCATGAAGGACCGGCCCGACATCCGGGTCGTTCTGGATCGGCGGCAGGAGAAGGCCGAGGATGAGGAATCCGATTGGGACGGGCCGGAACGCCGACGGACCGACAAGCCCGTTGAACTCGACTGATGCGATGGTCCCAATCTAGCGGGACGGTCCTTCGAGCCCTTCACCTTGCCCCGTGGTGTCCATCCAAGAATTGCAGGCCTGACCGCCGGCTGGCCCCCTCCTGCACGCGACGAATCCATCAGGAGGGGCCGGGCCCCGGAGTCGGGTGACGATGGGTGGAACCCGTGTGGATCTCTTGGGGTCCAGCCCGGGTTGACACGAAGGCAGCAACGATCCCAGCCGACCGTCCGGGATTTGAGACGATGACGACCGGCGACACGCTGGCGTCAGGCATCAACAGGGTAGGGGGATACGATGGAATGGGAGGCGCGGTATGCGGGGCGGATGGGGCGGGTTCAGCCGTCGCCCATCATGGAGCTGATCCGGGTGCTGGCGCAGCGCCCGGTGATCAACTTTGCCTCGGGGCTGCCGGACCCGGCCGGTTTCCCGGTGAAGGCCCTGCAGGAGGCGTCAGAGGCGATTCTGTCCGAAGACTGGCGGGGGGGTCTCCAGTACGGGGAGGCAGAGGGGTACCGCCCGCTGCGGGAGTGGGTGGCGGCCGATCTGACGAGCGGGGGCGTGCCGGTCGAGGCGGCTCAGGTCCTCATCGCCGGCGGCTCCCAGCAGGGGATCGATCTGGTCGCACGTGCCCTCCTTCAGCCGGGGGATGTGGTCCTCACCGAAGAGCCCAGCTACCTGGCGGCCTTGCAGGTCTTCGCGTCCTACGAGGCCACGGTCCGGCCGATCCTCACGGATGCCGACGGCCTGGACCCCGAGGCCGCGGCCTCTGCCCTCAGGCAACCCGGTGTGAAGCTTCTCTACCTGATGCCGAGTCATCAGAATCCTTCCGGGGCCACCCTGGCCCCTGACCGGCGCCTGCCGCTCCTCCGTGCGGCCGCAGCCGCCGGTGTCCCGGTGCTGGCGGACGAGGCGTACCTGCGCCTTCGCTACGATCCGGGCGAGCTTGCCCCCTTGGCGGCAACCGATCCCGGGGCGCCCGTGCTCACCGTGGGGACATTCAGCAAGACCATCGCCCCCGGCCTTCGGGTCGCGTGGATCGCGGGTCCGGCCGCCGTCATCTCCCGCCTCGCCCTCCTCAAGCAGGTCACGGACCTGCACGCCAACTCCTTCACCCAGCGCATGGTTCACCGCTACGTCGCCGCCGGGCACCTTCCGGCGCAGGTCGCGCACCTCTGTGGCGCCTTCCGGGAGAAGCGCGACGCCTTCCTTCAGGCGCTGGAGCGGCGCCTGGCCGGACGGGCCACCTGGACCAGGCCGGGGGGAGGGATGTTTCTGCTGCTCCGGCTGCCCCGCGGTCGGTCGGCCACCGATCTGCTCCCCAAGGCGCTGGATCTGGGGGTGGCCTATGTCCCCGGCGGTCCCTTCTTTCCGGCGGGGGGAGGAGAGGAGACGATGCGGCTGAACTTCGTGAGCCCGCCGCTGGCCCAGATTGACGACGGCGTCGCCCGGCTGGCGGCGGCGATCGGCGCGTGAGCCCGGGGGCCCCCTGCCAATGTCTTCCAGAGAAGGCGACCCGGCTGACTGAGTCCCCTCTTGATCCCGTTCGCCTAATTCGAGGGAGAACATCGTCATGAACCGACAGGATATCCTCACCCTATTTGACTACAATGCCTGGGCCAACACGCGGGTTCTGGGCGCGGTCGAGTCGCTTCCCGCAGAGCAATTCCTCCGTGACCTGGGGAACAGCTTCCCCTCTGTCCGCGATACGCTGGCGCACATCCTCGGCGCCGAGTGGATCTGGCTTCGCCGCTGGCACGGGGAATCCCCGTCCAAGGGACTGCCGGCGGCGGATTTCCCGACCGGTGCCAGCCTCCGAGGCCGATTCTCCGCGGTTGAGGGCGAGCGTCGCGCCTTCCTGGCTACGATTTCGGAAGAGCAACTGGCCCGGCCGTTCACGTATCGGGACATGGCGGGGAACCAGCATGCGCTCCCACTTGTCCACAGCTTGGCGCACGTGGTGAACCACGGGACGTACCACCGGGGGCAGGTGACGACCCTGCTGCGCCAGCTTGGCGCGACGCCCGTCTCAACCGACATGAGCCGGTTCTTTCTGGATCGGGCGGCCGGGACCGGCACGCGAGCGTGAGCGGGGGGAATCGCTGGAACCCGCGAGGGGGAGCAGTGCCTATGCCGGCCTTCGAGGCGCAAGATTCGGCGTTCGAGTCCCGGGTTCGGGGGAGCTTTGCGCGGCAACGGGTCATGCAGACCATCGGGGCCAGCCTGACGCGGGTCTCCCCGGGAGAGGTGGAGATCGTGCTGCCCTTCCGCGAGGACCTCACGCAGCAGCACGGATTTCTGCATGCCGGGATCGTCTCGACCATCGCCGACAGTGCCTGTGGCTATGCGGCCTACAGCCTGATGCCGGCGGACGCCGCGGTCCTGACCGTCGAGTACAAGGTGAATTTTCTCTCGCCGGCTCAAGGCGACCGGATGATCGCCCGGGCACGCGTGACCAAACCCGGGCGCACCGTCACCGTGTGCACGTGTGATGTCTTTGCCGTGATGAACAGCAAGGAGCGAATCGTGGCGACGATGCTCGGCACCATCATGGCGGTTCGGGAACGGGAAAGTTTGGTGGGGTAGGGAGATCGCAGCCGGAGAGGACGCGGGCGGCTATGCCGGACACGAGCCTTCTGCTCTTCATGCTGGCCACAGTCACGCTGAACGTCACGCCGGGCCCGGACATGCTCTACGTCATCGCGCGCAGCGTGGGTCAGGGCCGCCCAGCCGGGATCGTGTCTGCCCTCGGGATCGCCGCCGGCTGCATCGTGCATACGCTGGCGGTGGGTTTTGGCCTGGCCGGCCTCATGCTGGCGGTCCCCGTTGCGTACGAGATTGTGAGGTATGGGGGGGCCGCCTACCTGGTGTATCTCGGCCTTCGCACGCTGCTGAATCGCCGGGAAGCGACGGCCGAAGCAGCGATCAAACCGGACGGCCTGAGGACCATCTTCCTCCAGGGTGTCTTCACGAACGTGCTCAATCCCAAGGTGGCACTCTTCTTCCTTGCGTTCCTTCCCCAGTTTGTGGACGCGAGCCGGGGGAGCGTTGCGGCGCAGATCGTCTTTCTCGGGGGGCTGTTCATTACCTCGGGCACGATCGTTAACGTCGCCGTGGCGCTGGCGGCGAGTTATACCGGCGGACGCCTCAGGACCCGTCTGGGAAGCCCGGCTGTCTTCCGCTGGATCACTGGAAGTGTCTTTCTCGGGCTGGGTATCCGTCTGGCGATGCTGGAACGCCGTTAGCGGGGCCGATTCAACGCCGGGGACGAGACTGCCGTGAAACGAATCGCTATCCTGGATGACTATCAGGGAGCGGCAACCTCCATGCCGTACTGGGAGCGGCTGCGGGAGCGCGCTACCGTCGAGGGGTTCCGGGACACCCTGACGGATGAGGCCCACCTCGCAGCGCGGATGGCTCCGTACGAAATCCTCGTCTTGATCCGCGAGCGGACGCGCTTTCCGGCGTCTCTGCTGGCACGGCTGCCACACCTTGAGGTTCTGGCCCTGACTGGCCGGAACTCGGGCCACGTGGACGTGGCGGCCGCGACGGACCGGGGGGTCCTCGTGACGGAGACAGAGGGATCGGGCTCCGCGGCCATCGAGCATACTATCGGCCTCCTGATGGCTGCAGTGCGGCGGATCCCGCAGGAAGATCGGGCAATGCGCGAGGGCCGGTGGCAGACCGGACTAGGCGTCGAGTTGGCCGGGAAGACCCTCGGCATCCTGGGGCTGGGGCGCATCGGAGGCCGCATCGCCGCGTTCGGAAAGCTCCTGGGCATGCGCGTGCTCGCCTGGGGGCCGACATTGACCGACGAGCGGGCAGCGGCGAGCGGCGTCACCCGGGTTCCGCTGGAGACCCTCTTCCGCGAGAGCGACGTCGTCAGCCTCCACCTGCGGCTCTCGGAACGGACGCGCGGCCTCGTGACGGCTGAGCACCTCTCCCTCATGAAGCCAACGGCGTATCTGGTGAACACCGCCCGAGGCCCCCTGGTGGACGAGGCGGCGCTGGTCAGGGCCCTGCGCGAAGGCCGGATCGCCGGCGCGGCACTTGACGTGTTCGACATCGAGCCCCTGCCGCGCGGCCACCCGCTGCTGACGCTGGATACCGTCGTTCTGTCGCCGCACATGGGGTATGTGACCCGGGAGGCATACCACCACTTCTTCCGGCAGGTAGTCGAGGGCATCGAGCATTACCTGGACGGCCGGGTTCCGCCCCACACGCTGAATCCTGAGGCCATGGCTCACCGTTCTGGTGCCCGGCAAATGGGGTGGAAGGCGTGAGGCTGTAGTAGACGGGCAGAGGGGAGATGGGTGGTGACCCGCGGAAGGTGTGGCGGATGTGACGGGAACCCTTGACAGCGCCCGGACGGGCACATAGGCTCTGCCGTAATCGGCGCCGGGCCCCGTGAGGAGACCGGAAGAGGTGTGGACGTTCCGGCGACCGATACGTGGTTGCCCGGGGGAGGCGAATTATGGCCGATTTTCGAGAGCGACGCAATGTGCCCCGCGTCCCGGTCACCGCCAGCGTCGGCGCGCGGGCGCGAGCGACGCTCGAGGTCCGCCTGGTTGATCTCAGCGTGACGGGTGCCCGGATCGAACACTCGGAGCTCCTGCGTCCGGGATCCGCATGCGCATTCCAGTTCCCACCGGCCATCGGATCGCTGGTCGTCTCCGCCCGGGTGATTCACAGTACTGTCATCGGCGCGATGCAGGATTCCGATGGGGAACGGCAACTTCGCTACCAGACCGGTGTCCAATTCGTGGCGGTTACGCCAGAGCAGCGAACCGTCCTGGAAGGCATCGTCGAGCGGTTGACCCCGGGGGGCGGCGTGGGGGTTGTCCGCTTGCTCTTCTGAGACCGCCCCGAGTCTCTCCCGCCCCAGCCATCCGTTGACCGAAGTGAACGCCCCTCCGGCCTCCCTGACCGCCAGGTTCCATCCCTCTTAGCCCCGATCCGAAAAAAAGACCCGGGCGTAGAATCGGCATCTCCGCGGGGCATTCGGCCTCCGGGGGATTTCGGATCGGGGTTAGCCTGTCCGCTCAGCTCCAGGACATCCTGCTCATCCAGGCAGGCACCGCTGCCTGTGCGAGTACCCATCTTCGGATGTCCTGAGAAGGAGCTATCCAGTCATCGGCAGCTTGAACCCAACTGGCGCATGGACTACACTCTTGCTCGGGTTCGATTCGGTGAGCAGGGTGAGTGGGGGATCGGGTCAGGGATGATGTGTCTGGCAGAGGAGGCGTGGGATGCCGGATGTTGAGGGTCCCTTGGTCGAGGGGGCCAAGCGGTACCTGAAGGAGCATTACGGTGAGGACACCGTGTCCATGACCGTGACCCAGAACGGCGTGGATGGGGGAAACGGCGTCCTGAGCGTGGACTGCACTGTGAGCGTGGGTGGGGTGACCTCTGACTGGAGCAAGAAGTTCACCTTCAGGGCAGGGAAGTTTTCGACCATGTCCGCGCGCATGCGTTGAGGGAGAATGGGAAGGTGTAAGATGATGCGGTGCCTTGGTGCCCCTTCTGCCTTGGCGGTCTGGCGGAAATACCACTCCGGTGGAGGCTGAGAGCCGGAGAGGAGGTGCAAGATGACTCGCACGAGTCTCCGCGGCATGTTGCCAGGGTTGCTCGTGCTGGCCCTGGGCGCCTGCGCCTCGCCAGCGGCGCAGCCAGCTCCCTACCCGCCTGACGCCTACGCCCATCGGGTGGCGTCGTCCCACGTGGTGCTGTACTGGAACTGCGTCCGGCCAGAGCCGGGCATCCTCCGGGTGGAGGGCGTGGCGCAGAATCCGTGGTCCTCGCAAGAGGTACGGTTCCTGGAGGTCGAGGTCGTGGGTGTGAACAGCCAGGAGCGGACTGTCTCCCACGCCAAGGGCGCGGCCCAGGACATCCTGATCCGCACGAACCAGTTCTCCCCGTTCCAGATGGAGCTGCGGCCGGCTGGCAGGGAGGTGCGGTTCGATCTCTACTACGAGTACCGGTTCCAGGATGTGGAGGAGCAGGCCCGGCTGGCGGGGCTGCTCGTGGGAGCACCGCGTGTGCTGGCGCAGACGCAACGCTTTCTGGCACGTGACGCGTGCTCGGAAACCCAGCACCGGGCTCGTTGAGGCGGGGTTCCATCGTGACCAGCGGCAACAGCCTGGCCGGGTACTTGATGCCGGAGAACGTCCTGGCGCTGTCCAAGACGGTGCAGAAGTACGGTCGCTATCCACTGCCGTCTGAATCTACACAGTCTAGACTTTCCAACGGGTTTCCAGCGGAGGCAGAAGGGAGGCACAGGGGATGAGCGAGAGAAGGGTAGTGGCTAGCGCAGCGGTTGGTGTGTTCCTCGTGTTCGCGAGCATGGGGGTTGTTTTGGCCGCCGGGGAGGAGATTGACGAGGTGGTCACGCTGGAGAATGACTCCGTACGCGTGGCGCTGCTGACCTTCCCCCCGGGGTCCGCCTCCGGCGAGCACGTGAATCCGGAGCCGGAGCTGGGGATCATCCTGGAAGGCGAGCTGACGCTGATCACCCCGGACGGGCGGGAGGTCCTCGGTCCCGGGGCCGCCCGCTGGCTTGCGCCCAACACGACGCATGACGCCCGAAACGAGGGGACAGCGCCCGTGAAGCTGTGGGCCCTCCTGTTGAAGCGCTGCAACTGAGAATCCGGGAGGCTCCGATGCCGATTCGATGGGTCCTACCAGGCATTCTCCTT
>CAZNWB010000024.1:3631-12647 GCA_964576535.1 uncultured bacterium | reverse complement strand
AGCATGAATCGGGCGGCAGAACAGGCGGCACCCCATGCGAAGAAAATCTTCTGGGATGCTATAGGTGAGATGACGTTCGATGACGCCCGGAAGATCCTGAACGGCGACGATACAGCGGCCACGGAGTTTTTCCGGATCAAGACCACAGACAGGCTGGCCGCAGCGTTCCGGCCGATGGTTGACCGGGCAATGAACGAGGTCGGCGTGACCCGGCAATACAAGGCACTCGTGGCGCAGTCCCAGGCGATCCCGTTTGTCAAGAGTGAGGCCCTGGACATTGACCAGTACGTCCTGACCAAGGCCCTGGATGGCCTGTTCTATGTCCTGGGCGAAGAGGAGCGCAAGATCCGCCGGAATCCCACGGCACGCGTCACCGATCTCTTGAAAGAGGTCTTTGCACGGTAGAGGGCTTCGGCGCGGCCTGAGTCCGAAGACCGGCGGACGCAGTGGGGATCCTCTGAAGAAAGAGGGTCCTCGCCACGCATGCACCGTGCCGTTGCGGTCTCGTTCTGTGTCCTGAGAGTAATGTCCGTCTTCCCCAGTGCCGGGGAAGCATTGTGCCAATCCACGAGGTGAGGGGAGGGCGACTGGAGGTGTCGGATGGCGGAGCGCATCGGCTTCCTGGGTCCGGGGTTGATGGGTCGGGGGATCGTGAAGAACCTGCTGGCCAAAGGGTTCAAGCTGACGGTGTACGCGCACCGCGACGGGCTGGCTTTGGACGACCTCTCCCGTGCGGGGGCAACGGTGGCGAGGTCGCTGGGCGAGGTGGGAGAGAAGAATCCGGTTGTCATGCTTTGCCTCCCCTCCTCGAAGGAGGTCGAGGCCTCTGTTCTGGGCCCCGCGGGGCTGCTCCAGAGCATGCAGCCAGGGTCCGTGATCATTGACTTCAGCACGAGCCTCCCCGCCTCCACGCGGATGCTGTGCGATCGCTTGCAGGAGCGAAAAGTCAGCCTGCTGGATGCGCCCATGACCGGCAGTGCCCCCCAGGCCAATGCCGGAGAGTTGAACCTGATGATCGGCGGCGAGAAGCCGGTCTTCGAGCGGTGCCTCCCGATGTTTCGGGCCATCGCCAAGAACATCATCTACGTCGGCCCGTCGAGCCATGGGAACATCGTAAAGCTCATCAACAACTTTCTGGCCCAACTGAACAATGCCGCCGTTGCCGAGGTGCTGCCCCTGGCCGTGAAGGCGGGCGTGGATCTGAAGGCCTTGTACGACGTCGTGCGAGTGAGCGGCGGCAATAGCCGGGTCTTCGAGAGCTGGGTCCCGGGCATCTGCCGTCGGGATTTTACGGTGACGTTCCACCTGAAGCTGGCCCACAAGGACATGGTGTATATGAGCGCTGTCGCCCGGGAGCACAACGTCCCGCTCCCGATGCTCAATAGCCTCCTCACCGTCCTGGATCTTGCCAAGGCGGAGGGCCTTGGGGACGCGAACACGACCGCCCTGATCAAGCTCTGGGAGCGGGTCTCCGGGGTCGAGGTGCGGCACGACGGCCTCGGCAAGTGAAGGCAATCCGGCAACCCCGCCGATGGCGGGGCAATCCGGTGCCCGGGCAATGCGATTGCAGCGTCTAAGAGCAGCATGAAGTCGGCAGCCTGGAAACCGCATGGGGCCGCTCTCCTCGACTACTTCAAGGGAGACACCTCAGCGGAAGTGGTGGTTCACGGCGACGATGGGGAGACGGAGACCGTCCCCATCCGGGTCTTCTTCCGGGGACCGGCGGATTTTTCCGCCCTGGAGGAAGCGGCCCTCGACCTTTGCCGGGGACGGGTCCTGGATGCGGGCGCCGGGTCGGGGTGTCACAGCCTCGTTCTCCAGGAACAGGGACTCCCGGTGTGCGCCATTGACATCGCCCCCCAAGCCGTCGAGGTCATGCGAAAGCGGGGTGTGCAAGATGCGCGTTGTTCGGACGTCTTCTCCTTCGGGGCGGAACCTTTCGACACGGTCCTGCTGATGATGAACGGCATTGGGGTGGTAGGAGATCTTGCCGGCCTCGATCGGTTCTTGGTGGAGGCCGGACGGTTGCTCAAGCCGGATGGGCAGATCCTGCTGGATTCATACGATCCGGGATGGACGGAGGACCGGGAAAACGCGGTGCCTCCCGCAGTTGGAGCCCGACCGAACCGCTACAGCGGCGAGATGCGATTCCAACTAGAGTACAAGGGGGCGATGGGACCGCCCCTGGAGTGGCTATTCGTGGATTCAGCGACCCTGGCGGGTCACGCGCGGAGGGCGGGCTGGTCCTGCGAGGTGATCTGGCAGGAGGAGGAGGGCCACTACCTCGCGCGCCTCACCCGCCGCGCCTGATCCCATCCACCCAGCCAGGGGTCAGGCCTTTATAACTTTATATTTTGCTTTCGTAAGATTCGGAAGGTCTGACCCCTGGTTCTGCAGATCGGATTTCCTGGCGGCCCGTGGTGCACCAATCCGCCTGAGGCGGATGCCGTGAGCACCCAGCCCACCGGGCTAGCCGCCCGGGTGGGCTGGGTGCCGGCGGTTCAACGCTTTTTCAGGGATAGAGCCCTCGAAGACGCTGGCCGTCCACGACACGCTTGACGCTGATCATGAGGGCAGCGGTGCGCAGGTCCGTCTTCTCTTTTTCCGCCATGGCGTGGACGCGGCGGAAGGCCTGACTCATGATTTCCCGCAGACGCTGCTGAATTTCCCCCTCGGTCCAGAAGTAGAACTGCAGGTCCTGCACCCACTCGAAGTAGGAAACTGTCACGCCCCCGGCATTGGCCAGGATGTCAGGAATGACGAGGACACCCCGGTCGCGCAGGATCGCATCCGCCTCGGGCGTGGTGGGCGCATTGGCCCCCTCGGCCAGGATGCGGGCGCGGATGCGGTCTGCGTTGGCCGCGGTGACCTGACCGCCGACGGCGGCGGGGACCAGGATATCGCAGGGCAGGCCGAAGAGTTCCGCGTTGGTGATCCGGTCGCCGAGCGGGCACTCCTCCAACCGTCCGCCCTCCGCCACGTGGCTGAGCAATCGGTCCAGGTCCAGGCCGTCAGGCTGGTACCGGCCGCCGCGGGAGCCGGTGACCGCGACGATCCGGCACCCCTCCTGCTTGAGCTGCTGGGCCACTGTCCGTCCGACGTTGCCGTAGCCTTGGATGGCCACCCGCGCGCCCTCCAGGGTCAGGCCCAGGAGCTTGGCCGCCTCCACGGCGACGTAGTACACCCCGTGGCCCGTGGCCTCGCGCCGGCCCAGAGACCCGCCCAGGAGCAACGGCTTCCCCGTGACCACGCCCGGCACCGTGACCCCTCGCTGCATGCTGTAGGTGTCCATGATCCAGGCCATGATCTGCTCGTCGGTGCCCATGTCGGGGGCGAGGATGTCCACGTCGGGGCCGATGATGAGGAAGATCTCGGTGGTGTAGCGGCGAGTCATCCGCTCCAACTCGCCACGAGACATGGCCCGGGGGTCGCACGGGATGGCGCCCTTGGCCCCGCCGTAGGGCAGCCCCATGAGGGCGCACTTCCAGGTCATCAGCATGGCCAGGGCCGTGACCTCCTCCAGCGTGACATCGGGATGATACCGGACGCCCCCCTTGGTGGGGCCGAGGGTGTTGTTGTGCTGCACGCGATACCCGGTGAAGACGTGCAGGCGTCCATCGTCCATCATCGTGGGCACGGAGACGATCAGGATTCGATCACAGGCCAGGAGGCGCCGGCGGTTGCCGGCGTCGAGGCCAAGGCGGTCTGCCGCGACCTCGAACTGGGTGAGGGCGTGATGGACGGGTTGGGAAGTGGACACGGCTCAGCCCTCCGGATGATTCGAAGACTCTCCGGGCGTTGGGCCTCCCTGCTGGCCGGCGACCCGTCGCGCCTCGTCGTGGATGACCTGGATGGGGACGCCCGCCGCCTGGGCCAGCCGCCGGCAGTCCTCGTACTCTGGGGCCAGGATCGTGATCCGGTCACCGGAGAAGCCGCGCTTCACCCGGACCGATCCGTAGCGAGTCGTCACGGTGATGACGTCGCGGGGGAGCTTCCACCGGCTGGCGGTGTGGGCTCGGACCCCGAAGGTGGTGCTATGGGTCAGGATCACGGAGGCGCAGGGGTCCGCGGCGGCGGGCTCTGCCAGGACGGTCAGCATGGTTCCTGGGCGGGACTTCTTCATGATGACAGGGGTGAGAAACACGTCGAGGGCGCCGGCCTCGAAGAGGCGGTCCAGCAGCGGCTCGAAGAACTGTGGGTTCATGTCGTCGATGGTCGCCTCGAGGATGGTGATCTGGTCGCGATCCAGGACGCCGGCCTGCTCGCCGACGATCAGGCGGAGGAGGTTCGGCTGCTCCCGGAGATCGTGCCGACCGGCGCCGTAGGCCACGCGGTTCACGGTCATGGCGGGCATGGGTCCGAAGGCCGTTGCCAGGGTGGTGAGGATCGCGGCGCCCGTGGGCGTCGTCAGTTCGGCCGGGACGTCGCTGCCGTAGGCGGGGACGCCGGCAAGAAGGGCGGCGGTGCCGGGGGCCGGGACGGGCATCTTCCCATGGGCCGCCTGGATGAAGCCGCCGCCGAGGTTGATCGGGGAGACGTGGATCCGCTCCAGGCCAAGCTGGCGGATCCCCCAGGCGGCGCCTAGGATGTCGGCGATGGCATCCAGGGCCCCCACCTCGTGGAAGTGGATCCGGTCGGGGACGCTTCCGTGAGCCTTCGCCTCGGCCTCGGCCAGCCGGCGGAAGATCCGCTTCGCGTCGGCCCGGACCGGGTCAGGGATGTCCGCGCGGTCCAGGAGAGCCTCGACGTCCTTGAGGTGACGGTGCGGGTGCCCGTGCTCGTCGGTCCGCACGTGGACCTGGGTGCCGATGAATGCGCCGCGCTTCACCTGCTCGGCCGTGATCCGGATGCCGCCGACGCCAAGGCCGGCGATGGCCGCCTGCAGACGTTCCACCTCAAGGCCGGCATCCACCAGCGCGCCGAGGATCATGTCGCCGCTCGCGCCGCTGAAGCAGTCGAAATAGCCGATGCGCATCTGTGAAGCGGTGCTCCTGTGGTTACTGGATATCCGTTTCGCTGCCAGTATGGCTCTTGGACGGTTTCGACAGCGACAGGGATAGCGACAGCAAAAGAAAGGCGGACGTCACCGCTTCTCACCGGGTTCAGTGCTTTTCCTTCGCTGTCGCTGTCGGATTTCCCTGTCGGATTTTTCGGCGAGCGCATTGATCCGATGGGCCAGGACGCCGGCCCCGAAGCCATTGTCAATGTTCACGACCGCGATGCCCGCCGCACAGGAATTCAACATGGTGAGCAACGCCGCCAGGCCCTGGAAGCTCGCCCCGTAGCCGACGCTGGTCGGCACCGCGATCACCGGCTTGTCCACCAGTCCGCCGACGACCGAGGGAAGGACCCCATCCATACCTGCGACCACGACGAGGACCCGGGCCGCGTCCAAGGCGGCTCGGTTGTCCAGGATCCGGTGCAGCCCGGCGACGCCAACATCGTACAACGTCTCCACCCGGCTGCCCAGGACGTCCGCGGTCACCGCCGCCTCCTCAGCCACCGGGATGTCGGACGTGCCGGCGCTCAGGACCAGGACCCGGCCGATGGGAGCAGGGGAGTGAGCCGGCCTGATGACGATGGCGCGGCTGAGTGGGTGATAGACGGCACGGGGCGCCTTCGTCTTGATCGCCTTGAAGATCTCGTGGGAGGCACGGGTGGCCAGGAGCATGCCGTGGCGCTGCAGGAGCCGCCGGGCGATCGCCGTGGTTTGCGCCACGGTCTTTCCCTCGCAGAAGACGACCTCGGGAAAGCCCTGGCGGATGGCCCGGTGGTTGTCCATCCGGGCAAAGCCGAGATTCTCGCTCGGGAAATGGCGCAGGTGCTCTAGGGCCCGGCGGACGCCCAGCTTGCCCGCCCGGACTTGCGCCAGCAGCTTGGATAGCTCTTCCCGATTCATGATGTCCATCGCCGATTCAGATCTCGCCGATTCCTCCGTCGCGACAAGAGAACGTACCACGAAAGCGGCCACGGGCCAATGGCTTTCAGGTCTTTCGCCCGTTGTCCAGCCTCAAAGGCCAGACGCGGGATCTCAAGGTCGAGATGGAGCTTCGGGGCGTGAAATCTCCTTCCTTGACAAGGCATGCTGACTCATCTCAAACTGCTATCGCAAATCGGCAAACCGGCACCGAAAACCGGCACCGGACACCTATTTATCGAAAACCGGCACCGGACACCTATTTATTGAAGCGGGGTTGGAGGATCCAATGAGCGGGTTCAGCACCAAGCGGCTGCCCGCGCGGCCCGATGCGGTCGCTTCGGATGGATCCGACGTCCGGGTTCTTCTCGAGCTTCGCGGCGGCAGCCTTGCCCATTTTGAGCTCCCCCCACGCCAGACTTCCATTGCGGTGGCCCATCGGACTGTTGAAGAGATCTGGTTCTTCGTCAGCGGGAGCGGGGAGATGTGGAGAAAACTGTACGACCATGAGGAGGTAGTGCCCGTCGATCCAGGAGTCTGCGTCACCATTCCTGCCGGGACCCACTTCCAGTTCCGCTCGCTCGGCGATGACCCGCTCGGGGTAATCGGTGTCACGCTGCCGCCGTGGCCCGGAGAGGGTGAGGCATACCAGGTGGCCGGGAACTGGACGCCGACAGTGCGGCGCTGACTCGGATGCGGGTCGTGTTCTCCCGCGGGCGGCGGATGACAATCCCCGGCTTATCGGCTTTCCTTCAACACGGCGGCGGGGATGCGCATTAGGGTTCCCCGGGCAGATGAAGGAGGGTGGCGCGGAATGGGTGAGCAGGCAGAGATCTCCGGCAAGGCCACGCCGTCCGAGGTGCGGGCCCTGATCCGCGAGGGGAAGTGGCGGAAGCCGACGGCCGGGTTGGCGGCGGGTTACGTCCAGGTGAACCTGGTGATCCTGCCGCGAGAACTGGCTTACGACTTCCTGCTCTTCGCGCAGCGAAACCCGAAACCCTGCCCGGTCATCGAGGTGACGGATACCGGCTCGCCCGAGCCCAAGCTGACGGCGCCGGGGGCGGACCTCCGGACCGACGTGCCGAAGTACCGGATCTACCGGGACGGGAAACTTGAACGGGAGGTGACGGATCTCCTGGGTATCTGGACGCCGGATCTCGTCGCCTTCCTCCTGGGGTGCAGCTTCACCTTCGAGACGGGGCTCCTCCAGGCCGGGATTCCCGTCCGGCACATCGAGGAGGGAAAGAACGTCTCGATGTTCGTCACCTCGATCCCGTGTGCGCCGGCCGGGGCCTTCAACGGTCCCCTGGTGGTGACCATGCGTCCCATTCCGGCCCCCATGATCCCCCGGGCGGTGCAGATCAGCGGTCGCTTCCCCGCGGTGCACGGGGCCCCGGTCCACGTCGGCGATCCGGCTGCCCTGGGGATCCGTGACCTGGGGAACCCTGACTTCGGCGATGCAGTCACCATCCGCCATGGAGAGGTGCCGGTCTTCTGGGCCTGCGGGGTGACGCCCCAGGCGGTGGCCATGCACGCCAAGCTTCCCCTCATGATCACCCACGCGCCGGGCCACATGTTCGTCACGGACCTCCGTGACGAGGCCCTGGCCGTCTTCTAGTCCCGAACACGAAAATTAACCGCCAAGGCGCCAAGAACGCCAAGTCCAGTTCCGGCCCTTTCTTGACTTGTCTGGGGGCCCCAGATACAATCCGCCCGCCTCAAGACTCGATTCCTCTAGGGGTTCGGTTAGATCCCAAGCCGTGCTGTCCCGTCAAACTCGATAGCGGAGAGGGGGGTGTCATGGGCAGGCGAATGTTCCTTCGATGGTTTCAGGTCTCCCTCATGGCGGCGGCAGCCGTCTTGACCCTGGTCAGTGCCCCTTCGGCCCAGACCAAAGAGGTGGTCATCGGCGTCCTGTATCCGATGACCGGGCCGGTGGCCCAGATCGGGATCGACTCGGTCAATGCTCTGAACGTGGCCCTGGACATTATCAACAATGACGTGAATATCAACGTACCCCTTGGCAGGGGGGTAGGACTGCCCAACCTGGGCGGGGCCAAGGTTCGCGTCGTAGTGGTGGACCACCAGGGGAAGCCGGACATCGGCTTGGCCGAGGCGGAGCGCCTGATCACCCAGGAGAAGGTGCACGCGCTCTTCGGGGCCTACTTCTCCAGCGTGACCAATACGGCCAGCCAGGTGGCCGAGCGAATGGGGATCCCGTTCGTGAACGCCGAGTCCTCGTCCCCAGCCCTCACGGAGCGTGGCTTCAAGTGGTTCTTCCGGACCGGTCCGCATGACGGGCACTTCAGCCTGGCGATGTTCGACTTCATGCGGGATTTCGAGAAGAAGCGGGGCGTGAAGTTCAAGAGCGTGGCCATCCTGAACGAGGACACTCAGTTCGGTGCGGACAGCGCCAAGGTCCAAGAGGAGTTGGCGAAGAAGTTCGGCTACGAGGTGGTGGCCAAGATCCCCTTCCGAACAGCGACGACCAGCCTCGACGCCGAGATCGGCCGCCTGAAGACGGCCAATGCCGATGTCCTGTTGCCCAGCATCTACACCTCGGATGCGATCCTCCTGACCCGGACGGCCAGGAATCTGGACTATAACCCCAAGGCGATCATCGCCCAGAACGCGGGATACACCGATCCCAGATTCGTGACCGAGATGGGCAAGGAGGCAGAGGGGGCCATCACCCGGGCACCCTTCGCTATGGACCTGGCGGCCAAGAAGCCCCTGATCCCCGTGATCAACGACATGTTCAAGAAGCTGAGCGGCGGCCGCGACATCAGTGATGTGCCGGCCCGGGTCCTCACGGGCTTTCTGACCCTGGCGGACGCCATCAACCGGGCTGGCTCCACGGATCCCGGCGCCATCCAAAAGGCCCTGCGCGAGACCAACATCCCCCCCGACCAGCTCATCATGATGCCGTGGACAGGAGTAAAGTTCGACGAGAAGGGGCAGAACAGCGGTGTGCGGGCCATCCTGCAACAGCTCCAGGGGGGCAGCTACCACACCATCTACCCCTTCGAGCTGGCCACGAAGGAACCGATCTATCCCATTCCCGCCTGGTCGCAGCGGCGCTAGCTGATCCTCTGCCGG
>CAZNWB010000024.1:0-3531 GCA_964576535.1 uncultured bacterium | reverse complement strand
CCGGCGGTCTGCGGCGCACAGAGAGCAGGGGGGCGGGGTCCCGGAAAACGGCGGTCCCGCCCCCCGTTTCACGTGTATGTTTGCCATTCCCCCGCTTGAGATACTGATCCAGGGGATCCTGAGCGGGATCCTCATGGGGTTCGTCTATGCGCTCATTGCCGCGGGGCTCAGCCTGATCTTCGGCCTGATGGAGATCGTGAATTTCGCCCACGGCGAGTTTCTGATGCTGAGCATGTACACCGCCTTTTGGATGTACGCCCTGTTTGCCCTGGACCCCCTGCTGAGCGTCCCCATCTGCGCCGTCGTCCTGTTCGCCCTTGGCTGGCTCACCTACTTCGGCATCATCCGGCGCATCCTGGGCGGACCCATGCTGGCCCAGATCTTCGCCACGTTCGGCTTGGCCATCTTCCTCCGGTCCGCTGCCCAGTTCCTCTGGACGCCCGACTTCCGCCTGGTGAGCAAGGCGTGGATCCAAGGACCGGTGCGGATCTTGGGGATCTCCGTGGGCTTGCCCCAGGTCGTGGCCAGCGCCGCGTGCCTCTTGGCGTTCGGAATCCTGTACTGGTTCATCACGAAGACGGAAACGGGGATGGCGCTGGAGGCGACCGCCCAGGACCGCCAGGCGGCAGCCTTGATGGGGATCAACACGGAGCGGATGTTCGCCCTCGGCTGGGGGATCGGTTCCGCCTGCGTGGGGGTTGCCGGCGCGTTCCTGGCAAGTTTCTTTTACGTGTTCCCGCACGTGGGCGCGCTCTTCGCCCTCATCGCCTACGTGACGGTAGCCCTAGGGGGATTCGGGAGCGTCCCTGGATCGCTCGTGGCGGGCGTCCTCATCGGGGTGATCGAGGTTCTGGGGGGCCTGCTGATTGCCCCCGCGTTCAAGTATGTCGCCGTGTTCGTCGTGTACCTGGTGGTTGTGCTGGTGCGGCCACAGGGTCTGCTTGGAAAGTTCTGATGGCGACGGTGGACGAGCCGCGAGGCGAGAGCCGAGAGCCGGGAAGCGGCAAGGCCTCTTCGGACTTTCCGATGGCGACGGGTGAACCGGTGGCAGTGGTCAAGACGCAGGAGGGGACCCGTGCATCCGCCCGGAGGGTCTGGGGCATTGCCCTGCTGGCGGTGTTGTTGCTCGCCGCGCTGGCCTTCCCCTGGGCGTTCCGGCTCCCCTATCACCGCGACCTGGCCATCAAGGTCTTCCTCTACGCCACGCTGGCCCAGGCCTGGAACATCCTGGCGGGGTACTGCGGCCAGATCTCCCTGGGGCACGCCGTCTTCTTCGGCACGGGTGCCTATGCCTCCACCGTCCTGCAGACGGCCTGGGGGATGAACCCGTGGGTCGGCCTCCTGGCGGGTGTGGTTCTGGCGGTGGCGCTGTCCCAGGTCATCGGGTACCCGTGCTTTCGGCTGCGGGGACACTACTTCGCCATCGCCACCATCGCCATCGGAGAGATCGTCCAGACCCTGGCCATCAACTGGGACTTCATCGGGGGCGCCCGCGGCCTCACCCTCCCGTTCCAGAAGGATTCTCTCTCGGCCTTCCAGTTCCACACCAGCAAGTACCCGTATTACTACATCGTGCTGGGGCTCCTGGTATTGTGCCTGCTGGTGAGCTGGCGGATCGAGCGGACGCGGCTGGGATACTACCTACGGGCGATCCGCGAGGACCCCGAGGCGGCGGCCAGCGTGGGGATCCCAGTCACCAGGTACAAGCTGATCGCCATGGCCGTCTCGGCGGCCTTTGTTGCGGCGGGCGGGACCTTTTACGCCCAGTACGTCCTCTACCTCGACCCGGATAGCGTGTTGCCGCTGTCCCTGTCCATCCTGGTCTGCGTCCTGGGGGTGGTGGGCGGGACCGGAACGCTGTGGGGGCCGCTGGTCGGGGCGGCGCTCCTCATCCCGCTGTCGGAGTTCACGCGGATCCAGTTCGGCGGCACGGGACGCGCCGCGGATCTGGTCATCTATGGTGCCCTGCTCACCGGGGTTGCGGTCTTCCAGCCAGCAGGGCTCGTAGGAATCTTTGCGCGGTGGCGGGGAGGCGGATGACGCTCCTCAGGGTTGAAGGGATCACCAAGCGGTTCGGGGGCCTGGTGGCGAACCACCGGATCAACTTCGTCGTCCGGCCGGGGGAGATCGTAGGGCTGATCGGCCCCAACGGGGCCGGGAAGAGCACCCTCTTCGACGTGATCACGGGCCACTACCGGCCAGAGGCGGGTGATATCACCTTCGAGAACCATCCGCTTGTGGGCCGGCGGCCGGACCAAGTCAGCCGCCTGGGCATCGGACGGACATTCCAGAAGCTCCGGCCGTTTCACGCCATGACGGTTCTGGAAAATGTCACGGTTGCCGCCATGCAGCACGAGGTGAACCCCGCGGCCGCGCGGCGCGAGGCCCTGCGGTACCTGGAGTTCGTGGAGCTGGTGGACAAGCGGGACAGCTTCGCCCGGCATCTCAGCACCGGCCAGCGCAAGCGCCTGGAGCTGGCCCGGGCCATGGCCACGCGCCCCCGCCTGCTTCTCCTGGACGAGGTGACGGGGGGTGTGGACCAGCGGACCATCCCCACCCTGGTGCAGCTCATCGGGAGGCTGCGGGAGCAGGGGCTGACCCTGGTGGTCATCGAGCACAACATGCGGGTGATCATGTCCATCGCGGATCGAATCGTCGCCCTGCACCTCGGCGAGGTCATCGCGGACGGTCCCCCGTCCGAGGTGGTCAAGGACCGCCGATTGATCGAGGCCTATTTGGGGGAAGCCTTCACCCGGGCCTCACCAGAGAGGTAGAGTGCTTCAGGTCCACAATCTTGAGGTAAGATACGGCGACTTCCAGGTCCTCTGGGGGGTTTCGCTGGAGGTCCGGGCGGGAGAGGTGGTGTGTCTGCTGGGCCCGAACGGCGCCGGGAAGAGCACGATCATCAACACGGTCTCGGGTCTGGTCCATCCCCTGGCAGGCACGCTGGAATTCTGTGGGGAACGCATTGACGGTCTGGCCACCCACCAGATCGTGACGCGGGGGGTGTCGCACGTGCTGGAGCGTCGGCGTGTCTTCCCCTACCTCACGGTGGAGAAGAACCTGCTGCTCGGGAGCTACCAAGACCGGGCCAGGCCGCAGCGGGAGGAAAGCCTGGCCTGGGTCTTCGAGCTGTTCCCCATCCTGCGTGAGCGACGCTTTCAGCTCGCCCACAGCCTGAGCGGGGGCGAGCAGCAGATGCTGGCAATCGGTCGGGGCCTGATGTCGCGGCCCAAGTTCCTGATGATCGACGAGCCGTTCCTGGGCCTGGCACCCCGCGTGGTCACGGAGATCCTGGAGATCATCAGGAAGATCAACGCGGCGGGCGTGACGGTCCTATTCATCGAGCAGAACGTCCAGCTGGCCCTGAGCGTCTCGCACCGGGCCTACGTCCTGGAGAGCGGGCGGATGGTCCTCTCAGGCACGGCGAAGGAGGTCCTCGAATCGGATCTCGTGCGGACCGTGTATCTCGGCATCTAGGAGGCCGCATGGTAATCGATCTGAACTCGGACATGGGCGAATCGTACGGGG
>CAZNWB010000023.1:27465-40359 GCA_964576535.1 uncultured bacterium | reverse complement strand
GGTCGCGAGAGCCGAGCGGCCATCCGTCCACTGAGTCAACAACGTCCCGCATTACGTCCCGCATTATGAGTCCAACGTCCCGCATTACTGAGTCAACAACGTCCCGCATTATGGGGGCTCATCACCTGGCCGACAAGATCGTATGACATCACGGGCCCCTTTGGTGAGCGCCGGGGCAAAGAGGATCACACAGGCACGGACATCCGGGCCCCACTGGGCAGCCCTGTGTACGCCATGGAGAGTGGCACGGTGATTGCTGTGAACCACAAGACTCGAGGCGGGAATCAGATCCTGATCGAGAACGAAGACGGGAGTATTTCCGGCTCCGCCCATACCGGCGCTGCCCCAGGGATTGCCCCGGGCGTCCGGGTGACTGAGGGACAGAGAATCGGTGAATCCGACGGGAGTGGTTCAACGCCTGCCGGGACTCAAGTACGCCCCCACCTCCACCAGACTTACCGCCTCTGTCGAACTTGTCCGAAGACAGACCTGTATGAGCAATTTCGCAAGGAACAACAGCGGGAGCGGAGGCAGCAAGAGTTGGTGCGGTGGAAGCTCGGCGAACGAAAATAGTCGAAACCGACAGACGTAGGAATGGAGAATGGTGCGAGTCCGAGGCAAACACATGGCTGTAGCTGTCGCCCTGGCTCTGTGGGCCGTGACGCTGTTGCCGGCTGCTGGAGTCGCCCGCGTAAGAGTGGTTCACCGTGACGATCCCCGGACTCAGGATTTGCTGCCACTTCTAGAGAGCATTCGGGTGGCCATAACGCATCAGAATATCCGACCCATTCAGGAACTCCAGGTTAACTGGACCGAGGAAGACGATCTGAGTAATCCGAGGAGTACCCTTTATTGCATCCTTTTTGACGCGCCCTGTTGGAAACAGTTGACAGGCACAACCAGGCCCTTCCGAGCAGTCCGGGACATCTTTCTCGGTGCCAAGCCGCTGAAGATCCGCATTGAGGAATACACCGTTTCGAGTGTGCCCGATGACGCCCGTAAGACCCGTTTCCGGGTCATCTTCTATGACGCGGCAAGGGTGCGGTTCCCGCTCACCTCGGCGCAGTGGAGAAAGAGGCTCCACATCGACTTCGTGACGTGGACATTTGAGAAAGTCGGTGGCGAATGGCGATCGCCATTCCGCGTCTTCGATACAGCCGGGGCCGAGGAGTGATGCAACAGTAAAGCGGGGCGTAGTTCACTTTCTTCACTTATTCCTGCGAGATCCTCCGCATCGGCGTCCAGGAGCAGCAGAATCACAAGGACGGCACCATCTGGCGCTTCCCCACTTCCGATGGCCTGGTGGCGAGTAAATTTGACGTCAACGGCAAGAGCCTCTTCATTATCCGGGACCCCCAGGGTCGGGTGACAGCCATCACCAAGCCCGCCGTCCGGCAGCTCACCCTCTGTTACACAGCTCAGCGCACCCGTCCCCGGCGCCAGTCGGAGAGGATCTCGCGGGCGGCGTTCCGGCCGGGCGCCCCCGTGATGCCGCCTCCCGGGTGTGTCCCCGACCCGCACAGGAACAGGTTGCGGATCGGGGTCCGATACCGCGCCCAGCCCGCGACCGGGCGCAGGAAGAACAGTTGGTCCAAGCTCATCTCTCCGTGGAAGATGTTCCCACCGGTCATCCCGTACTCCGCCTCCAGGTCTGCGGGCGTCAGGATGTGCCGATGAAGGATCGCCCGCTTGACGTTGGGCGCATACTCCGAGAGCACCTCGATCACCCGGTCCGCGACCGCCTCCCGGATGTCGGCCCAGGCCTGATCCTCGGCCAGGCGGTAAGGCGCGTACTGGACAAAGATGGACATCAGGTGGATCCCGGCCGGCGCCAGGCTGTCGTCGTACGTCGTGGGAATCGTCACCTCCAGCATGGGGCGAGTGGACGGGCGCCCGTACTTGGCGTCATCCCAGGCCCGCTCCATGTACTCCAGCGATGGACAGATGTGGACCGTCGCCCGGTGCTGGGGACCCGCTTGCCTTCCCGGCAGCGCGCGGAAGTCGGGAAGCTCGGCCAGGGCCAGGTTCACCTTCATGGACGCCCCTTCCATCCTGATCCGGCCAACCGCCTGAACGAAGTCGGCAGCCAGATGTTCCGGCCCCACCAGCCGCAGAAAGGTGCGCTTGGGGTCGGCGCTGGAGGCAACGGCGCGGGCTCGGATGTCTTCGCCGCTCTCCAGGACCACGCCCGTGGCTCGGCCATCCGTAACCAGGATCCGATCCACGGGGGCTGCGACTCGGACCGTGGCCCCGTGGGCCTCAGCAGACCGGGCCAGTGCTTGCGTCAGGCCTCCCATCCCCCCGCGGACGAACCCCCAGACTCCCCGGACGCCGTTCACCTCTCCCATGCAGTGATGCAAGAGGACATACGCCGTGCCGGGAGTCATGGGGCCCCCGTTGGCACCGATCACCCCATCCGTAGCCAGCGTCACCTTCAAGGCATCCGATTCGAACCTGGCATCCAGGAATTCGCGAACGCTCTGAGTCATGATCCTGGCCAGGTCCACCAGGGACTCCGCTGGAAGACCCAGCACCTTCCTCCCCAGCTTCGCCAAGCCCACCAGGTCCTGCCACGTCCGGGGTGCCAGATTGGGCGGCGTCACCCTGAGGAGGCCTTCCACGAATCGCGCCAGGCGGTCCAGCCGGGCCACATACGCGGGAAAGGCCTCGGCGTCTCGCCGAGAGAACTTGGCGATCTCCTCGCAAGAACGCCGCTGGTCCTGCCAGAGGAAGAGAGACCGCCCGTCGGGCAGGGGCGTGAAGGACGGCGGATCCTTGGCGAAGACGGTATACCCGAAGCGCGGCAGCTCCAGATCCCGAATCACCTCGGGCAGCATGAGGCCGGAAAGGTAGGCGGCCGTCGAAACCTTGCATCCCGGAAAGACCTCTTCGGTCACGCAGGCCCCACCTATGACCGAGCGTCGTTCCAGGACGAGGACGCGGAGCCCCTGCCGCGCCAGATAGCCGGCGGCCACCAGGCCATTATGGCCCGCCCCGACGATCACGATGTCAAAGCTTGCCGTCATTCGAAGAACTCAACGCATCCGCAGATGGAATTTAGTCCGCCGAAGGCGGACCAGATTACGCAGATTATTTTCGGAGTTCATACCCCGGAACAACGAGGGTCATTCACCCATGCGGGAATGAGTGATGTCTTGCCCATGCAGGAGGGTTTCGGCAGGTCCTGGCGACGCAGTCATCGAATACAGGCAGAGGGAAAGCCACCGTGAGGTTTGATCTCACCTGCCCCCTGGGCGACTTGCCCCTTCCTTGATTTCCCGTCGAACCTTATCGGTCATCTGCTGCGTCAGATCCCCGTACACCTCGGCCGGCGGAGGAACGTTGGGTGAGGCCGTGGGCGGCGTGACCCGATGAATCGAAAGCACCGCGGACCGGGGTAGCTCGATCGTCTCCGCCGGCTTCTCGATGCGGACCCGGTCGCCGATGATCTCTGTCTTCTCGGCCTGGATCGTCCGTCCATCCTCCAGGAACACGATTTCCCCCGCTGAACTCACAGCTGGCAGCAGGCAGCTGGCAGCTAACAGCAACAGGAAAAATCTCATCATTCTCTTCCCCAGTCTTAGGGAAGGCCTGGAGTTCCACCCGTTCCGGGCCCCGCTTTTCCGGAACGACCGAACAGCCGAACCGCCGGGACCCATGGCACAGCGGTGGATAGCCACCGCCGTGGCGTGGGTGGCCCGAACGCTCTTGAACACTGCGCCTGACTCACTGAACTCATATATTCGATCTCGACTGCCCGCCGTCCACGTTCAGGCAGGCGCCGGTCACCCAACTGGCCCGCTCGGAACAGAGGAAGACCACGACATCCGCCACCTCTTCCGGCTTTCCGAAGCGGCCGGAGGGGATCTCCCTTTTCATGAAGGCCGTGATACCCTCTGGATCGGCCTGCATCCTCCGATCCCAGGAGCCTCCAGGAAAGAGGATGGAACCGGGGGCAACGCTGTTGACCCGGATGTTGAATGGGGCCAGTTCCCGGGCCAACGACTTGGCCAGGCTGATCTCGGCGGCCTTCACCGCATTGTAGGTGGCGGTCCCTCCCGCTTCCCGTCCCCAGACGGACGAAATGTTGATGATGACGCCACCACCGGCCTTCTGCATCTCGGGCACGACCAGGCGACTCAGGCGAACCGCTGCCATCACGTTGAGGTCCACGGCCGCCTGCCAGGCCCCGTCGGGTGTCTCCAGGAACGGGCCGGCGCTGCGGGCTCCACCCGCGTTGTTGATCAGGATGTCAACGCGGCCGAAAGCTCGAACCGTCTCTTCCGCCAGCCGAGCGATGTCTTCGGGTCTGGTGACGTCCGCGGCCACCGCCAGGACCTTGGCGCGTGTCCGCCGGAGCTCGGATGCTGCCTGCTCCAGGCCTCCGGCATCCCGGGCACACAGGGTCACGCGGCATCCCTCGGCCGCAAGGCCGGAAGCAATCGCCTTGCCGATCCCCCGGCTCGAGCCGGCCACGATAGCGACCTTGTCAGTCAGGCGCAGGTCCACGGCCCCCTCCCGCGTCTGGCCTATGGCATATGGCGTATGGTTCGGCATTGACTATACGCTATACCCCATAAGCCATAAGCGCGTCATGAAACTTAGCGGTTATGGCAGCAGCTCGTAGATCTCCCGTCCAGCCTCCCATATCCGGCGGACTCGCCGTTCCCCCTCGAGTTTGAGCAGGTGATTCCACACGGATTCCTCCGCCAGCGGGTGGAGTCCCCTCGGAACCTCGGCGTAAATCCGCGCCACCATCTCGCGGACGGTCCGGACGCCGGCCTGCAGGGCGTCCAGGACCTGACGTTCCCGCATGCGGCGATGCTCGAGGTATTCGGCGATCTTCGCCTGTGGCTCCTCGATGACCGGCCCATGGCCCGGATTGATCCGGAGGATGTCCAAGGTGCGCAGTCGCTCGAGCGAGTCCAGATAGTCGTCCAGGCTCCCCCCCACGCGCGGGATCACGACGGTCCCCTCGCCCAGGATCAGATCGCCGGAGAAGAGCATGCGCTCCTCGACCCAGTAGAAGCAGAGGTGATCGGTCGCATGGCCGGGCGTGTGGATGGCCTGCAGCGTGATCCCGTCGTGCCGGATCAGCTCGCCAGCAGCGATCGGCGCAACGGCCGAGACCGCTTCCTCTCCGGGGAACATCCGCGCCACCGCATCCGGGAACATGCCTCGCACGGACCCCAGTCCGCCCATGTGGTCGCTGTGGCCATGGGTGAGCAGGATCAACGATAGCCTCCCCCCCAGCGTCGTCACTGCCGCTCGGAGCAGGGGATCGTATGCCGGAACCCCCGCGCCCGTATCAATGAGGACGAGCCGCTCCTTCCCCAGCAGATAGGTGTTGGTCCCCGGCCCCGTGCGCAGGCCCGGATTCTGGCCCAGGACGACGCGGACCTGGCTAGCCGAGGGGGATCTGGACACGCTGCCTGCCCTCCTCGTGGTGAGCGAACAGGCTTCCACACGTGGGGTACTGGGAAAGGTACATCAACGTCGTCACCGTCGGCGGTCGCATGCGGATCCGGCGCGCCCGCCAGGCCTGGAGGGCCTCGGCCGCCTCCATCCACCGGACCTCCTCGATCTCCCGGTCACAGGGGGCGGGCGTCTGTCCCGGCGGCATCTGGCAGAAAAAGAACCGGGCATCGAATCGGATGGGAGAATGCACCGGCGTGATCCAGCGGGTAATGTAGCGGAGCGCCGAAGGCTGGTACCGGAGGTCCAGCCCTTTGACCAGGGAGGCTAGTGAGCGCTGCCGCCGGTGGACGTCGTCGCGCCCGGCGGCCAGGCGGGCGCGGGCCCCGGGATCCAGCACCTCCAGGCTCCGCCCCTCCGCCGTCGTGCAGAGCAGGATTCCGGTTTCCTCGAACAGCTCGCGGATCGCCGCCAGCCAGAACCCCAGGCTTCGTTCCGGTGACTCGCCATCCCCGAGGATTCGGGCGGCACGGTCCGGGTCCATCCCGCGGACGAGCGCAAGGTTTTCCGGGGCGTAATCGCCAGGCTCCAGCTTCCCGCCGGGGAACACGAAATTCCCCCCGGCGAAGGCCATGCTGCCCGGGCGGAGCGTCAGGAAAACCTCCAGCGGTCCGTCGCCAGTTTCGAAAGCCGTCCGTGGTCGCAGCAGGACGACCGTCGCTGCCGGGCTGGGTGTCACTGGCATTCGCCCGGACCTCTCACCGTTTCGAAGGCTCGCAGTGTGAGGTCTCCCGAATGCGGCGTGTCAGGCCGCCATCGGTTTGAGAACATCGGCACACATCGGTTGGGCCGTCGCCCAGGCCTTTTCCATGGATGCCAGCGCCTCGTGGAACCGCTCCACGTCCGCGGGCTCCGGCCGGTACACCCCGCGAATCGCCTCCCAGCGGGACTTGACGACTTCCTTTGCCCGGTACACCTCGACGAAGCGCGGATAATACTGGGCGTGACTGGATTCGGGCCCGCGGCCCAGTGCAACCCGAAGCCGTTCCAGCTCCCGCTCCCATGCCGTGATCTTTGCGTCCACCTCTTCGCGCTTCCCGCCGGTCGCCATAGATCAGTCCTCTCCGTCAGTGTTGATGTCAGCGACACCCCACACGCGCCGCTCACGCAATAGGAGGGGCGGCCTTTCCCTTCAGTCCCCCGATCCCCGCCCCTGGCTCTAATGACTCCTCGTTGATCACCTCCATTCATCTATACCATGCGCGGCCCCTCCGCGTCGAGGTGCCCTGGCTCTGCAGGGTCACCCTGGAGGGGGATCGGCTCCGGAGGAATCCCTTGCGGTGCATCCATGGGTCGTCTACCCTGTACCGTGGTCAGGCAGAAACAGACCGATGACACTGCCTGCAAGCTAACCCGGATTATTCGCGAAGAGTACCTCTTCGCTCATAACCACCTGCGGGAGCGCTCGGTGCGCTCTCGCAGGTTTCGACGCGGTGCATACGCACCTTGCTCAGGGTTAGCCCTGAGCGGAGGCCCGCGCCAGCGAGGGCCGGAGTCGAAGCCCGGAGGGCGCGTTATTCACGGATCGTGAATAATGCGGGCTAAAAAACGGGACCCGTCGGGCAATCGCCTTCCCGGAACGAGGAGAGAAAGATGCGCGGTCGGTACGAGATCAACCAGCTGGAAAAGGAAGAATCCTGGCGGCTCTTCCGGATCATCGGGGAATTCGTCGAGGGGTTCGACGCCCTCTCCCGAATCACGCCGGCCGTCACGGTCTTCGGCAGCGCCCAGGCCCGCCCCGGCGATTTCGCCTACGACATGGCCGAGGCCATCGGACGCGAGATCGCCAGGGCCGACTTCACCCTGGTCACCGGCGGCGGGCCAGGCGTCATGGAGGCCGCGTGCAAGGGTGCCTTCGAAGTGGGGGGCAAGACGGTGGGTCTCAACATCGAATTGGCCCTGGAGCAGGAATCGAACCCGTACACCACCATCTCGCTTCACTTCCATTACTTCTTCGTGCGCAAGGTGATGCTGGTGAAGTATGCCACTGCCTTCGTCCTGCTCCCCGGCGGGTTCGGGACCCTGGACGAACTGTTCGAGACCATCACCCTGATCCAGACGCACAAGATCCGCCCCTTCCCCGTGATTTTGGTGGGCGCGCACTACTGGGCTGGGCTGCTGGACTGGCTGCGCCAGCAGGTGGTCGCCCGGGGCTACCTTCATGGGAGCGATGTGGATCTCTTGAAGGTCACGGACGATCCAGCCGAGGTCGTGGGATACATCACGAGATTCTACGAAGGCCAAGCGGTGGACCTGAGCACGCCGGCGTAGACCCCAATCCAACGACTGGCAATCAGGCAATCAGGCGCACCTCACCGGGCACCCCCTGGGTGGGGTACCCGCTACCCGGCAATCCGGGGTTCCAGGTTTCGTGATTGCCGAGTCCCTTGGAGGATTGGCGCTCATGGCGCCTTGGCGGTTCGGTTTCCCTCTTTGGGCCTACTCGATCCGGACGAGTGAGTGTTGCGGCAGGCGGGTCAAGAGAAGCCCGAGCGCCGCCTCGACGTACCCAGCGCTCTTCGATTCCAGCGTCAGCATGACGGTATATTCGGGATCGTGGAGCACCGGATACGAGCCGAGCTGGAGATCCGGAAACTCCCGAAGGACCGTCCGGAGGTCCCCCGCGATCTGGCCCTCGTCGGCGCGGAGGAAGACCCGGCGCAGGATATAGGGTGGCTGTCGAAATTGCTCGCGGATCCGCTCGAACTTCCGCCGGACGACCTCCGGGATGCCGGGAAAGATGTACACGTTCCGGACCGCCACCACGGGAAACGTTAGATCGCCCTCCCCCACCAGTTGGCCGCCCTCCGGCACCTCCGCCATCCGGAGGTGGGCGCCGGTGATGCCCTTCCCGTAGTGCTGCCGAAGCACCGCTTCCAGCCTCGGGTGGGGGACGATCCCGAGCCCAAAGGCCTGGGCCACACCCGTGATGGTCATGTCGTCGTGGGTCGGGCCGATCCCTCCGGTCGTGAAGACCAGATCATAGCGATCCGCGAACGCCCTGACCTCGGCCGCGATGATGGCGACGTCATCCGGGATCGTGGTGATCCGCTGCACCTCGACCCCGAGGGCCCGCAGTTCCCGGACGAGATAGGGAGAGTTCTCGTCCACGACCTTGCCGGTCAGCACCTCGCTCCCGATGATCAGGATGCCCGCTGTCTTCGCCATAGTTTCAAGGCCGGCCCGCTTCGGCTTTCTCTGAAGAGCAGAAGCCCTCAGCCATCAGCAATCAGCTGCCAGCATCCCCCCTGAAGGCTGACCGCTGACAGCTGACGGCCCTGCTAGAAGTATCGCTCCATCAGGCGGTACATCCAATCAGGCACGCGGGCGGAGTCCACTGCATCAAAGGCCGGGACGTAGGGTTTGACATCCACCACGGGGGTCCCGTTGATGGCGTCCAGCCCCTGGACGTAGAGCCGGTTCCTGTCCCGGCGGAGCAGCTTCACCGCGGTCGTGCCGATGGGGTTCGGGCGGTGGCGCGCCCGCTGGGCGAAGATGCCGACCTCCGGCAGGTCCGGGCGTCCCTGCGGCCGGCGCCGCATCCGGACCGGCTCGGCCTCTGCCGCCCGGTGCATCCAGTAGAGGATCAGGACGTGCGAGAACTCCTCGATGCCATCCAACCCATCGGCGAGCGTCTCGTCCAGTACGACCTCGGATACGACCGAGGCCCAGCCCTCATCCATCGGCTCCTTGACATCGTTGTACACCACGCCGATCCATTCCACCGGCTCTCCTCCTATCGTTGCACCACCGTAGCACGGAGCACGCAGAGGAAGATGCCAGCAGTCAGCGCCGGGTTGGCCGCTGATGGCTGTTGGCTCTCACGGAGATGAATCTACCGGAGGGGGCTTCCCGGAGTCAACGGACAATCCCCAGGCGTTCTGGAGAACAGGCAGGAGGTGGCATGGGGGGTGGGCGGAGAGGGAAGCCTCGAACGCGGGATGATCTCGCGGCCCGGTACTATGAGCCCTAGTTGAGAAGGCCGATGCGGGTTGGCGGCCAGTAGCGAGCAAAGGCCTTGGCCCGCAGATTGTGGCGCGGCACGAATCCCCAGGCATGGGAGTCGTAGCTTTCGTTTCGGTTGTCCCCCAAGACGAACAGCATGCCTGCCGGCACATTCGTGGGAGGCAGGAAGTACAGCGGTTGCTCCTTGACGTACGGCTCGGTGACGCGGCGTCCGTTGACCCATACCTGCCCGTCCCGAACCTCGACCACGTCCCCCTCGACCGCGATGACCCGCTTGATCAGCGCGTCCGCGGCCAGCTCGGCGTTCTTGGGCGGCGCGAAGATCACGATATCCTGGCGGTGGGGGTCTGCGAACCAGAACCAGAACTTGTTCCCCAGCACGCGATCTCCGACCTGAAGGGTTGGCTCCATGGAGCGGGAGGGGATGACGAAGGCTTCCACAACGGCCGTCCGGATGCCCAGGGCCAGCAGGACCGCCAGCCCGATGCTCTTCGTCCATTCCCAGATGCGGTCCCGGTGGGCGGGGGTAAAACGCGCCATGCGTTCCTCCTCTATTTCTGGGCCGCCGCCGGCAGGCGGATCCCCGCACGCTCCAGGACGACTTCACAGAGCTTGGCGTGGAGGCCCAACGGCTCGGTCACGCAATACTGGATTCCCGGGAAGCCCTTTGCCGCCTCCGCGACCATCCGGGGAATGTCGCTGGTGGAATGGCGTCCCGGGGACAGGAAGTACGGGTGAACCACCACGGCCGTCGCACCCTCGCGGACGCAGGTTGCGAAGCCCTGTTCGATCGTTGGCTCCGCCAGCTCCATGTGGGCGTAATGGACGCAGTCCAGGCCCGAGAGCCGCTTCACGAGGGCAGCCACATCCGCCAGCATGTCGTTGGCTTCCTGGAATCGGCTTCCGTGATCCACCAGGAGCAGCCCGACCTTACCGCCATCCGTCGACATCGTATTGCTCACCCGGACCCCCTCGGAACAGTGTTCATCATGCTTGGGTGAAGCTTAGATCCCCTGCCGCCACCTTGCCGTTCGCATCCTGCGGAACAGCCGAACGATTCTATGGCGTCACCCCAGCGCCGGCCAGCCGCACCCGGATGTCTGCGAGGCGGGCGCCGAACTCGGCATCCGGAAGGACGGGCGTGCAGCCCTCCGTCTGGATGGCCTCGTCCAAGTCCACCCATGAGACGCAGCCGTCGTAGCGCGGGGTGTTCTTCAGCGTGACGGCCGTGGGGCGGCGGTAGACCCGGAGGGTCATCACGTGCACGCCGGGCTTGTTTCGGTATTGGAACCGGGCGGCGATGCAATCCCAGGAGAGGATGTGGTGACCCTCCAGGGCCCGCAGCCGTTCCAGATCCATCACCCTCACCGCGTCTTCCACTGTGGCGTAGAACTGGAAGGAGACGCTCTCGCCGGGCGGCTGGGCCTTCTGGGCCCGTTCACACTCCGCATGAACCGCGGGGATGAGGTCCGCCGCCTTCTGGTGGACGTAGGTCGGGAACAGCCAGAAGTCCCGGTGCGTCACCTGGAAGCCGTCCTTGATCTCCTGGATGCCCCCCTTCCGAATGAGCAGGGTCTGGCGGCCATCCGCCAGGGCCCGGCAGACGATCGCCCACTCCTTCAAGGCCGCATTCGTCCGTGGCGAGATCATGATCGGATCCTCCCCGCGGGGAGCCTCCGGGTGCGTCCCGGATCGAAACGGTTGCTATTATAAATGAGCAATCCCATGCCGCAAAGCCCAGAGTGCCTGGAGGACCTCGCTCGACCCAAGACCGTCCCCGTGGGCCCCGTTGTCCAGGATCCCAGCGAGGCAACAGAGAAGGTCCCGGGCCTTCCTGTTTCCGCGGCGTGATCGCTGCGGTTGACATTCACGAGTTCTCCCTTGCGCAGCGTCCCTCGTTCGGCATATCCTCCGTAGCAGGATATACACTGGAGGTCGCATCTTGCCCGAGCCTTCGGAGCGACGACAGTTTCTCCGGTATCCCATTCAGCTCCCGCTTGTGCATACGTCCAAGAATCCGGACTCACCCGTTACCGGGATCGGCTGGACCCGTGACTTGAGCGAGGGGGGCGCCTGCGTAGAGCTCGATCGACGCCTCTCGGCCCCGACCCCCCTGCAGGTCCGCCTCCAGACGGACCGGGGGGCCATTGACGTGGAAGTACAGGTGGTCTGGGAATTGGAGAGCCAGGAGGGCGAAGTCGGCCCGGGCAAGAGAGGCGTCCTGCACGGTGTGGCCTTCAGCCGTCTGGCCCCGGAGCAACTCCAGGCTGTCCAGGACCTGATCCAATCCCAGCGGCGAGACCGCAGGGCCAGTGTCCGCCTGCCCTTGGATCTCGCCGTGACCTGCCAGCCCAAGGGTCCTGCGGGAACCACCGTCCGGGGGCACACGGAAGACATGAGTCGGGGCGGGCTGCTCCTCCGCCTCTCCCAGGATGTTCCGCCCGGAACAGTGCTGGATCTCACCCTGCATCCTGCCGGTGGGCCCGTAAAAGCGCAGGGAGAGGTCGTCTGGGTGGAACCCCCAGAGAAGCGAGCGCCGGGGGAGCCGGTCCGTCACGGACTTCGGTTCACCGGCCTGGGCTTCTCCACCATGATGTCTCTCGGTCTCCTTCTCATGGAGCCCGCGTAGCCCGCAGTGCTCCCGAGTGCGCGGCGCGCCTTCCAACCAACGGGCCCGCAGGGCCTCCTCGATCGCGATCGTTCTCCTGGAGGCCGAAGCATGCCGAACCCGTCAGAGCGACGGCGGTTCCACCGTTACCCGGTTCAGCTTCCCCTGGTGTTCATGGCAGTGGCGCCCGCCCCGGCCAAGAGGGGGGCGGGTTGGACTCGCTCGCTGAGCGAAGGCGGCGCCACGGTGGAGTTGGCTGAACGACTCCGGCCCCAGCTGTCTCTGCGCGTCCGGTTTCAGACGGATCAGGGGGCCATCGAGACGGAGGCACAGGTGGCCTGGATCGGGGGGCGGGCCCCGGAGGGGGGAGGCACCCTGCACGGTCTGGCCTTCACCGGGATCGCCCCCGAGTCCTTGCAGACGCTCCGCGACGTCCTCGTCCCCCTGGCAATGAGACGGCATGCCGGAATTCGCCTGCCGCTCGATCTCCCCGTCACCTGTCAACCCACGCATCCCCCGGGCTCGCCGCTCGATGGCCGGACAGGCAACGTGAATCGGGGGGGCCTCTTCCTTCGCCTCCCCCGGCTCCTGCCTCCGGGCACACGCCTGGAACTCACCCTGCATACCGCCAAGGCCCCGCTGACGGTGCAGGGAACAGTCGTGTGGGTGGAGCCGCCGGAGATCTGGAAACCAGGCGAATCGATCGGGCACGGCTTCCAGTTTACAGGCCCCAGCTGGTCCACGATGCTCTCCCTCGGCCTGCTGCTCACGGAGCCGGAGTGAGCATCTCCAAAGATCGCCCCCTGTGCTCTTCTGCAGCTCTTCCATCTCGGCTCTCGGCTCGC
>CAZNWB010000023.1:16937-27365 GCA_964576535.1 uncultured bacterium | reverse complement strand
AGCATTCCGGTTGCGTTCCCCCGCCTTGGCCGAGTAGAATTCCGCGCGCTTCGGGGCCGGCGAAGATTCCCCGCAAATTCACAGGAGTCCAGCATTGCACGAGCATAGGGCGCCGCTTCATGGATGGGGTCTGATCCTGGGGGCCTCCAGTGGCTTCGGCGAGGCCACGGCTCTTGCGCTGGCCCGCCAGGGATTGCACATCTTCGGTGTGCACATGGATCGCAGGGCAACCCTGGCCAACGTCGAGCGGATCACGGCCGAGGTCAAGAGCCTGGGCCGCGAGGCGGTCTTCTTCAACGTCAACGCCGCCGACACCGAGAAGCGCCAGGAGGTTCTCGATCAGGTGGAAAAGGTCTTGGCCGACCGGGGTGAGCCGGGGTCGGTGCGGGTCCTCCTGCACTCCCTCGCCTTCGGCGCACTGCGGCCCTTCATCATCCAGGACCCCAAGGAGGCCCTGACCCAGTCCCAGCTGGAGATGACCCTGGACGTCATGGCCAACAGCCTCGTGTACTGGGTCCAGGACATGGTCCGCCGCAGGCTGATGGGACCCGGGGGCAAGCTCTTCGCCATGACGAGTTCCGGGGGGAATCACGTCTGGCCCAGCTACGGGGCGGTCTCGGCCGCCAAGGCCGCCCTGGAGGCGCACGTCCGGCAACTTGCCTACGAACTGGCACCCGCCAAGATCACGGCGAATTGCATCCGAGCCGGCGTCACCGCTACCCCCGCCCTCCGCAAGATCCCCGGAAATGAGCGGCTGATCCAGGGCGCCCTGGCCAAGAACCCGTACGGCCGCCTTACGACCCCCGCGGACGTGGCTGCGGCGATTACCGCCCTGTGTGCCGAGGGCACCCATTGGATCTCGGGAAACATCATCGGCGTGGACGGCGGCGAAGACCTGACGGGCTAGGGCCCACCCGCAACGCCGGACTCGGCGACCTCGGCCGATCCCCTCCCGCATTCTCAAGAGATGCACGGAAACGCGTGACTCATGCGCCTGTATGCCCTGCTACTGGCCGCCGGCGAGTCCGCCCGCATGGGACGGCCCAAGGCGCTCCTCCCCTGGCAAGGGGGCACCCTGGTCGAGTTTCAGATCGAGCAACTATTGGCGGGAGGGATGGAGCGCGTGGTCCTGGTGCTCGGCCACGAGGCCGAGGCGGTCCGGCTTGTCGCCTCCCCGCTTGCACGCACCGCCATCATCTTCAATCAGGACTATGCGACGGGGAAGACAAGCTCCGTGCGCGCAGGATTGGAGGCGATTCCGAACCACGCCGATGCCGTCTTGGTGCTGGCAGTGGACCAGCCCAGGCCAGCCGGATTGATCCGGCGCCTGTGCCAGGCCCACGAGACGTCGGATGCCCTTATCACGGTGCCGAGCTTCGGTGGGCGGCACGGCCACCCGACTATCTTTTCCCGGGAACTGTTTCCGGAGATGCGGAACATCCGCGAGGAGACGCAGGGCCTCCGGGCCGTCCGCCACCGCCACCGGGAGAGAACTGAAGTGATCGAGACGGCGACCCGCGTTCCCCTCATTGACATCAACACGCCCGAGGAGTACCAGGACGCCCTCGCCTTTTTCACCTCCCTCGGCCAGGAAACCTGACCTGACCGCAAATGCTTCTCAGGGGTCCCGCCCCTTTGAGTCTATTACACTTTTCCTTCACCTAGCGGAACAACCACCGGGTCCATGCTGGTGGATTCGTCAGCTGTCGGCTTGACGCCCTCGAGGGAAGACCTCCTCCCCCTGGACGGGGGAGGATAAAGGTGGGGGTGGCATCCGCGAACTTCTCACCCCCATCCCCGCCTTCCCCCATCGAGGGGGAAGGGAGTGAATCTGGCTTTGCCTAAAGGCAAGCGGTTTCGAACAAGCCTGAAGGGAACACTCACTGATTCGCACCCAAGGTCAAACTCTTACTGTTTCCCCCGGGAGATGACGACCTCCTGCAGGACCACGTCTTTCAGGGGGCGGTCGCCCGGGCCACGCGGGGCATTCTCGATGGCCACGACCACCTCCTGACCCTTCACGACCTCGCCGAAGACCGAGTGGCGGTTGTCGAGGTGCGGCGTGGGGACGGTGGTGATGAAGAACTGGCTGCCGTTGGTGTTGGGGCCGGCGTTGGCCATGGACAGGATGCCCGGCTTATTGTGTTTTAGGTCCGGGTGGAACTCGTCGTTGAACTTGTAGCCCGGCCCGCCCGTCCCGCGGCCGAGTGGGTCGCCGCCCTGGATCATGAAATTCGGGATGACCCGGTGAAAGATCGTCCCGCTGTAGAGCGGCCGCTTCACCTTCTGCCCGGTCTTGGGATCCGTCCACTCCTTGGTCCCGGTGGCCAGCCCGACGAAATTCTCCACCGTCTTGGGGGCCTTGTCCTCGTGCAACCGCACCACGATGTCGCCCATGCTGGTCTTGAACGTCGCGTACAGCGGCTCGCTCACTTTCTTCTCCTTTTCCGCGCCCACGGTCACACCGGGAAGCCCCAAAAGCATGCCACAGACCAGGGCCATCGGCCACACACGCGTCACGAACACTTTCCACCTCCCCATGAGTTTTCCTCCCAGCAGAGACCGAACCGGTCACTACGACGCGGTCCAGCCCCCGTCAATGGCGATCGTCGCCCCGGTGATGTAGCGGGCCGCGTCCGATGCCAGGAACACCAGCGCGCCGCCGATCTCCTCCGGCTGCCCGATACGCCCCAGGGGGATGCGCTGGAGAATTCGGCGGTACCGCTCCGCGTCCGCCTCCAGGTAGCCTTTCACCAGCGGCGTCATCATGTAGCCGGGGGCGATGGCATTCACGGTGACTCCGTGGGGGGCCAGTTCCAGCGCCAGGCCCTTGGTGAATTGCGACACGGCCCCCTTGCTCGATGCGTACACCACCTTGTCCCGCTCTGGCGAGACGGCGGACATCGAAGACATATTGATGATGCGCCCGCCCCTCTGGGCGATCATCTGCCGGGCGACGGCGCGGGCCACCAGGAAGACCCCCTTCACATTGGTGTCGATGATCGTGTGCCAGTCCTCGTCGGTCATCTCTACCACCGGCTTCCGCACGTTGGTCCCGGCATTGTTGAAGAGGATGTCAATGCGACCGAAGGCATCAACGGTGGCCTTGACGGCCGCCTCGATCTCTTTCGCACTCCGGATGTCGGCCACGGCCACCACGGTCTTCCGCCCCAGTCGCTCCACGGCCGCGGCCGTCTCTTCGAGCTGGCTGCGCGTCCGGGCCACCAGCGCCACATGGGCCCCGGCCCGGGCCAAGGCCAGGGCGCCGGCCTGCCCCAGGCCGCGACCCGCCCCGGTCACAAAGGCAATTCTATCCGCCAGGCCGAACTCGGCAAGGCTCATGCTGGCTCCTTCCACCAGAAAGTTTGGAGTCCCTCGGGGATCGTGCGGCCCCTATTCTCAGGAGTCCGGCCGTCGGCGTCAAGGAATTTGACCGGACCGGCCCCGGCTCGCTGCCACATGGCAAAACAATTGGCTCCGGCCATTGACACCCCTGGGCGCTGAGGGGTAAATTGACCCACACGTAATCTACCCGGCGGGGCCTGCCCGGAGGAGCTACGATGGCTGTGTATTACGAGGACTTCCAGGTCGGGCAGGAATGGACGTCGCCCACCCGCACGATCACCGAGACGGACGTGATCGCTTTCGCCATGCTGTCGGGCGACTGGGACGAGATTCACACCAGCGAGGAGTTCTCCAAGCGGGAATCGCCCTTCAAGACCCGGATCGCTCACGGGATGCTGGGCCTCAGCCTCGTCGAGGGCCTGAAGAAACGCATCCCGGCCTTTGCCGAGACGCGCTACATCGCCTCGCTGGAGTGGAACTGGAAATTCACGGGGCCGATCCTGATCGGGGACACGGTGCACGTGAAGTTCCGCATCACCAACATGCGGGAGAGCGCGTCGAAGCCGGACCGGGGCATCATCTGGGAGGGGGGCCAGATGTTCAACCAGCGGGGCGAGCTGGTCCAGGAGGGCGAGCACTCCCTGCTGATCTGGCGGCGACCGAAAACCTAAGTGCGTTCGACGGTTCGATCGTTCGGTGGTTCGGTTGTTCCTCGGTCTCCAGAACCGCCGAACAGCCGAAGCACAGAACTGCGGAACGCTTTTGGATTCCAGAAAGGTCGCGCCGACGCGGGCGCGGGCCTGGCGCAGGCTGCCTCCTGTCCGGTCCCATCGCCGTCGAGAGCTCCGCAGACATGTGGCCCCGCGCTCGCCGCATGCCCTGCTTTCCTCCCCGCTCCCCGTATTATCGCACCGGGAGCCGTTCGCAATTGACACTCCGGAAGCTGCCAGATAGATTCCCAACCAAGACTCCCTGCCTCCTGGCTGCAATCCTTGGACGCATCGAGTCCGCGGTTTTCTTTGTCACCGGGAACGAGCCATGAGTTCCCTAGGCGAGGGCCGCGAGTTATTCTGCCCAAGGAGCCGACGTCTCTCAATCCTGCCTAGGCCCCACGAGACATAAAGCGCCCGGGCCATTGGGGGCCGGTGCAAATAGGGCCTGAACGCCGATGCTGACGACTCAAGGGCCATTCCTCAGTCTTCGCACGATCTTGCTCTCTATCCTAGTCCTCGGGGGATGTTCCCATCCGATTCTGGGGTCAAGCCAGTCCCTTCAGGGGATTTGGATGAATGATGCTTATCTTCGTGTTCTCAAGCGCTCGTTCTCCCCCAAGGCCGCATCCGCAGTCACCGAATTCCCTGTACTCACCATTGATGCCGCTACGAGGACCATCGCCGTCGTGGTCAATTTCCATGAAGGGTTACAATGCGAGATAGCGGGCGCCGATGCCGCTTCAGGGCACATCAATCTTCATAGCGAATGTGTATCCGGAGGGATCAAATCCATCCGTTCCGAGGAAGGGAAACTCCACCTTGAGTACGAGGCTTCCGACGGGAGCATCATTTCCACCCAGTACTCGCGAATCTCCTCGGAGACCCACGACGTAGATGGCGTCGTGGAATCCTTCGTGGCGCAAGTCGTGCTCGCGGGCGACTATCACGATCCCGACGGGAAGCGGTATGTGTTCACCGCCCGCGGGGCTAGTTGGAACGGGCGTCCATTCAAGTACCGGATCTTCCTGGACTACATCGAGTTTGATCCCTTGGATGTGTTGTGCGAGATAGATGAGAAGGGGGCCTGTGGAACTTTCTACGGTTTTGCAACAAACCGGGGCGTGCTGCAAATATATCGATATGATGTGGATAGCAAAGAGATTGGCGGGTTGCTCCATTACCTCCTGAGCGACTGATCTCACTCCGTGGATCGCTGGGTGATCAGCGCACGATCTCTCCTTGTGGCAGATACATCGCCCTACGAAGATCCGTTCCTTCCGATGCCCAGATTTGGTCTGCTTCGAGAGCCGAGCTGAAATCGAATTCCTCTGCGGCAGCAGCGCGAAGCTTTCGCCGCGTGATCACCTGTCGTCCCTCGCTCGCCTGACCCCTTGCTTCCGTGCGCCCGACCGCAGCCGAACGACCGCCGGACCGGCGGGCGGTGGCGCCGGGCAGGGCCTCGGATTAGCGTTCTCTTGGGAGAGAAATGGTCTTGCAGAATAGAAATCAATTTCTATTCTGCAAGGCTGTGGCAGCGCTACTATCTGGACTTGTTCGATTGTCAACTACCTGTGAAGCCGTGGGAGGGAAGTGACAGGCGCTCAGTCCGCGGTCGCCGGGACGATTCCGGCGGTCGAGGGCGTCGGGACTCTCCGCGTAGGTTCCTGGATGGCCAGGACCAGGCCGGCGGCCAGGACCCCCAGGATTCCCGCCGAGATGAAGGCCCAGTCGTAGCTCCCCGTCAGATCGTACGCCAGGCCGCCGATGTACGAGGCGAGGGCGGCCCCGATCTGATGGCTGAAGAAGATCCAGCCGTAGAGCATCCCGACCGATCGCTTCCCGAACAGGTCCGCCGTCAGGGTGGCCGTGGGCGGCACCGTCGAGATATAGTTCAGGCCAAAAACGATGGCGAACAGGTTCAACCCGGCGACGCTGCCTACCATCAGCAGAAAGAAGAGGGAGAGACCCCGGAGGAAGTAGTAGAGCGCCAGGGGAATCCGCTTCCCGTAGCGGTCGCAGATGTATCCCGAGGCCAACGTGCCGACGACGTTCATGGCCCCCATCAAGCCCATGGCGGCCGAGGCTGTCATGATTGGAAATCCATGGTCCACGGCGTGCGGGATCAGGTGGACCCCGATCAACCCCGTGCTGGTATAGCCGCAGATGAAGAACGACCCCGCCAAGAGCCAGAAACCGGGGTGGCGGGCCGCCTCGACCAGAGAGGTCGCTTTGAGCGATTCCCTGGGCGCGTCGGCGGTCGTCGCGGCGACCTGCGCCCCGTAGGGCTTCAACCCCATCTCCGCCGGGTCATTCCGGAAGAAGAGCACCGTCACCGGCAGGATCAGCAAGGCGAGGATCAGCCCCATCCCGGCGAAGCTCCACCGCCAGCCGTGCACCTGCTCAAGATACGCGGCCAGCGGCAGGATCATGAGTTGTCCCGCCGACATCGCGGCGCCCGTCATGCCGATGACAAGGGCCCGACGTTCCGCAAACCAGCGGGAGGCCATGGCTGCGGCCGTAACCGTGGCCGCCCCGCCCGCCCCGATCGAGGTGATCAACCCGTAGTACAGGTGGAACTGCCAGATCTTCGACATGGTGCTGGACGCCAACACCCCGATCCCGGTCAGGATCACGCCCCCCACCAAGACCGACTTCGGTCCGTACCGATCCGCCAACCGCCCGGCCAGGGGTCCCAGGCCCCCGTAGAGCAGCATGCTCAACACCGCGGTCACGGAGATCGCAGAGCGATCCCAGCCGAATTCCTGCTGGAGCGGATGGACGAACACCCCGAAGGATTGGCGCACGCCGGCCGCCACCAGGAGGGCCAGACAGGTCACCCCCGTGACGATCCAGCCGTAATGGAGGCTCGCCTCCGCGGATTGTCCTCCTCGATTCTCCATGCCCTTCTCCGACCCCGTAGCCATCCGCGGGGAATTCCCAATGACCAAATCCCAATGGGTTCTCAGAACGCCTCGGTCATTGGCTCATTGGACATTGATCATTGTTTAGGTCCCGCCTTGATAGCCTGCCAACGCCAACCCGTCAACGCCTTTTGGTCTCTGTGGCGCCAAGCGTGCCCGCTGCCTTGTCAAGAGGCGGGCATTCTGCTACAAGACCTGTTGGGAAGAATGCCATGCCTACAAAGAAAAAGGATCCGGCCGCCCGGGCCGAGAAGCTTCGCGCGCTCCTGCACCACCACAGCTACCGCTATTACATCCTGAGCCGGCCCGAGATCTCCGACGCGGAGTATGACCGCCTCTTCAACGAACTCAAGGAGCTGGAGGCGGCCCACCCGGAGCTGATCACCCCCGACTCGCCCACCCGGCGCGTCGGCGGCGCCGTGGCCGAAGGCTTCGCCTCAGTCCAGCACCGGGTGCCCATGCTCAGCCTGGACAATGCCTACACCGCCGAGGAGATCCGGGAATTCGAGGCGCGCCTGCAGCGGGCCCTGCCCGGAGAAGCCTTCGCCTACGTCTGCGAGCCCAAGGTGGACGGCCTGGGCGTGGCCCTGCTGTACGAAAAGGGCCGGCTCGTCCGGGGGGCCACCCGCGGCGACGGGCGGTTGGGCGAGGACATCACCCAGAACCTGAAGACGGTGCGCACGATCCCCCTGCGGCTTCGCGGCAAGCCGGCAGACCTGGACATCCTGGAGGTCCGGGGAGAGGTCTTCATGGGCCGCGAGCCTTTCGAGAAGCTGAACCGGACGCTGGAGGCCGAGGGGGAGGAGCCTTTCGCCAACCCGCGAAACGCCGCGGCCGGGTCGCTGCGTCAGAAGGACTCCGGCATCACCGCCAGGCGCCCCTTGGACATCTTCATCTACGCGGCGAGCGACGCGCAGCCGAACCCCTTCACCACCCATTGGAAGGCCATGCAAAAGCTGGCCGAGGCGGGCTTCAAGGTAAACCCCCGCTCGCGGCGCTGCCCCGACATCCAGGCAGCCATCGCCGCGTGCGCCGAGCTGGAGCGGGACCGGGCAACCCTCGGGTACGACGCCGACGGCGTGGTGATCAAGGTGGATTCCCTGGACCAGCAGCGCCGTTTGGGATCGACCACCCATCACCCCCGCTGGTCCGTGGCCTACAAGTTCCCCGCCCAGCAAGCCACCACGGTGATCCGGAAGATCCTGGTGAACGTCGGGAGGACCGGGGCCCTCACTCCCTCGGCCCTGCTGGACCCCGTGGAGATCGCCGGGGCCACCATCAGCCGGGCCACCCTTCACAATGCCGACGAGATCGAGCGACTGGACGTCCGCGAGGGAGACACCGTGATCCTGGAGCGGGCGGGGGACGTGATCCCCCACATCCTGCAGGTAGTGAAGGAACGGCGCCCCCCGGACGCGAAGCCATTCGTCTTTCCCGCCACGTGCCCGGAGTGCGCCTCGGCCGCCTTCCGGCCCGAGGGCGAGGTCGTCTCGCGGTGCACGAACGCCGCCTGTCCGGCCAAGCTCAAGGAGGGCCTGCTCCACTACGGCAGCCGCCGGGCCATGGACATCGAGCACCTGGGCGAGGCCGTGGTGGAGCAGCTCGTGGACCGGGGTCTGGTTCGGAATTTTGCAGATCTGTACGCTCTCTCGGTCGGGCAGCTCGCTGAACTGGAGCGCCTGGCGGAGAAATCGGCGACCAACCTGCACACCGCCATCCAGGGGAGCAAGCCTCGGGGGCTGACCCGCCTGCTCTTCGCCCTGGGCATCCGCTACGTGGGAGAGAACGTGGCCCGGATCCTGGCGGCGGAGTTCGGCAGCATGGACAAGCTCTCGCAGGCTATGGAAGAGCAGTTGGCCGCTGTCCATGGGATCGGCCCGCGAATCGCAGCCAGCGTGGCCCTCTTTTTCCAGCAGCCGGAGAATCGTCGTCTCATCGCCGCCCTCCAGGAGGCGGGGGTCAAGATGGAGGAGGAAACCCCGGCTGGGCCCAAGCCCTTCCTGGGGAAAACCTTTGTCCTGACCGGAGGGCTGGAGACCATGGCGCGCGACGAGGCCAGGGCTGGGATCCAGCGCTTGGGCGGCCGCGTGGTTGCGTCGGTCAGCAAGAAGACGGACTACGTCATCGTCGGGAAAGATCCCGGCTCCAAGCACGAGGACGCCAAACGCCTGGGGATCGCCACCCTGGACGAGGTGCAATTCACCGCCCTCTTGAACCGGGCGTAAGGATTGGCAATCAGGCAACCCGGAGTTCCAAGTTGCCTGGTTGCCCAATTGCCAAGTTGCCAGGACTGCGACCTGGCAATTGACTTTCCTCCACGTTTCCGCCATGCTACGGCCCAGAGCAGGACTGCCTCTTCCGTGCAGGCCAACTGGCAATGGGGCGCCCTGGTCGGTGGGCATCTTGGACCGCCAGTTTGCCAGGTTTCCCCGCTATCGGCGGGGTCGCCTGATTGCCTTACCTTGTCCTGCCGGTTCCCGACGGAGCGCATTCACCCCGTGACGCAAACGCCTAGGTCCTCGTCGCGGCGCCTGGCGACCCGGCTGATCCGGACGTATGCCGGGGGGTGTGCACTCGTCCTGCCTCTGGTGGCAGGGGGTCTTTTCGACGGGCAGGCCCACGCGGGGGACGCCTTGGTCCTGGGACGGGACGTCCTCATCCGCCAGACGCCCCAGACGTCCGCAAAGGTGATCAAGACGACCCGCCCCGGCGAGACCTACGAGGTCATCAGCCGCAAGACCGGTAAGGGCACTCCCCTGTACGTCTTCGACGAGCGGGGGGACCTGTGGGTCAAGGTCCGGGTCACCGGCGAGCTTCATGGCTTCGTTCGCACCGACCTCGTGTCCGTGACCCGGGAGGAGTACCGCTCTCCCCGCGGAGACCCCCTGCTGATCGTCAACCTGCGCCTGACCGCCGATGGCACTTTCTCTCGCGAACTCTGGCTCGTCCACGAGGGCTGGAAGCAGACCCGCCGCCTGGCTCCCATCGAAGGCGGGCCCATCTGGGGGAGCCATGGGGAGTGGTTCATCGTGCAGGTGGATTCCGAGCGCCCCATCAAAGATCCCAACGTGGAGCGGACGATCGAGCGCATCGAAAAATTCTCCGCGGATGGCCGAAACCACCTCCTGCTGGCCGCCGGCTCGGATCCGGTGCTTCACGAGGCGCGGGGCGAGGTGTACTTCTACCGGGATGTGGACGAGCAGGGGGAAGCAGTCCCTCCCGGCCTGTTTGCCGTGAACCTGGACGGGACCAACCTGCATCCCGTCTTCCTCCTGCCCGAGCGCCACCGGTTCTGGAAAGAAGATGGCGACTTCTTCGTGCAGGTGCCTCCTCCTGCTCTCCAGGCGGCCGGCAGCCGCATCTCCCTGCGCGCCTTCGACCGGACGGGGACCCGAATCCGCATCACGGTCACCCTGGACGGCCAGCTCGTAGAACAGCGGCCCGAGTGA
>CAZNWB010000023.1:0-16837 GCA_964576535.1 uncultured bacterium | reverse complement strand
CTTGCCTTGGCCGGAACCCCTGGCTATACTAGCCCCGATCCGAGAAAGCCCTTGAACCGCCATGATCACCCAGCGCCAGCGCCGGGTACCCGGGTCGCCAAGAATACTGTGAAGCAGGGCAAGGTGCCGGAGGCGGTCGGCGAGTTGAAGCGCACCCTTGAAATCGAACCCAACTATGTCGCGGCCCGCCGGGAGTTCCATCGTTTGCTGGGCATGCTGAATTGATGCGTGGTCTTGACCCCGGATGCCTCGGACCCAGCGACACTGCACGATGATGGCCCGATCGGTATCCGGCCTGATCCCTCTGTTCGTTTCCCTGACTGCCATCCTGGTGGTGACACCCTCTGTTCTCTCATCCGCAGCCTGGGCGACCTCGACCCCGCAGAACGCTCCGCCCGAGGTCGTGACCCATTTCACGCCCGATGACATCGCCCGTGGGCGTGCCTACATGGGCGGGCGGTACTGGCTCTTTGCGGGGGGAACGGCGCTGCGCCTCCTGGTCCTCGTTCTGCTCGTCGTGACGCCGGTCTCGGCCGCCCTCAGGAACCTGGCCGTGCGGCTCGCCCCGACTCGGCCCGCCGTGGCCGTGGCCATCTACATCGCCATGCTGGTCCTGGCCTTCGAGCTCCTCACGCTGCCCCTCGGCTACTACGCGGGGTACGTCCGCGAGCACGCCTTTGGCCTCTCCACCCAGACTCGGATCGCGTGGGTCCTGGATCGGGCCAAGGCTGCCCTGATCCTGCTGGCCGTGGCGGTCCCCCTGGGGTCCCTCCTCGCCCTCCTCTGGCGCCGGTACCCGGGCCATTGGGTTCTTCCCGCGTGGGCACTGGCCGGGTTCGCCACGATCCTGCTCGTGGCCCTGGCCCCCGTCGTCATCGATCCGCTGTTCCACACGATCCAGCCGCTGCGCGATCCTGACTTGCGCCAGCGGTTGATCGCCCTGGCGGAGCGGGCGGGGGTCCCCGTGGACCAGGTGTACGAGATGGACGCCAGCCGGCGGACCCGGAAGGGGAACGCCTACTTCACCGGCCTGGGCCGCACGAAGCGGATCGTCCTGTACGACACCCTCCTCGCGGGGAGCGGCCCCGATGAGGTGGAGCTGGTGCTGGCCCACGAGATCGGCCACTGGAAGCGGGCCCACATCTGGAAGGGAATCGGCCTGAGCCTGCTCGGCATGGGGATGGCTTTCTGGTGCGGTGCCCGTGTCCTCGAGTGGGCGGCGCGCCGGGGGGCCTTTCAGCTTGCCGGCCCCGCGGACGTGGCCGGTCTCCCGCTCTTTCTCCTCGTGCTCTTCGTGCTGAACCTGGTGAGCGTGCCCATCCAGACGGGCATCTCGCGCCACTTCGAGCGGGAGGCGGACCGGGCATCCCTGGAGCTGACGGGGAATGCCCCGGCCTTCATTCGGTCAGAGGTCCAGCTCGCCCGGTCCAACCTGGCCGACCTCGTCCCGCCCCGGGCCGTGGTCTGGCTGCTCTACACCCACCCGCCCGTGGCGGAACGCATCCGCATGGCCGAGGTCTTCGCCGCCGGGCACCCATCCGGGGAGCCCTTGGGTGGCCAGGGTGCGCGGACCCGACCCTGAGCATCACCTGGAAAGGATCCCCATGGTGCAAGCCGCAATCATCGTGCACGGGGGCGCCGGAAAAGCCCCCGAGGACCTCCGCGACGCGCGGGAGCAAGGCGTGAAGGTGGCCGTCCTGGAGGCCTGGCGAATCCTCGCCGAAGGGGGCTGGGCCGTGGATGCCGTGGAAGCGGCCGTGATCGTCCTGGAGGACGATCCGGCCTTCAATGCGGGACGCGGGGCCGTCCTGACCGCGGACTGCCAGGTGGAGCTGGACGCCTCCATCATGGATGGCCGGACGCTTCGTGCCGGGGCCGTCGGAGCAGTCAAGAATCTGCGGAACCCCATCCGGGTCGCCCGACGGATCATGGACCAGGGCCGCCACGTCCTGCTGGTCGGGTCCGGAGCCGAGCGCTTCGCGGCCGAGGCCGGCATCCCGTCTTGCCGCTCAGAGGAGTTGATCACGGAGCGCCAGTTGCAGCGCTGGTGGCAGCAGCGACGGGCGGAGCTGGAGGCGATGGGGACGGTGGGGGCCGTGGCGATGGACCGACAGGGACACCTCGCCGCCGCGACCTCAACCGGGGGGATGGCCCAGAAGCTGCCGGGCCGCGTCGGGGACAGCGCCCATATCGGAGGCGGGACCTATGCCGAGGATGGACGGGGCGCCGCCTCGTGCACCGGCAACGGCGACTGCATCATTCGCGTGACCCTGGCCCGATCCGCGGTGGATCGGCTCGCCACCGGCTCGGACCCCATGGACGCCGCCCGGGAGGCCATCGCTGACCTCGCCCGAAAGACCCAGGGGGACGGAGGTCTCATCCTGGTGGATGCCCAGGGTCGCATCGGCTATGCCTTCAACACGCCCGTGATGAGCTGTGCCACCATGGATGTCGCCACCGGGGCCCCCCGCCTTCTCGCATAGCCGGTCTCCTCCCGCGGTGACCCATGCGCATCCTGCTCATCAGCACCAACCGCCACGACCGATTCGTCGGAAGCCTCCCCGTCCGGCCGATCCCACTGGGCCTGGCCATCCTGCTCGGGGCCCTGCGGGGGAGCCGACACGAGGTCCACGTCCTGGACCTCATGTTCGAGCGCGCGCCGCGCCAGGCCATCCGCCGGGGCATCCGGGAGTTCTCACCCCACCTCATCGGGATGTCAGTCCGCAACCTGGACGCCGTCGGCGGCCGGCGGGTGCCCCGCTCAAGCGGGGTGCAAAGCTTTCTTCCCGAGATCCGGTCCTGGATCCAGACCTGCCGGCAGGCGAGCCACGCGCCGATCGTCCTGGGTGGGCCGGCGGTTACCCTTCTGCCGCGCGAGGCCTTCGCGGCCCTGGAGCCTGATTTCCTCTTGGCAGGTGACGGCACGCGGACCTTCCGTGAGCTGGCCGAGCGTCTGGAGGGTGGCAAATCCTGGAACGATCTCCCTGGCCTGGTATATCGAGACGGAACAGCGCTCCAGGTGAACCCGCTGGGTCCCTGGGAGAGCCCGGCCGTGCCGCCGCACTACGACGCCTTCGACCTCAAGAAATACCAGGCGGCGGGTTACAGCGTTTCGGTCCTGACCAAGCTGTGGCCCTACATCCGGACCACGGGACCCACGCCCATGTCGGCGATGCCGGCCCCGATCCCACGACCGATACCCGAGTTGCTCGATGATCTTCGAGATCTGCGGACACGGCTCGGCGTTCGACGGGTGTTTCTGGCCGACTCGGGTTTCAATGTGCCGGTGTCGGAGGCGAAGGTTCTCTGCAGGGCATTGCGCAAGTCAGGATTGGATCTCGAATGGGCAACGGGCCTGCAGCCGGGCTCGATGGACGATGAGTTGGCCTCGCTCATGCGGGACGCGGGCTGCCGGATGGCCCTGCTCGCCGGCCCCGGGCCCCTTCAAGAGCCCCTTCGCGACTTCGACTGGCACCTGGCCCTGTTCACCACTACGGGAGCGCCGCTCACCGCCGCCGGTGTCCGTCTGGTTGCCACGGCTATCTTCGGCCGGCCCGGCGAGACCCGGGACACCGTCGAGCGGACGTTGGACACCCTCGCGCGCCTCGACCCATTCCGCGTCCAACTCTCCGCGGGAATCCGTATTCTCCCGTTCACCCCGCTGGCCCAGCACGCCAAGACCGAAGGCGTGATCCGCCAGGACGCCGAGTGTCTCTATCCTGTGAGGTACCTGAGCCAGGACCTGAAGCGTTGGCTTCCGCGTCGCCTCCGCACCGCCGCCCGCGCCCACCCCTCCTGGCACGTCGTCTGATCCCAGGCAGCGGATTGAACCGCCGGTACCAACGGCTTCGCCGTTGGTGCGCCAAGGTCGCCAAGATTTCGTGGCAACTGGGCGACTCGGCAACCCCGCGGGACGCGGGGCAACCGGGAATCCCAGATTGCCAGATTGCCGGGTTGCCTGATTGCCCTCCAATGGTGTTCATGGCGCCTTGGCGGTTGGTTGTCTTGCGATCGGGGCTGGCGGTGGGCGGCCAAGTGTGGTAAGAGAACGAGTCATTGCGGCAAGGGATGGGGACGTACACCACCGCGTGGAGGCTGCCATGAAGAGTCGCTGGTTGCTGGGTGGGATTCTGGTCTTGAGCCTGCTGCTTCCCGGGCTGGCGTCGGCGCAGGACACGCTGGTAGTCTACTCGAGCGTGGATGAGGAAAACGCCAAGAAGCTCCTGGACGCCTTCACCAAGGCCACGGGGGTGAAGGTGCGCTTCACCTTCCTGTCCTCGGGCCCGGCCGTGGCCCGGATCGAGGCGGAGAAGAACAACCCCCTGGCCGACGTCTGGTTCGGCGCCCCCAGCGAGAACCACGTCGTGGTGAAGGAGAAGGGCCTCTCTCAGCCCTACGTCTCGCCCAATGCCAAGGACCTGGCGGCGAAGTTCAAGGACACCGAGGGCTACTGGACTTCTTTCTACATGAATCCCCTGGGCTTCGCCTCCAACCTGAAGGTCCTGAAGGAGAAGGGGGTGGAGCCGCCCGCGTCCTGGGCGGACCTGCTTGCGCCGGGACTCAAGGGCCAGGTCCAGGCGCCGAGCCCCCAGACGTCCGGGACCGGGTACAGCATGGTGGCGTCCCTGGTTATGATCATGGGCGAGGACAAGACCTTCGACTACCTGAAGAAGTTGAATCCCAGCATGCAGACGTATACCCAGAGCGGCACCGCGCCATCCAAGGCGGCCGCCATTGGACAGGCAGGGGTCGCCATCCAGTTCACGCCGGCCTTCATCCAGCTCATCGAGGAGGGCTACCCGTTGAAGATCACCTTCCCCAAGGAAGGTGTGGGCTTCGAGGCGCCCGCCATGTCCATCCTGAAGGGGGCCCCGCACCCCGAGGTGGCCAAGAAGCTGGTGGACTGGGCGATCTCATTGCCCGGGCAGGCCGCCCTGACCGACGCCAAGACTTTTTTCTTCCCCGTCCACCCCAAGGCCAAGCTGGCCACGGGTCTTCCCGCATTCGAGGAGATCCCGACCATCAACTACGACGCCGTATGGGCCGGGAAGGAGAAGAAGCGGCTGGTGGATCGCTGGATCAACGAGGTCCTGCGGGCCCCGAAATAACGACTCCCGGTGGGTACCCAGTCTGCCGTCCGATGGTGGAGCCAGTCGGTCCGGGACCTCCGACGGCTTCGGGGTGAGCCGCTTCTCGCCGCAGCCGTCGCAGGGATCTTCGGCCTGCTGTTGGTATTCATCCTATACCCGTTGGTGCGGGTCCTGACGGTCAGCCTGTTCCCCGACGGCGCCCTCTCCCCGCGGTTGTATCGGGAATTCCTGGGAAGCTGGTTCATCCGCCAGGCCTTCCTGAATAGCGTCCTCACGGGCATCCTCACGGCCGTGGGGGGAACCGCCATCGGGTTCCTGTTTGCCTTTACCCTGACGCGGACCGATGTGCCCGGGAAGGCGTTCTTCACGCTGACCGCCATCCTGCCCATCATCTCCCCGCCCTTCGTCAGCGCGCTGGCCATCATCCTGCTCTTCGGCAACAACGGCGTGATCACCCGGCAGCTGCTGGGCCTGCAGGAGTTCGCCATCTACGGCCTGCGTGGGTTGCTCCTGGCGCAGGTCTTCACCTTCTTCCCTGTGGCCTATCTGACCCTGCGCGGGGTCCTGGAATCCCTGGGCGGTACGCTGGAGGACGCCGCCATGAACCTGGGGGCCACCCGTTGGCGGGCGTTCAGGCGCGTGACCTTTCCCCTGTGCCTTCCGGGAGTTGCCAGTGCGCTCCTGATCGTGTTCATCGAGTCCATCGCGGATTTCGGCAACCCCCTGATCCTCGGCGGGAGCGGCTTTCCTGTCCTGTCGGTTCAGGTGTACCTCCAGGTCGCCGGGATGTACGATCTGCCCGGCGGGGCCGCACTGGCCGTAATCCTGTTGGTGCCATCGGTGACCACTTTCCTGGTCCAGCGCTACTGGGTCTCGCGGAAGCGGTACGTCACGGTCACCGGCAAGCCCACCCGGGCGGTGATCCGGGCGGTGAGCCGACCGATGCAGTGGGCCCTCTTCGCAACGTGCGTGGCCGTGGCCCTGTTCGTGCTGCTCTTCTATGCCACGATCCTGGTGGGGGCCTTCTCCCGGGCGTGGGGGGCCGACCACCGCTTCACGCTCCGGAACTTCGGCTATGTGTTCGGCGTGGGGGCGCAGGCGATCCAGGACACCCTGATCATCGCCGTGACCTCGAGCCCCCTGGCCGGTCTCTTGGGCATGGTCATCGCCTTCCTGGTGATTCGCCGGCGCTTCCCCGGGCGGCAGGCCATGGAGTTCGTGTCCATCCTGAACTTCGCCGTCCCCGGCACCGTCATCGGCATCGGCTACATCCTGGCCTTCAACCAGCGCCCCCTCCTCCTCACGGGCACCGCCCTGATCCTGATCGCCAACTTCGTGTTCCGCTACGTCCCGGTGGGCATCCAGTCGGGCATGGCCAGCCTGCGCCAGATCGACCCGGCCATCGAGGAGGCGGCCACGAATCTCGGCGCATCCACGCAGGTGACGTTCCGGCGCATCACCCTGCCCCTGCTTGTGCCGGCCTTCTTCTCGGGACTGGTCTTCTCCTTCGTCCGGGCCATGACCGCTATCAGCGCCGCCATCTTCCTCGTCTCGGCCGACTGGAACCTGATGACGGTGCAGATCCTGTCCCAGACCGAGGCCGGTCGCCTCGGCGCGGCCGCCGCCTTCAGCGTGCTCTTGATCCTCATCGTCCTCGTCGCCATCGGGATCATCCGGCTGATCCTGGGGCAGTTGTTCGAGTACCGGTATCAGGCTGCGTTTGGATGAGGGGAATGAACCACATATTCATCCGCAGATTACGCAGATTACGCAGATTCACGGAACAAACCCTTCCGGAATGATCTGCGTAATCTGTGAACTCTGTGGTTCCCATTGAGGTTGGCTTGATTCTCATGCTGGCCGGTTTTGACCGCTATGAGTGAATCATGAGCGTGGTGCTGGAGAATGTGACCAAGGTATTCGAGGATCCGCGGCGGCCGGGCGGCGTCGTCATCGCCGTGGACGGCATGAGCCTCGACGTCAAGGACGGAGAGCTGATCACGCTCCTTGGCCCCTCCGGCTGCGGGAAGACCACCGCGCTGCGGGTGGTGGCGGGCTTCGAGGCGCCCACCTCGGGCCGGGTCCTGATGGACGGACAGGACGTCACCCACCAGCCTCCCCAGGCCCGCAACTCCGCCATGGTCTTCCAGAGCTACGCCATCTTCCCCCACCTGACCGTGGCCCAGAACGTCGCCTTCGGCCTGGAGATGCGCGACACCCCCCGGGATCAGATCGCATCCCGGGTCCGCAACATCCTGGACCTCGTCGAACTGTCCGGGCTGGAGCACCGGTCGCCGGAGCAGCTCTCCGGCGGACAGCAGCAGCGCGTCGCGCTGGCCCGGGCCATCATCACGGAGCCGCGGGTCCTCCTCTTCGATGAGCCTCTGTCCAACCTGGACGCGAAGCTGCGCGAGCAGATGCGGGGCGAAGTGCGCAAGCTTCAGCGTCGCCTGGGGATCACCAGCATCTACGTGACCCACGACCAAGCCGAGGCCATGGCGCTGTCCGACCGGATCGTCGTCATGGAGGGAGGACGGGTCCAGCAAGTCGGGACCCCCCTGGAGATCTACGCGCATCCGGCCAACCGATTCGTCGCCGATTTCATCGGGCGCGTGAACTTCCTGGAGGGGCAGGTGAAGGCCGTTACCCCGGACAGCCTCGAGATCGACGTCGGAGGACGGTCCCTCAACGTTCCGTACCGGCAGGCGGGCTTCCGGGTGGGGGAGTACGCGGCCGTGGTCGTGCGACCGGAGACGATCCGGCTTACGCCTGTCACCGGTGTCGGGGCTGCCACGCGGCCATTTACCGGGACCATTCGACGGGCCATCTATCTGGGCCCCACGGCCGAGTACGAGATCGACTGGGAGCGGACCCTCCTGCTGGCCGTGAGTTACAGCCCGCTCGAGCACGGACTCTTTTCCGAGGGGACGCAGGTGGCCTTCGATTTCCCGGCGGGCACGGTCCACGTCCTCCCGAATTCAGGCCCCCCGGACGGCGGGTCACCTGGCATCCGGGCTTGAAAATCACCGGGGGAAGCACTCCCTTCCATCCGGACGTTGCTAGGATATAATAAGAGCCCCCGCAAGTGGGCGCGCACGAGTCATGGAGGGAGCATGGCGAAGACTAAGGGACGGGTGGCCGGATTGTTCCTCCCCGGATGGGACAACGAAGAACACGTGAGCATCGTCCGGAATCAGAATGGGGAACTGGAGCTTCGGTTCTCCGGGACCTGCGGCGGCTGCCGCGAGTCTTTCCCCGACATGCAGCGGACGATCCATACCATCGCCCAGAAGACCTCCATGACGGCCGCCGAGGCCACGGCCTTTTACCTGGGGTTCACCGTGGGGGTGGACAGCGTGCGCCGGTACCACCGTCTGGGCGATTTCCTGGACGACGACGAGGTGTTGGAGGAGTTCTTCGGCGGCAAACCCGTCGCGGGGCGCTTCCACTAGGTCTGTGCCGCGACCCTGTTGGGCGATTGCAGGACGCGGCAGACTATCCCCGTTGCACTCCACCGCCACTGACTGACCGCGCGGATTCCCAGGGTACGGATAGCCCGCCACCAGAAAGAGAGGCATCCTGCGGCGGTTTGTCGACTATCTAGAAAGAGGAGAAGGGCGATGCGGAAAAGCTTGGGGCTGCATACGTGGACGCTGGATACGACACCCCTGGCTGACGTACTGCGCATTGCCAAGTCCACGGGCTGGGACGCCATCGAGCTGCGGCGTGTGGACTTCACGCGGGCCAAGGAGGCAGGCCAGTCAGCCGCACAGGTGCTCGACCTCGTGAAGGCGAGCGGTCTGCCGGTGGCCTGCGTCGGGGTCGAGCTTGGCTGGATGTTTGCCGAGGGTGCCGAGCGGAAGCGCCTCTTGCAGGTGTTTGACGAGTCCTGCCAGGCTGCCGCAGAGCTCCGGTGCAGGACGATCATGAGCCCCGTGGACCCCGGGCGGGGTCAGGTCCAGCAGGCCGTCGCCAGTATCCGCGAGGTCGGCAATATCGCCGCAAGGCACGGCGTCCGGCTCGGCCTGGAGTTCAACTCCGTGGCCGAGCAGTTCAACAGCCTGGAGCGCCTCCGGGACGTCCTGGCGCGCGCCGGCCACAAGGATGTCGGACTGCTGCTGGACACCTACCACTTCGGCCGGAGCGGCGGAGACCCGCGGGCGCTCGAAGACCTCGCCCCCGATGAGATCGCTTACTTCCAGTACAGCGACGTGCCCAAGAACGGCCTGCAGCCCGGCAAGACCTTGGATCGCCTGCCCCCGGGCCAGGGCAAGGTTCCCTTTGGGGAGATCTTCCAGAGCCTGGTGAAGAAGGGCTACCGCGGCTATCTCACCTACGAGGCGCCGAACCCCGCGGCGTGGGCGCGGAACCCCGAGGACGTCGCGAGGGAAGCGCTGCACGCCACGCGTTCATTGCTGCCAGATGCTTGACGTTTTGCTCTAACCGACCCGCTCGGTTCTCGCCACCCACTGGCCAGGTTTTGCAAATAGGAAGCGTAACCCGAGACAGCTTCGGCAGAAACCTTGAACTGACCCAGCGAATAGCCCTTGACACCACGTCCAGATTTCGCATAGAGTCCACCGTATCCCAATATTGAAAACGGTCCGGCCTGGGGGAGTCGGGAGATGCTTTCCGGCTGGGTCTCTGTCCTGTTCTCCTACGCCCTCGTTGATTGCGTAGAAGATCGACGAGGGCATTCGTGTTTTTATTGGCATCATCCATGCTTAGAGTTCTTCCAGCGGATGTTAATCTCGAGGTCGCTGCCGAAAAACATCTTCGACCGCAAAACAGCTTAGGCTACAGGTCAGATCGGCGCCTTCGAAAATTCCGACGGTTTCTGAGGAAGGAGGTGAATGCGGCACACGCGAAAGGTTCAGGGGTGTCTTGGGAGGAGCCAGCTTGCGGTGGCTACAGAAAGGTACACCCTGGATGCTTTTCGATGCTATCGGAGCAAGGTCTTCTCCCGTGCGGGTCGAATATCCCACGGAGGAGGTGCTGGCATGCTGATCTATGACACACAGTTCTCCAATTCTCAGAGGGCACAACTAGGAGTAGCTGTCGAGCTCATCAAGAAGGCGCTGGGGTCAACGAGAAACTTCCCGAAAAACCTTCAGCGGGACTTGGAGGATATGTTGAATGGGCAAGGGACGAATCCAACCATGGCCATGCCTCCTTACGCGGTGATAGCCTATGATCCAAGACCCAATGGTCCATGGGCCTATACGGGAAGTGCTTGTGTTTGGCTGACGGATCGCACGTTCACAGCAGGAGATCGCCGTCTGGCCGCCGTCCTCCTCCACGAATTGGTGCACGTTCTGTGCGGAAGGGAGTTGGATTCGGAGGTCTCCGAACATCACCTCTTTCCTGAGTCGGCCACGCTGAATCAGCAAGACCTCACGAGCTTCCGACAAGGCAACTGGCGAGGTCGGTGGTTCCGGGTGTTCAAGAGAAACCATAAGGCAATCGCAAAGCATGACTGGGGCGAGATTGAGCTCCCCATTCCAGCGCCTCAGGTCGATGTGTCCGGTCTACCAACCCAGTAACACTGCTCGTGGGAAGGAGGGAGTCATGCCAGAAGAGAAAGTGACAATGGAGGGGATAGAGTACAAGGTCGTAGAACCTCTTAAAGGAACGCATTGGAATAAGACGCCGAAGGTGCTGGAAGGCCCCGATGGAGTACAGAGGCTGGAGAAGCTCCCGTCGGACCGGCTGCAGGTGCGGATCACCATCGAACTCTCGGGCGCAATACGGAGAGCAGATCTCGACCGCTTCGCTCAGACGATGAGTAAGTCGGTTGCCTTTGAATTCGAGAACGGCGGTAATGGGACCTAGGCTCACTCTTGTGTCGGTATGCGAATTGATCGGCTTAGGATGTGGAAGGGCGGGGGAGGGTCCTGATTCTCTCATGAGATTGCGGTAATCAAATCGTATCCTGAAATTGGGACCCACGGAGGTGCTCCCATTGGAGAAGATCCGGGAGCCACAGACCGTTCGCGAACCCGTCGGCCGAGGTCATGCGGAGGTGAATTCCGTGTTCCGGCCATCGACACGTCTTGCGCAGCGCGCGAGAAGCCTCGCCGTTCGTGGCCTCGCTGCCATATTTCTCGTCGGGCTTACGGCAGCACCGACTTTCGCGGCGGAGCGCACCTTTGTCCACCTCATCGGCAGCCAGCCCATCTCCTTGGATCCAGCCAAGAGCAATCGCATTCAAGACGACCAGGCGATGTGGCCTCTCTATGATGCCCTCACGCACCTCTCGACCGATGGGACGCAGATGCTTCCGGCGCTGGCCGAACGGTGGGAGGCTAGTCCGGACGGCCTGACCTACACCTTCAGCCTGCGGAAGAACGTCCGCTTTCATGACGGCAGCCTGCTGGACGCCGAAGCGGTGAAAGCAAGCTATCAGCGGCAATACCTCCGGAGTTCCACCTTCTATAGCCCAACTCCCCCCAATGCCTATGAAGCAGTGCTGTCCGGCTGGGTGAAGGAGATCCGCGTTCTTGATTCCCACACCATTGCAGTTACAACGCACTATGCGCGTCCACACCAGTTTGCCCTAGTGAAGATCGTGAGCCCCCAGGCGCTTGGAGCACATAATGGCGACCTTTCCCGCAGCCCAGTCGGGACAGGCCCCTTCCGTCTTGAACGATGGGAGGGCGGCTATATCACGCTCACACCCTTCGCACAATCCTGGCATGGACGGCCGAAGCTCCAGGGGATCCGATTCACCACACAGGTCATCAATCAGGAGATGGTGGAGCGGCTGGTCGCCGGTGAATTTGACCTCCTCCTCAATGTTCCTCCGGATTTCTTCGAGCTGCTCAGGGCGAGTCCCCAGGTGAACCTCGTCAGGTTTGGTGGCCTCAACACCATGTTCCTCGGTATGCAACTGAATCGCCCTGCCCTGAAGGACCGTCGGGTGCGTGAGGCGGTGGTGCGAGCGATTGATCGGGAGCGGCTGGCGACCGTGCTTGGCCGCGGCGCCATGATCGCCGCGAGGGGTCCGCTCCCGCCGGGCTCCGGGGGGTTCGACCCCGCGATCTCCCAGCCGGCCTATGATCCGGAGCGTGCGCGAACGCTCCTGAAAGAGGCAGGAAAAGGCTCGGGGCTGAGCTTGCGACTGCTTTACTTCAACCCTATTGAGGTCTGGTCCGAGATCATCCATGCCGTCCGGTCCGACTTGGAAAAGGTGGGTGTTACTGCCGAGTTACTCCGAGCACCAAGCTGGAAGGACTTCCACGAAGAACGCAAGAAAGGGGACCACGACCTCTACCTCTATAACTGGTCCGTGAGCACCCCTGACCCGGAGCGACTCCTTTTCCCCTTGTTCCACTCCCAGTCGCAGGATAACTTCGGGCGCTTTGCTAGCCCACGAGTTGACAAGCTGCTGACAGACGCCCGACAGCCCATGGACGAGGCGCGTCGCCTTCAGCTTTACCGCGATGCGACCCGTTTGATCGTGGATGACGTCCCGGCGCTTTTCCTTGTGCATCGGATCGGGATGGCGGCCGTGAACACCCGCGTGAAAGGGTTGACGCTCAACCTGTACGGGCTGCCACAAGACAAGCTGGCCGGGGTGGAGATCCCCTGAGGCATTGCGCCATGAGAGGGATCGGTCGCGTCCAGGGTTGGTACGCAGGTTTGCGCCTCCAGGCCCGCCTCACCCTGCAAATCGTCGTCCTGATCACCGCCCTCTTCGCTCTCTTGCTGCCAGTCGTCCTCATGGTCCAGAACGCCGCCCTCCGCAAGACGGCGCAGGAGAAGGGCTTCAGCCTGGTCGGGGTCTTCGCGTTCAGCAGCGTGCAGGGCGTGATCACCGGGGACTTTCTCTCCCTCCGGGCCTTGGTCCGAAGCCTGGTCCGTCAGCCAGACGTCCGGTACGCCATGGTCCTGGACCTGAACGGGCGCGTGTTAATGCACAGCCAGGTGGATCGCACTGGCGAGATCTTCCAGGACCCCCTGACTCGCCGCACCCTGGAGGCGACCGAGGCACTGGTCCAGGAGACGCGTTCGGATGCAGGGGAGCCCCTGTACGACTTCGCCGCGCCGGTTCTGCTCCTAGACGAGCGCCGGGCGGTGGCGCGGATCGGGATCTCCTTCGAGAGCGAGTTGCGCCTGCTACGCCAAACGCGAAACGCCATCCTTGGGCTGGGCGTCGTGGCACTCGCGGCCAGCCTAGCGCTGGCTACCTGGCAGGCCCGCAGCGTCACTCGCCCAGTCGGCGAACTCGTCCAGGGCGCCCAGGAGATCGCGGCCGGGAACCTGGACCGCAAGATCACGGTGCAGGGGCAGGACGAGGTCGGGCAGCTGGGCGAGGCCTTCAACCGCATGGGGGAATCCCTGAAGGCCCGCCAGGAGATCGATCGCGACATCTCTTCCACCCTACACCTCGACGCCGTCCTGCACACCATTTCCCGCCATGCTCGGGCCCTCCTGAAGACCGACATCGCGTACTTGGCCCCGTATGATCCCGTGACGGGCGTTGCCACTATCGTGGCCGGGGTGGGCGACCGAGGCGACATCCTACGAGGTCTTGAGATAACCCCGGGGCGGGGCGCAGGCGGATACGTCCTCGCGACGGGCGAGCCCCTCATGACCCCGGACTACTCCCAAGACCGGCGCATCAGCCACGAGTACGATGAGCTTGTCCGCGGCGAGGGCATCGTCTCCACTCTGGTAGTCCCGATCCCTCTGAAGGGGAAGACGATCGGCCTTCTGTACGTAGCCAATCGGCGTCCCACCATCTTCACACCGGGAGATCAAGAGATCCTGAGCCGACTTGCCGCTCAGGCCGCTATCGCCATCGAGAACGCCACGCTGTACGCGCAGGTGAGGCAATACGCCGAGGAATTGGAGGCAAACGTTGAAGCCCGGACCCGGGAGCTACAGGTAGCGAACCGTCAGCTCGAGGCCGCCTCGCAACATAAGTCGGAATTCCTATCCAACATGTCCCACGAGCTGCGCACGCCGCTCAACGCTGTCATCGGCTTCTCCGAACTGCTGCTGGAGCGGCTGTTCGGTGAGCTGAACGAGAAGCAGGCCGAGTTCCTCCAGGACATCCTTTCGTCCGGGCGCCATCTTCTCTCCCTCATCAACGACATCCTCGATCTCTCCAAGGTTGAGGCAGGCCGCATGGAACTCATGCTCGATTGCTTCAACCTCCCGCTGGCAATCGAAAACGCCATGACCCTGGTTCGGGAGCGCGCCAGCCGCCATGGGATCACACTCCGCCTCACCATGGATGAGAGGCTCGGCGAGTTTGTGGCTGACGAGCGGAAGCTCCGGCAGATCCTCCTGAACCTCCTTTCCAACGCGGTGAAGTTCACCCCGGATGGGGGGCGGGTCGGGGTCAACGCCGCGCTGGCCGCCGGATGTGTCGCGATCTCGGTCAGCGACACTGGAATCGGGGTCGCCCCGGAATATCATGAGGCGATCTTCGAGGAGTTCCTCCAGATAGCGAGTGAAAAAAGCCAGAAACGCGAGGGGACGGGCCTCGGACTCGCGCTGGCCAAGAAGTTCGTCGAGTTGCACGGGGGCAAGATCTGGGTACAGAGCGAAATGGGCAAGGGGTCCACTTTCACCTTCACCCTACCGGTGCGGCCATGGCCGGCGAGCTGATCCTCATCACGGAAGATAACGAGAAAAACCGCAAGCTGATGCGAGAAGTCCTCCGGGTGACGGGCTACCAGACTCTGGAGACCGACACAGCCGAGGAGGGGATTCGAGTCGCGCAGGAGTCCCGGCCTGCCCTCATCCTCATGGACATTCAGCTTCCGGGCATGGACGGAATCACGGCCCTAGCGGCCCTGCGGGCCGATCCGAGGACGAAGGCAATCCCTGTCATCGCGGTCACCGCATCGGCCATGACCCATAACCGACCGAGGATCCTGGCCGCCGGGTTCGACGGCTTGCAGACCAAGCCGATCAGCGTGAAAGATTTCCTGGAGACGGTTCGTCAGGTGCTGGACCGCCCCCGGGGGAGTGGAGCACCTTCCTAGTAGGCATGTCTTCAGACAAGGAGGTCAGCCATGGCGACGTACATCATCCTCATCAACTACACCGACCAGGGAATTCGGAATATCAAGGACTCGCCGAAGCGCCTGGACGCGGCGAAGAAGATGCTCAAGACTCTGGGGGGCGAAATCAAGGATTTCTACCTGACGATGGGGAGCTACGATCTTGCCATCGTTGCCGAAGCCCCAAGCGATGACGTGATCGCGAAGTTTTCCCTCGCGTCCGGCTCCCTCGGAAACATCCGGACAACCACACTCAAGGCGTTTCCGGAAGCCGAGTACCGGAAGATCGTCGGGACTCTTCCCTGATTGGTTGCCGAACGCGGCGGAAACGATACGCCAAGGCCCTTGGGCCAGTCCCGCCAGGGGCCTTTGCGGTGGAAAGGTAGGCCGGGGAGTAGGGCGGTGCTCCGCGCCAGGCGAAGCGGGCGGCGGGGTACCATCCTGAGAAGGTGGAAATGTGCCTATCAACCTGAAGGCCGCCAAGGCTCTTGGTCTCGCCATCCCCCAGTCTGTTCTGATCCCGGCGGACGAGGTGATCCAATGAAGCTGAGAAGCTGGGAGGCCAGGAGGCTTGGAGGCGGACGGCAAGGAGTCCCTATGATCCGTCGGGTTTGTACAATCCTTTTTACCCTGGCCGTTGGCCTGCTTGCGGCGCCGCTCGTCGCCGATGCGCAGCAGGTCGGGAAGGTGTACCGGATAGGCTATCTCACTGCCGGCGTTGTCGTGGAGCAGGCTTTCCTGGACGCGATGCGGCAGCTCGGATACCTCGAAGGCCAGAACGTCGTCATAGAGGGCAGATTTGCGGAGCGCAAGCTCGAGCGGCTCCCTGACCTTGCAGCCGAGCTGGTCCGCCTCAAGGTGGACGTCATCGTAACGATCACGACGCCAGCAGCCCAAGCAGCTAAGAACGCCACCGCGACGATCCCCGTTGTCATGGCCGGCAGTGCCGATCCGGTGGAGCTCGGGCTGGTGGCGAGCCTTGCGCGGCCTGGGGGGAACGTCACGGGGGTCACCAACAATCCGGGCTCCGGTTTTGCTGGCAAACAGCTCCAACTCCTCAAGGAGGCTGCTCCCAAGGTCTCCCGTGTGGCCACCCTTCATGATATGAGCATCCCACCGGAGGCCCGCGGGTTCCCAAGGATGCAGGACGCAGCCCGGGTGTTGAACGTGGCGCTGCTTTCTGCGGACGTGAGAAGTCCGAACGACTTCGACCGTGCCCTCGCCATGATCACCCAAGAGCACGCCGACGCCCTCATCGTGCTGCCGAACTCTCTGAACGGGGCTCACCGCAAACTGATCGTGGGCTTCGCGACAAAGAACCGGCTGCCGACCATGTTCGGAGACAGGAATAACGTGGAGGCCGGCGGCCTTATGTCCTACTGGACGAACTGGAACGATCTCCGCCGACGCGCCGCAGTCTACGTCGACAAGATCCTCAAGGGTGCCAAGCCCGCCGACCTGCCCGTGGAAGAGCCGACAAGGTATGAGCTGGTGATCAACCTGAAGACGGCGAAGGCCTTGGGCCTGACCATTCCACAGTCCGTCCTGATCCGCGCGGACGAGGTGATCCAGTGAAACCATTTCGGAATGCGGAATGCGGATTGCGGAATGGGCCGACGCTGACACTCGTCCTTGCGCTCGCCCTCAGCGTGGTCGGGGCGCCGCTCGTCGCCGATGCGCAGCAGGCGGGGAAGGTGTACCGCGTCGGACTCGTATTCACCACGGCGCCTG
>CAZNWB010000022.1:0-40750 GCA_964576535.1 uncultured bacterium | reverse complement strand
TCATTCGGGTACCCCCTGGGTGCCCATCTGGCTGCCCGCGCCGTACTGCCGCGCGTAGTAGCTCCGGTAGTCTCCCGACAGGATCTCCTGCCACCACGCCGCATGGGCCCGGTACCACTCCACCGTCTGGCGCAGACCGTCCCGGAAGGGGACGGCTGGCGCCCAGGCGAGCTGGCGGCGGATCTTGGCGGAGTCCAGGGCGTAGCGCCGGTCGTGGCCGGGCCGATCCTTCACGTGCCGGAGGAGGGACTCGGGCTGCCCGGTGAGGGCCAGGATGTCTCGGGCGACGTCCAGATTCACCCGCTCCTCGCCGCTCCCGATGTTGTACACCTCGCCGATCTCACCCGCCGCCAGGATGCACGCCAAGGCGCGACAGTGGTCCTCCACGTGCAGCCACTCCCGCACGTACAGGCCGTCGCCGTAGATGGGAAGGGGATCGCCCCGGAGCGCGTTCACGATCATCAGCGGGATGAACTTCTCGGGGAACTGGTAGGGCCCGTAGTTGTTGCAGGTCCGGGTGATGATGACCGGCAGGCCGTAGGTGCGGTGAGAGGCCCGGGCTAACGTATCCGCCCCCGCCTTGCTGGCGGCATACGGGCTGTTGGGGAGCAGGGGGGACTCCTCGGTGAAGGCGCCCGATTGGCCCAGGCTCCCGTACACCTCGTCCGTGGAGATGTGCAGGAAGCGGCGGCTGCCGGCCTTCCGGGCCGCATCCAGGAGGACCCGTGTCCCCTGGACATTCGTCCGGATGAAATCGTCCGCCTCCAGGATGGACCGGTCCACGTGGGTCTCGGCGGCGAAGTGGACGATGGTCTCGACCCCGTGGGCCTTCAGGACCTCGGCCACCACCTTCTCGTCGCAAATGTCGCCGCGCACGAAGACGTGGCGGGCGTTACCCGTGCAATCCGCCAGGTTGCGCGGGTTTCCGGCGTAGGTCAGCTTGTCGAGATTCACGACCCGGACGGCCGGGTGGGCGGTGAGGAGGTGGCGGGTGAAATTCGACCCGATGAATCCCATACCGCCCGTCACCAGGATCGTTCCGGTCAACTCGCTCATCGCTCTCTCCTACCCCGTCTCCGTCCCTCTCGCTGTCCCTGTCCCTGTCGGCTTTCGTGCTTCAGAGGGATCGCTTGCATGCCCCCACCACCTCGTCCACCTGGGCATCGGTCATCTCCGGGTAGATGGGCAGGGAGAGGACCTCTCGCGCCGCCCGCTCCGCCTCGGGGAAGTCGCCAGCGCGATACCCAAGATCCCGGTACATCGGCTGGAGGTGGAGGGGAACGGGATAGTAGACCGTGGTGCGAACCCCGAGGTCGGCCAGGCGCTTCTGGACCCCGTCCCGGTCGGGCACGCGGACGGTGAACTGGTGATACACGTGGATGGACTCCGGGATCTCCCCGGGCAATCCGATCCCCAGTCCCACCAGGCCCTCCCGGTATCGGCCGGCAATCGCCCGCCGCCGCCGGTTCCATTCGGAAAGACACCCGAGCTTGACGCGCAGGATGGCCGCTTGGATCTCATCCAGGCGGCTGTTGAATCCCAGCTCCTCGTGGACGTACCGATCTCGTCCCCCGTAGCTCCGCAGACGGAGGATCCGCTCGCCCAGGGCCAGGTCCTGCGTCGTGGCCAGGCCGCCGTCTCCGAGGGCCCCGAGGTTCTTCGTGGGATAGAAGCTGAAGCAGCCCACGTCCCCGAGGCTGCCCACCTTCTGCCCGCGGACCTCCGCGCCGATGGCCTGGGCGGCATCCTCTATGACCCTCAGCCGGTGCGTCCGGGCAAGGGCGAGCAGGGGATCCATGGCGGCCGGCAGCCCGTACAGGTGTACCGGCAGGATCGCCTTCACCCGGCCCTCAGGCCGGGGCCCTGGGCCTTTGCCGGCAAGATACTCGGCGACCCGCTCCGGATCCAGATTGAAGGTCCCAGGGTGAATGTCCGCAAAGACCGGTCGCGCGCCCGTGTAGGAGATGGCCGTGGCCGTCGCCACGAAGGTGAACGGGGATGTGAGCACGTAGGCTCCCCCCCCGATCCTGCAGGCGCGGATCGCCAGGTGCAGGGCGTCGGTGCCCGAGGCGAGCGTGACGGCCTGCCGGACCCCGAGGAAGGTCGCCAGTTCCTCTTCCAGGGCCCCGACGTTGGGCCCCAGGACGAAGTGGCCGCTCTCCAGGACGCCGCGGATCGCGTCGTCGATCGCCTGCCGAAGCCGCTGGTATTGGGTCTTCAGATCAAGGACGGGGACCGGCATGGCTGCATCCTTTTCGGACTCGTTCGCAAACAGCGAGAAAAATGCAGCTTCTGTTCCAGAAATAAAAACCGGCGCTGGGCAAGACCCGCAGCACCGGCACAAGAGCACCCACGGCCTCACAAATACTTGTAAAATCGACACTTGTCAAGGAAAACGGGGCTGGAGAAGTCCTACCTGCCGAGGGGGCTCACCGACCGGACGTGTGGAAGTGTCGTATCAACGCCTCAGCCAGGGCGGGGATCGTGTAGTTTTCAGGCACGATATCGCTGGCAATCCCGCGCCGGGCGGCGGTCTCGGCGGTGATCGGGCCGATGCTGGCGACGACGACCCCTCGCAAGAGGTCCCGGGCCTCCTCTCCGACCAACTCCAGGAAGTGCTTGACCGTCGAGGAGCTGGTGAAGGTGACGGCGTGGATATTCCGGTCACGGAGCATGGCCCGGACCGGCTCCGCCTCGGGGGTGCTCCGGACCGTCCGGTAGGCCGGCACGACGTCCACCTGCGCCCCGCGCCGCGTCAACTCCTCCGGGAGCGCCTCTCGCGCCTCGGCGGCCCGGGCCAGGAGGACCCGAGCGCCGCGGAGGTCGGCGCCGCCGGGGACGGTGCGGATGGCCTCGAGCAGGGCCTCAGCCTTGAACTCGGCCGGGACGAGGTCGGCCCGGACGCCGATTGTCGCGAGCGCGGCCGCCGTGGCCGGGCCGATGGCGCAGATCGTGATCCCGTGGAGGTCCCGCACGTCGCGCCCCGCATGCTGCAGCCGATCCCGGAAGAACCGGACGCCGTTACTGCTGGTGAAGATGACCCACTGATACTCGCGAAGCCGGCCGATGGCCGCATCCAGGGGCGCCCAGCTTTCCGGGGGGACGATGCTGATGGTGGGAAACTCCACGACCTCCGCGCCGGCCGCCTCCAGGACGGCCGCAAAGGCACTCGCCTGCTCGCGCGCCCGGGTGATCAGGATCCGCTTCCCGGCCAGCGGCATGGCCTCGAACCAGCGAAGCTTTTCGCGAAGCGCCACCACCTCCCCGACCAGGATGAGGGCCGGCGGCTTCATGCCCCGGCACTGTTCGGCGATGTCCGCCAGCGTCCCGGTCACCACCTCCTGCTCGGCCCGTGTGCCCCAGCGGATGACCGCGGCCGGTGTCTGCGGCGACCGGCCGTGGCCCACGAGCTTCGCCGCGATCTCGGGGAGCTGCCCCACCCCCATGAAGAACACCAGCGTCCCGATCCCGGTGGCGATCTTGTCCCAGGCGATGCTGGTTGCGTCCTTGGTCGGGTCCTCGTGTCCCGTGATGAAGGCGACCGTGGAGGTGAGGTCCCGATGCGTCAGGGGAATCCCCGCATACGCGGGAGCCGCGACCCCGGCGGTGACACCGGGCACCACCTCGAAGGGGATGCGCGCGGCCACGAGGTCCTCGGCCTCCTCGCCCCCGCGACCGAAGATGAAGGGATCCCCCCCCTTCAGCCGGGCGACCACCTTGCCGAGTTTCGCCTGCTCGACCAGGAGACGGCCGATCTCCTCCTGGGGGAGGGTGTGGCGGCCGGCCTGCTTGCCCACAAAGATCAGCTCGGCATCGGATCTCGAGTACCGAAGGAGCCGGGGATTGGCGAGGTGGTCGTACACCACCACGTCCGCCTCTTCCAGGCAGCGCTTGCCCTTGAGGGTGAGCAGGCCCGGGTCCCCCGGCCCCGCCCCGATGAGATAGACCTTGCCGCGCGCCTCGGCCACAATCGCCCTCGTCACCCTGCCTGCAGGAGGGCCCGGAGGATCCCGGCGGCCCCCCGGGAGAGCAGCTCCTCCGCCAGGGCGGTTCCCACGGCTTCGCCTTCAGTCCGGTTCCCCTGTCGTTCGCCGGCGATCACCTGCTTGCCGTCGGGTGTCGCCACCAGGCCCCGGAGGAAAAGCCGATCATCCGCGACCCGGGCATGGGCCGCGAAGGGGACCTGGCATCCGCCACCCAGGCGGCGAAGGAAGGCCCGCTCCGCCATCACTGCAACGTGGGTGTCCGGATGATCCAGCATTGCCACCTTCCCTGTCGCTGTCGGATCTCCCTGTCGGATCTCAATGCCCAGTGCGCCCTGGCCGATGGCGGGGAGGCTGATCTCCGGTGGGAGGACCTCGGTGATCCGCTCCATCAGGCCCAGGCGCTTGACCCCCGCCGCGGCGACCACGATGGCGTCGAGTCCTTCCAAGGCCAGCTTGCGGATCCGGGTGTCCAGATTGCCGCGGAGCGGGATGATGTGGAGGTCCGGCCGGCGGTGGAGCAGTTGGGCCTGGCGCCTGAGACTGCTCGTGCCCACCCGCGCCCCCGAGGGCAGATCCCGGAAGCGGGCGCCCGTCCGGGAGATGAGCACGTCGTGGGGATCTTCCCGCTCGGTGACCGCACTGATCGCCAGGCCCGGGGGGAGTTCCGTCGGGACATCCTTCATGCTGTGGACCGCCAGGTCCACCCGCTGATCCAGCAGGGCCTCTTCGATCTCCTTGACGAAGAGGGCCTTGCCGCCCACCTTGGCCAGGGGCACGTCCAGGATCTTGTCCCCCGTCGTCTTGATGGGTTCCAGGCGGATGCTGAGGCCGGGAAAGGCCGCGCGGAGCCGCTCCGCGATGTAGTTCGCCTGCCACAGGGCGAGGGGGGACCCCCGCGTCCCGATCACCAATGCGGAATGCGGAGTGCGGAATGCGGAATCCGGGCCCTCAGAAGGATTCAGCATTCGGGCACCCTCTGGGTGTTCGCCATTCCGCATTTCCATCGCGGCTCACGTGTCTTTCTCTTCCAGGCCGAAGAGGCGGCGCAGGACGCTGGTGTAGAGGTGCCCGTCGTGCAGGGCCGCGCGCCGTTTCAGCTCCGTCATGGGCTGGTGAAGGAGCTTGTTGACCATGGCGTGGGTCATGGCGGTGATGGCCTCGCGCTGCTCGGGGGTCATGTCCCCCAGCCGCCCGAGGGCCTTCTGCAGCTCCGCGCCGCGGATCTCCTCCACCCGCTGCCGGAGGGACAGGATGGTCGGGACCACATCCAGAGAGCGGAGCCAGGTGAGGTACACCCCCACCTCCCGCTCGATGATGGTCGTGGCCCGCTCCGCCTCCCGTTCCCGCTCCTTCAGGTTGGCCGTGACCACCGCCTGCAGGTCGTCGATGTCGTAGAGGTAGACGTTGTCCAGCTCGTTACAGGCGGGGTCGATGTCGCGCGGGTGGGCGATGTCGATGAGGAAGATCGGCCGGTGGCGGCGCTGCAGGATGATGGGCTGCATGTCCTCCTTCTTCAGGATCACGTGAGGCGCGGCGGTGGAGCTGATCACGATATCGGCTCCCACCATCTCCTGGCGGAAGCTCTCGAAGGTCACGGCGCGCCCGTGGAACTGCTGGGCCAGGGCGACGGCGCGATCGTAGCTCCGGTTCGCCACCAGGACCGAGCGGACGCCGTCGTCCAGCAGGTGGCGCAGGGCCAGCTCCGCCATCTCGCCGGCGCCGATGATCAGGACGCTCCGGCCCGCCAGGTCGCCGAAGATCTTCCGGGCCAGCTCAACCGCCGCCGAGGAGACGGACGCGGCCGAGCTGCCGATGCCGGTCTCCGTGCGCACGCGCTTGGCGACGTGGAAGGCCTGCTCCAGGAGGTTGGTCAGGATGATGCCGGTCGCTTCCTGGGCGCGGGCGACGGAGTAGGCGGCCTTCACCTGGCCCAGGATCTGCGGCTCGCCCACGACCATGGAATCGAGGCTCGAGGCGACCCGGAACACGTGCCGCACGGCCTCGGCGGCGGTGTGGGTGTACAGCAGGCCCACGAAGCGATTCTTGTCCAGGGTGTGGTGGGCGGCGAGACAGTCGGTGATGGCCTCGACAGCCTTCGGGACCGCCCCCGCCGCGACCGCGTACACCTCCACCCGGTTGCAGGTGGCGATGAGTATCCGCTCCGCGATTTCCGGCGAGTTCCCCAGCAGTTCCAGCGGTTTGGGGAGATCCGCCTCCGCGACGTACAGCCGCTCGCGCAGCTCGATGGGCGCGGTCTTATGGCTCAACCCGACGACCAGTATCTCCATGACGACGACCGACTCGTCTCCGGCCCCTTAGAGGGGACGTCCCCCGCGCATCACGCTCACACCGATCAGGGTGAAGAGCACCAGGCAGAACCCAATGATGGCCAGGATCGCGGCCTTGCGGCCGCGCCAGCCCGCGGACAGCCGCGCGTACAGCAGACCGGCATAGATCAACCAGCTCAGGATGGACCAGGTCTCGCGGCCGTACAGGGGCAGGAGGGAGCCCCGCGTGTGCTCCGCCCACATGGATCCGGTGATGAGGGCCAGCGTGAGCAGGGGGAACCCGAACAGCAGGGATTTCACCCCGACATCGTCCAGGAGCTCCAGCGACGGCAGGCGGATGTGCATCTTCCCCGGGTGCCGGGACTTCAGCTGCCGCTCCTGCAGGATGTACATCAGCCCCGTGCAGAAGGTCAGGGCGAAGGCGGCGTTGCCGAGAATGGCGAGGGCCACGTGGATCCAGAGTCCCATCCCCTGGAAGGCGGGCCCCAGCTCGGCGAGCCGGCGGGGCAGGGCCGCCGCGGTGAGGGCGGCCAGGAGCACCAGGGGCAGGACAAAGGCCCCGATGACGCGATTCTGGTAGCGGAACTCGGTCACGAGATAGATCAGGACGATGGCCCAGGCGAAGAAGGAGAGGCTCTCGTACAGGCTCCCCAAAGGCGGCCGGCCGAGGGTGTAGATGCGGACGATGTGGGACAGGGTGTGAGCGCCGAAGCCGGCCAGGGTCGAGCAGGTGGCCACCTTCCCGATGGCAACCCTCCGGGTCACGATGTGCAGGAGGTAGTGCAGCGTGCCCAGCAGATACCCGAGGACGGCGAGGTAAAACAGGGAGTGATCCATGGTCATGGCCGCCCGTTACTTCCCGGCCGTCGCGTGCGGGGCGGCCTGGAGGAGTTCCTGGATGCAGGCGGCCACCGCGGCGGCGTCTCCCCGCGCGGCCCGCTCGAAGAGGTCCGATTCGACGGCCCGCCGGAAGAGGGCCTGCCGGGCCTCGGGGTCGGCGATGGCCTGGCGCGCCCGCTCCCGCAAGAGGCGCAGGGCCGAGAGGTAGGCCTCGTACTCCGGGCCGACGGTCTGCTCCAGCCGCTGGCGGAGCTTCTTGGCCAGGGCCGGGCTGCCCCCGCCGGTCGAGATGGCGATGGTCAGGTCGCCGCGTCGCAGCACCGATGGCACCAGGAAGGTGCAGGCCTCGGGATCGTCGGCCACGTTGACCAAGCCCCCCGCGCCGCGCACGCGCTCCGCCACCTCGCGGTTGACCTCCCGATCGTCGGTGGCCACGACCACCAGGAACGCGCCGGCGAGGTCCGAGGGCCGCGTGCGCCGCCGGCGCACGCGTAGCGCTCCGGTCGCGGCCAGGGCGGCGAGGCGCGAGGTCGTCGTCGGGCTGACTACCTCGACGTCGGCCCCGCACTCGATCAGGAGCGTGATCTTGCGCTCCGCCACGCTCCCGCCGCCCACGACGAGACAGCGCTTTCCCGTGAGGTCCACCAGCATCGGATAGAACTTGCGCATGGGTCGAAACGGCGCGGGCGGTCGGCGGGAATCCCCCTCAACTACTCCTTGTGCTTCTTGCCTGAATTGAGGAGGCCCTTGACCTCTTCCACGAACTGGTGGACGTCCTTGAACTGGCGGTAGACGGAAGCGAAGCGGACGTAAGCCACCTCGTCCAGGTCGTGCAGGCGCTTCATGATCAGCTCGCCCACCTCGCTGGAGGCGATCTCCCGATCCGGCTTCTCCGCCAGGCGCGCCTCGATATCGTCCACGATCGCCTCGAGCTGGGCCACGCTGACGGGCCGCTTCTGGATGGCCTTCAGCAACCCGCTGAGCAGCTTGTGGCGGTCAAAGGGCTCGCGGCGCCCGTCCTTCTTCACCACCATGAAGTGGATCTGCTCGATTCGCTCGTAGGTGGTGAACCGGCGGTGGCACTGCAGGCACTGCCGGCGGCGGCGGATGACCCCGCCGTCCTTCCCCTCGCGGGAGTCCACCACCTTCTCCGACATGTGGCCACAATAGGGACAGCGCACCGGAACCGCTCCGAAGGGGCGGGAGGCTTACGGGGCCAGCCGCTCGGGGTACAGGGGGAATTCGGCGCAGAGCTCCCGCACCCGGGCCGCCACGCGCGCCTGACGGCTGGCATCCTCGACATCCGCCACCACCTCGGCGATGAGGGCCGCCACCTGCCGCATCTCGGCCTCCCGCATGCCCCGCGTCGTCAGGGCGGGCGTCCCCAGCCGGATGCCGGAGGTGACCGTGGGGGGCTTCCCATCGAAGGGGATGGCGTTCTTGTTCACGGTGATCCCCGCCTTGTCCAGAGCCGCTTCCGCGGCTTTGCCCGTCAGGCCCTGGGACGTGAGATCGACCAGCATCAGGTGGGTGTCGGTGCCGCCGGACACCAGGCGGAAACCGTGAGACAGCATGGCCTCGGCCAGAGCCGTGGCGTTGCCCACGATCTGTTTCTGGTACGCGTGGAATTCCGGGGTCAGCGCCTCCTGGAACGCGACCGCCTTGGCGGCGATGATATGCATCAGCGGGCCGCCCTGCATCCCGGGGAAGATGCTCTTGTCCACCACCGCCGCATGGGCCGCCTGGCACATGATCATGCCGCCCCGGGGGCCGCGCAGTGTCTTGTGGGTCGTCGTCGTCACCAGGTCGCAGTGGGGGATCGGGGACGGGTGCAGGCCGGCCGCAATGATCCCGGCGGGATGGGCGATGTCCGCCATGAGGAGCGCACCCACCTCGTCCGCGATCTCCCGGAACTCGGCGAAGTGGAGGGTCCGGGGATAGGCGCTGCCGCCGGTCACGATCAGTTTCGGCCGGTGTTCCCGCGCCAGGCGCCACACCTCGGCCATGTCGATGCGCTCGGTTTCCCGATCCACGCCGTAGGGAATGATCTTGAAGAACCGCCCGGAGAAGTTCACGGGGCTGCCGTGGGTGAGGTGGCCGCCGTGGGACAGGTTGAGGCCGAGGATCGTGTCCCCGTGGTTCAGGACGGCGAAGTAGGCGGCCATGTTGGCCTGGGCCCCGGAGTGGGGCTGGACGTTGACATGCTCCGCCCCGAACAGCTGCTTGGCCCGTCGGATGGCGAGGCTTTCCGCCCGGTCCACGAACTCGCAGCCGCCGTAGTACCGTCGGCCCGGGTACCCTTCGGCGTACTTGTTGGTCAGCGGGGATCCAGCCGCCTCCAGGACGGCCGGGCTCACGAAGTTCTCCGACGCGATGAGTTCCAGCTTCGACGCCTGCCGCTCTGTCTCCAGTCGGATGACTTCCGCGATCTCCGGATCCACGTCACTCAGCCGCTTCACAGGCGTTCCTCTCCCGCGATGTGTGCGTCGCTTCTGAACCCGCCGACAATCGAGGCAGTCTAGCCCTGGGGCCGGGGCCTGTCAAGGAAAAGGCCGGGAGGATGAGCAGGGGAAAATCCCGCCAAGAGCGGGACGCGGGACCGCCGGTCCGGCGGGGTCAGGGGGTGGCTCCCGGGGAGGACCGGACGACCGGAGGAATGTTCGTGTACTGCGGGATGCCGTCGGCATCCACAGTCCGATACACGGTCGGGGCGGAGGGCTCGTCTTGAGCCACCCTGGTCCGAGTTCTCCGGCGCGATGCCAGGGCCCTGGAAGGCTCCTCGGTCAGATCGGAGCGCCCGTAGATTCCCAGAACACGGTCAACGTACCGGCGCGTCTCCGGATAGGGCGGGACCCGGTCATAGCGCAGGACGACCTGTTCTCCGGCGTTGTAGGCGGCGAGGGCCAGCGGCAACCGGCCGGGGAAGAGGTCCTGGAGGTAGCGAAGATGCCGGACGCCGCCGCGGACGTTGGCTTCCGGATCGTAGGTATTGGCCACGGCGTAGCGGCCCGCGGTACCCGGCATGAGCTGCATCAGGCCGCGGGCACCTCTCCGCGAGAGGGCATACGTGTCGAAGTTGGATTCGGCCTTGATGATGGCGCGGACCAGCCCTGGGTCCACCCTCTCCTCCAGGGCGATCTGGTTGATGAGGGTGGCGTACTGGCCGCGTCCCAGGTTCACACCTCGGGGGAGGCCGAAGGCGGGGAGAGGCCGGAAGTACGGCTTGGTCGGCGCGTCGGTGAAATGCGCGGTGCCCTCCGCGTCCACATAGCCATACACCGCGGCGTGGCTGAAGGCGATGGGAGTGAACAGGAACACGCCCCCGGTGAGGATGGCGATCCACGCCTTGCCCGTCGGGCGGTGCCTGTGGCAGACCCTGCCGGGGTGGCAAGGCCAAGTCGCCCCGAGCGGATTCCTACGCCGCATCAGCCAGCAAGAGACCCAGCGCCAGGGCCCTGGACCACCCGAGCGCGGTGAACCGGAAGCCGTGGGGGATCGGCTCTCCAAGCTGTTGCCCCACAGAGGGCTTGTTCCAGACGACCACCCCTTCGGCCGTGAGCGGTCCGGCCGGACTGTGAAGGGTGACCTCCAGGGTCGTGCGCGCGGGATAGCTATGCGGCAGGAACAGCAAGAGGCCGCCTTTGCTCATGTTCCCTGTGCGCCCCTGGAGCGATGTTGCTGCGTGACCCTTCCGGTGGCACGTGATGGACACCTCCAGCGGCAGGCGGACCCCACCCGCGTTCCGCACCTTGCCCTTGGAGATGATCAACTCTCGCAGGGTGTGCAACTGGTCGGGCGCGACGTGGGTGAAGGCGACGCCATGCAGGATGCCACCACCCGCCTTCGGCGGGTCCCCGACCCAGGCCACCTCGCCCTCCAGCTCGATGGGGCCCCGGTCCGTCTGGAGCCGGAGATTCAGGGGCACGCGGTGTGAGAGCTGCTCGGCCAGTTGCACGCAGGTGCCCCCGCCGCTCACGTCGCGGGTCCAGCCCACGCCGGTTCTGGCGGCCCCGTGACCTTTGGGCCTGTGCAGGACCGGGAGCACGATGGGGAAGCGGGTGAAACGCCGTTGTACCGCCCACTCTGGCATGGCAGGACCTCTGCTGGCCGTGAAGACTGCGCCGCTAAGGATAGTTGTCCTGACGGAACTGTCAAGCGATTTCGCGGGGATTCACTCTCGCGGGCCCACCCCGGGGCGTCGCGGGAGATGGGCGTGGTTCGGGAGGAGCGCCCAGGCCTAGACGGTCAGCGCCCCGTGCTCCGCCAGGATGACGAGGCGGGCGAGGAAATCCTCCCGATAGCTGGCATCCCGGAAGATGGCCCGCCCCTCCAGGCCCCGCACGATCACTTGGTGGAGGATGCCGGCCGAAGGTTCCAGGAATTAGGGGACGGAATTAGGGGACGGCCATGAAATTATGAATCTCTCTCCATGCCCAATCGGAACCCCTGCTCCGCCGCCAGCCGTTCCCCCCGTTGGACCGCCCGGCTGACGGCCGATTGGGTCAGGCCGAGCCTCGCCGCCACCACGGTGCCGGGCAGCCCGAGTTCCCGCACCGCCCAGTAGCAGAGGAGACTGCGGGCCCGGACGCGCTGGGGAAGTTTGCTCGGGCCCAGCAGGTCCCCGGGCGCGAGGGTGCAGAGCGCGGCTACCCGGCGGAGGAGCTGCGTCAGATCCAGGCCGCGGGCCTGCAACCGCTCGCGGCGCTCCTGCTGCTCGTGGGCCGCGTGGAGGACAGCGTCCACGAACTCGCTCTCCCCCAGGATGCGCTCGTCCCCCTTGAGGCGGAGGTCCGATCGGCGGAGGGCCGTCAGCCGCCGCCAGCCCCCGGCACTTCGGACGAGGCCGCCCCCCGTCAACTCCGGCCGCCGGCCCTGGCTGGCTGCTTCGGCGACGAAAGCGTGATAGGCGGCCCGGGCCCGCCGGGGGGTGGGGCCGAAGTGCCCGAGAATATCGCCGACCGCCTGCCAGGGGCGCGCGACATGACCGAGGAGCGCACTGTGGCCACTCCAGGGGTAGCGGTCGAGGGCGCGGAAGTCTTTCACCACCCCGGCCCGGAGCGGGTTCAGATGGAGGTACCTTACGAGCTCCAGGAGGTAGGGCTCTTCCTGGCACAGGATCGACTTGTAGCGGTTCTGGAAGAGGTAGCCATGGCGGCGGTGCCGCCGGTTGAAGGTGCCCGCGTACCCGGTGAGGAGCCGGCGCATGAGCGTGGCCAGGGACACCGCCCCGGTGCGGAGCAGGAGATGCACGTGGTTTGGCAGCAGGACCCAGGCGTAACAGGGCGTCCCTGTGGCGGTGAGCAGCTCCGCCAACCGCGTCAGGAAGGCCGCGCGGTCCATATCATCCCGGAAGATGGACCGCCGCTCAATCCCGCGGCAGATGAGGTGGTGCAGGGCACCGGAGGCGTCGAGGCGGGCGTGGCGGGGCATGGGCGAGAGGTAGCACAGCCGATGGAGGAGGGCAAGTCATATCTTCATGGGCGTCCCCTATCCGTCTGGGCGTCCCCGTCCAACTGGTGCGACCCTCAGGGTACCAGAGGAGTTTGTGAGTGGCGTCGCGGGGGGCCGGGAGATACAATGCACCCTCGGGTGAGGGGCTGCGGCGAGCGGAGCCAGAGGATGCAGCGACGGTGCACATGGGCCAGGACGGAACCCTCCATCGCGTACCACGACACGGAGTGGGGCGTGCCGCTCCATGACGAGCGCGGCCTCTTCGAGTTCCTAGTCCTGGAAGGGGCCCAGGCCGGGCTGAGCTGGGAGACGATCCTCAAGAAGCGGGACGGCTACCGGGAGGTCTTTGATCATTTCGACATCCGTGCCGTGGCCGGGTACGATGGGCGACGCGTGCAGCGGCTGCTTCGCAACCCCGGCATCATCCGCAACCGGCTCAAGATCCAGGCGGCGATCGCGAACGCCCGGGCGGCCCTTGCCATCCAGGAGGAGTTCGGCAGCCTGGACGCCTATCTCTGGCAGTTCGTAGACGGTCGTCCCCGGGTCAACCGGTGGCGGTCGCTGCGGGAAATCCCGGCACGCACGGCGGAATCCGAGGCGATGAGCCGGGACCTGCTGCGCCGCGGGTTCCGCTTCGTCGGCCCGATCATCTGTTGTTATGCCTTCATGCAGGCGGTGGGGATGGTCAACGATCACGCCGTGGACTGCTTCCGATACGCGGAGATTCAGACAATGACAGGCTAGTGGTTACTTTCCGAGGTCAGCGTTACATCGGCTCCGAGGGCCGGAGTATGATGATGAGAAATTCTGCGACGCAGCAATAGCCGACCCGATACACGGCCTTTACAGGAGAGCGACGTCCGTGTCCAAGACATCCGGCGAGCTGTTCGCTGAACTGGTAGAGATCATGGCCCGGCTGCGAGGGGAGGGGGGGTGCCCCTGGGACCGGGAGCAGACGCACGAGAGCATCAAGCCCTACCTCATCGAGGAGACCTACGAGGTCCTGGAGGCCATTGACGAGCAGGCTCCGGGAAAGCTCCGTGAGGAGCTGGGCGATCTCATCCTCCAGGTCGTTTTCCATGCCCAGATGGCGGAGGAGGCTGGGGCCTTCAGCATCGCCGACGTCCTCGCGACCATCAATGACAAGCTCAGGCGACGCCACCCCCACGTGTTCGGGGACGTCAAAGCCGAAACGGCTCAGGAGGTCCTGTTCAACTGGGAGCAGATCAAGCAGGCGGAGCGCCGCCGGGAGAAGGGCCAGGCCTCGCTCCTGGATGGGGTCCCTCGCGAATTGCCGGCCCTGCTCCGGGCCCACCGCCTTCAGGAGAAGGCCTCCCGCGTCGGCTTTGACTGGGCGGAGGCGCAGGCAGTCCTCCGGAAGGTGGAGGAGGAACTGGCCGAGCTGCGGGCGGCCATGCAGGCCCAGGGCACGGACCGGATAGAGGCGGAGATGGGGGATCTTCTTTTCGCGCTGGTCAACCTCAGCCGCTTCATCGCGGTGAATCCGGAGGAGGCGCTGCGCAAGACCATCTCCCGCTTCATCGCGCGCTTCCGCTACATCGAGGAGGCGCTCGCCAAGAGCGGCCGCTCCCTCAAACAGGCCAGCCTGCAGGAGATGGACGCCCTGTGGGCGGACGCCAAGGCGCAGGGCCTGTAGTGTGGTGAGCCAAGAATCGCCGAGAATCCCAGCCTAGTCCTCGCGGGGGCACTCAAGAAAATTCGGGGGGGTCCGCTCAGGCGATTTCAGGAATTCGAGGTCCGGAATGGGTCCTGAACCACCGAACCGCCGAACAGTCGAACCGCCGAACGCCCTCAGAAAAAGTTCCCACCGGCTGGATGCCGAGGACGACACAGCCCTTGCGGCCATCTTGGGATCACGGGGGTCGCTTCGACAGGTCCTGCCGGAGTTCGAGGAGCGGCCGGCCCAGCTCCGGATGGCCCTGGCGGTCGAGCAAGCCATCGCGAACGGAGAGATCCTCCTGGCCGAGGCCGGGACCGGAACCGGCAAGACGCTGGCCTATCTCACCCCGGCCCTGCTGAGCGGGCGGAAGACGGTGGTGGCCACGGGGACCAAGACCCTTCAGGACCAGCTCTTCTTCAAGGACATCCCGCTCCTCGCCTCGGTGCTGCCCCGACGCCTTCCCGTAAGCCTCATGAAGGGCCGGGCGAACTACCTGTGCCGGCGGAACCTGCGCCGGGCGCTGGCGGAGACGCATACGCGGTCCCAGCGCACGACCCTGCTCAAGATCCAGGCCTGGTCCGCCACCTCGGAACGGGGCGATCGGGCCGAACTGGCGTTTCTCCCCGACCCCGATCCCCTCTGGGAGGGCATCGCTGCCTGGTCTGAGACCTGCCTCGGCACGTCCTGCGAGGACTACGACCAATGCTTCCTCACGCGGATGCGGCAAGAGGCAGCCGCCGCCGACCTCGTCATCGTGAATCACCACCTGCTCCTGGCCGACGCCGTCCTGCGGGACAGCACGCAGTTCCGGGTGATTCCGACTTGTGACGTGCTAGTCCTGGACGAGGCGCACCTTTTGGAGGACGTGGCCACCGATTTCTTCGGGGTGGAGACCAGCAATCTCCGGGTCGAGCGCCTGATCCGGGACGCCCACCGCGAGTGGACGGGTGCTCCCGCTGACGATCGGGCCATCCCCGGGCACCTCAGCCGTCTGGCAGAGGCATCGGCGCGTTTCTTTGGAGGCCTGGAATTGCCCGAGGGGACGCACCGGATTCGCCCGGAGGACCTGGACGGGACTCACCGCACGGCCGGACTCGACCTCACTCAGGGCCTGATCCTGCTGCACGACCTCATCCAGGGGCTTGCCGGAAAGCCCGAAGGCCTGCTGGCCTGCGCGCGGCGGGCGCGGGAGCAGGCCCGGATCCTGCGGGGGTTTCTCGACGGGGAGGGCTCGGAGGAGAACTCTTCCGGCGGGCCGCCCGTGGTCCGCTGGTCCGAGCGGCGGGGTCGGGCCCTCCTCCTCCGCGTCTCGCCTCTGGACGTCTCGACGGATTTCCGGCGAACCATCCTGGAATCGGCGCGCGCCGTGATCCTGACGTCGGCCACCCTGTCGGCGGCGGGCCGCTTCGACTTTCTCCGGACCCGCCTCGGCATCCAGCAGGCGCGGGAGTTCCACGTGGATTCCCCCTTTGACTACGAGCGCCAGGCCATCCTGTATATTCCGCGCCACCTGCCCGACCCCCGCAGTCCGGGCTTCGTCGAGGCTGCGGCGGAGGAGATCCGCGCCATCCTCACGATCACGCAGGGGCGGGCGCTGGTCCTGTTCACCAGCCTGGAGGCGATGGAGACGACCTCCCGCCTCCTGGACGGCCAGCTCCCCTTCCCCCTGATGGTGCAGGGTCAGGCGCCCCGGACACAGTTGCTGGATCGATTCCGGGAGGAGGTGGCCTCGGTCCTCTTGGCCACGCGGAGCTTCTGGCAGGGCGTGGATGTCGTCGGGGAAGCGCTGAGCTGTGTGATCATCCACAAGTTGCCCTTCGGGTTTCCGGGAGATCCGATCCTGGAGGCCCGCCTCGAGCACATCCAGCGGCAGGGCGGCGACCCGTTCCGAGACTATCAACTCCCGTCGGCGATCATCACCCTCCGGCAGGGCCTGGGCCGATTGATCCGCAGCGGGCAGGACCGGGGGGCATTGTGCATTCTGGACGGCCGCCTGCTCTCCCGGGGATACGGCCGGGCTTTTCTGGAGAGTCTGCCGCCCTGCCCGGTGACCAACGCGCGTGAGGCTCTTCGCCGGTTTTTCGCGGCTCGGTAATCTTGAAACGTTCGGCGGTTCGGCTGTTCGGGCCTTCACCGGAGGTGACAGCCGTTCGGCTCTTCGCTGCTGGAGAGAACCACCGAACTATCGAACCATCGAACTGCCGAACGCCTTGAGTGAGAGGTAGACATGGGCGTTCTTCTGTTCTTCATCGACGGGTTGGGTCTGGGAGAAGAGGACCCGCGAAAGAACCCGGTGGCCCGTGCGCGCCTCAAACGGCTCCAACTCTTCCGGGATCAGCCGGCGCCAGCCCTGGCGCCGGACCCGGCGGCGCGCTTCATCGCGACGGATGCGTGCCTGGATGTCCCGGGCCTCCCCCAGAGCGCCACAGGCCAGACCACCATCCTGACGGGCCTCAACGCTCCCGCGGCAGTCGGCCGGCACATCAACGGTCCCTGCACGAAGTCCCTGGCGGCCCTGCTAGATGGGCGGTCCCTCTTCAGCCGCGTGAAGGCGGCCGGCGGGGAGGCCACCTTCGCCAACGCCTACACTCCGGAGTTCCTGACAAAACTTCCGCGGTTTCTCTCGGTCAGCACGGTGGCCACATTGCAGGCGGGACTCCGATTCCGAACCCTTGCCGATCTGGCCCGGGGGGACGCCCTCTTCCACGATTTCACCAACCGGCTTCTGCCCGAGCGGGGACATTTCCTGCCGCCCATCACCCCCCGGGAGGCGGGAGCCAATCTTACCCGCCTGGCCCAGGCCCACACCTTTACCATGTATGAACACTTCCTGACGGACCGGGCCGGCCATGCCCAGGACATGGCGGGCGGGGTGGAAATTCTGGAGGACTTGGAGGCCTGCCTGGATGCGGTGCTCTCCAGCATAGATCTTTCCACGAACCTGGTTGTCCTGACCAGCGATCATGGGAACCTGGAGGACCTCTCCACGAAGCGACACACCCGGAACCGGGTCCCCACCCTCCTCTGGGGCGCGGGTGCGGTGGAAGCGGCGGCCGGCATCGCGGATATCAGCCGCATTGCCCCCGCTATCCTGCGGCATCTGGGTATGGTATAATGCGGCCCGGTTGCGTCGGTCACAGGCTTTCCGAATGTCTATGCGAAGGTCAGACATATCTTCCGCGTTCCTCGTTGCCAGGGCCCTCTTGGTGGCGCTCGGGATTTGTCTGCTCACTCCACCCCTGCCAGCCTCCGCGGGCCAGGTCAAGGTCATCCGGGTGGAGAGCGTGATCTCCCCCAGCTCCGCCGATTATATCGTCACCGCCATCAAGGAGGTCGAGAAGGACAAGATGGCCGCGTTGGTCATCGAGCTGGATACGCCGGGCGGCCTGGACACCTCCATGCGGGTCATCATCAAGGAGATGCTGGCGGCCGAGCGGCCCATCGTGGTGTACGTGGCCCCCAGCGGGGCGCGGGCAGCCTCGGCCGGGGCCTTCATCACGGTGGCGGCCCACATCGCCGCCATGGCCCCCGGGACGAACATCGGCGCCGCGGCACCCGTCGCCATGGGTGGCCAAATGGACAAGACCATGGAGAAAAAGGTCACCAACGACGCCGCGGCCTACATGCGCACCATCGCGGAGAAGCGGGGGCGCCCGATTGACCTGGCGGAGGAGTGGGTGCGGAAGGCCACGGCGAAGACCGAGACCGAGGCGCTGAAGGCCAAGCTCATAGACGTCATCAGCCCGAAGCTGGACGACCTCCTCCTGGCGATTGACGGCCGGGTGGTCACCACGGCGGCAGGCAAGGTCAAGATCGAGACCAAGAACGCCGTCGTCCAGCGTGGCGAGTTGAATCTTCGGGAGAAGATCCTGAAGATCATCACCGACCCGACGATCGCCTACCTGCTCCTGATGGTGGGGCTGGCCGGCCTGTACTTCGAGTTCAGCACGCCCGGGGCCATCCTGCCCGGGGTCCTGGGTGGGATCGCCCTGATCCTGGCCCTGTATGCCTTCTCCCAGTTGCCCATCAACTATGCCGGGGTCCTGCTCATCCTGCTGGGCATCGTGATGTTCATCGCGGAGATCAAGGTGGTCTCTCACGGGGTGTTGACCCTGGGGGGCCTCACGTCCATGGTGCTGGGCTCCATGATGCTCATTGATGCCCCGGCCCCCTACATGCGCATCTCCCTGTGGGCCATCCTGGGGAGCGCGGGCGCCACGGCGCTCTTCTTCCTCTTCGTGGTGGGTGCCGGGGTGAAGGCCCTGCGGGCCCGGACCGTCACCGGGATTGAGGGGCTGATCGGGGAGGTCGGGGTGGTGCGGATGCGCCTGGCGCCACGCGGACAGGTCTTCCTCCGCGGGGAACTCTGGACGGCCGAGGGCGCGGGGGAGGTGGAATCCGGGGAATCGGTGCGGGTCACGGGGATCGACGGCCTCACGTTGAAGGTCGTCCCCGTCCAGCGCGCGACGGCGGCATCCCCGCACGTCGCGACAGGGAGGTCGGGATGAACCTGTTGCCATTTGCGGGCCTCACGACGCTGTTCATCATCGTTGTCTTCCTCTACATCCTCTCCAGTGCGGTGAAGGTCTTGCGGGAGTACGAGCGGGCGGTTATCTTCCGCCTGGGGAGGCTGGCGAAGGCCCTCCTCAATCCCGGGGGGAACGGGAACGGGCCGGGGCTGATCCTGCTGATCCCCATCATCGACAAGATGGTCAAGGTCAGCCTGCGCACCGTGGCCATGGACGTGCCCTCCCAGGACACCATCACCAAGGACAACGTCTCGCTCAAGGTGAACGCCGTCATCTACTTCCGGGTCATGGATCCGGAGCGGGCCGTGGTGGCGGTGGAGGATTACCTGTTCGCCACCTCTCAGATGGCCCAGACCACCCTGCGCAGCGTCCTGGGCCAATCGGAGCTGGACGAGTTGCTGTCGGAACGGGACCGGATCAATCAGAAACTCCAGCGCATCATCGACGAGCACACCGAGCCCTGGGGGATCAAGGTCAGCGCCGTGGAGGTGAAGTTCATCGACCTGCCCCAGGAGATGCAGCGCGCCATGGCGAAGCAGGCGGAGGCGGAGCGGGAGAAGCGCGCCAAGATCATCCACGCCGAAGGCGAGCTGCAGGCTGCTGATAAGCTGGCCCAGGCGGCGCGGATCATCGCCTCAGAGCCCATCACCATCCAGCTCCGCTACCTGCAAACCCTGACCGAGATCGGCGCGGAGAAGAACTCCACGATCATCTTCCCGCTCCCGATTGACATGCTGCGACTCATCGTTCCGGACAAGAAGCCGGCCTGACGGGCGGGCGGGGGGGGAGCCTTCTCGGCTGTGACGGCGTCAGGGCCGATCCTCCTGACGCCGTTCGTCTTTCAGGCGGCGAACGGGCCGGAAGAACTGAACGGGCGGGACGGGTAGTCGCAGAGGGAGAATACGGCGTGACCGCCTATGCGAATCTCGCAGGGGTCGAGGTCGGTGACGGGTTTCCCGTCCGCCTCGTGGGTGCGATCAACGTCAGCCCGGAGTCCTTCTACCAGGGCTCGGTGGCCGCCACAGAAGACTCGGTCAAGCAACAGGCAGAGCGGATGGCGGCCGAGGGGGCGGACCTCTTGGACATCGGGGCCATGTCCACGGCCCCCTATCTCCCGACCGAGATCCCCGAGGCGGAGGAGATCCAGCGGGTGACCTGGGCGATCGGCATCATCCGCGGGGTGGCCTCCCTCCCCCTCTCGGTCGATACCACGCGAAGCCGGGTGGCGCTGGCCGCGTTGGACGCCGGGGCCGACGTGATCAACGACGTGAGCGGCCTCCGCCGCGATCCCGGCATGGGCGAGATCGTGGCCAAGCGGGCGCGCGGCGTGATCCTCATGGCGTCGGAGACCGCACCGGAAGCGCGGGATCCGATCGAAACGGTGCGAGGTTTCCTGGAGGAAAGTCTGCAGATTGTCTGGAGGGTGGGAGTCCCGGAGCATCGCGTCGTCGTGGATCCCGGGATCGGGTTCTTCCGCAAGGCGGCGCTTCCCTGGTACGACTGGGACTGCGAGGTCTTGCGACGGCTTGGAGAGCTGAAGACCCTCGATCGCCCCCTGCTGGTCGGCGTTTCCCGGAAGTCGTTCATCGGTCAGCTCCTGGGCCAGGCAGATCCGGCCGAGCGGCTCGCGGGGTCCCTGGCAGCCACGGCCGTCGCCGTCGTGAACGGCGCCCACATGATCCGGACGCATGACGTGGGGCCCTCCCGCGAGGTTGTGCGGGTGGCCGAGGCCCTGCGTTCCCGCTGAAAACCGCCAATTCGCCGGTCCGCCGGGTACCCACGGCAGTGCCGTGGGTGCCGGACTCCTTCGGACAGGCGGGACAAGGACGCCAAACCGGATACCCGGTCCAAGGCCTGTCCGCGTTGCTTCGGAGACGCAGAATCAGTGATGGATGATGGTGCGCTGTTGCTGGCGCTGGAAAGTCTGGCAGAGCAACTGAAGATCCCCGTGACCTACGCCACGCTGGCCACCGAGGAATTGCCCGGGCGGGGGGGTCTCTGCGTCCTGCACGGGGAACGGCGGGTCATCATCGAGCGGACGCTCTCCATCCGAGAAAAAGCTCACCTCCTGGCCGCCGGTCTCGCCCAGTTCCATTTCGAGGACGTCTTTCTTCTCCCCGCCGTCCGCGAGGTAATCGAGCTGGCCCGATCGAGTGGAAGGCACCCTCCGCCCTGAGGCGAGCCTGTCCTTGGGCTGAGCTTCCAGAAAGGATCACCGGGTGAAGTGCCGATACAGGAAATCAGCCTGCGTGGGCGAGAGATCGAACTTGCGGCAGGCCTCGTCGATGAGCGAAGCGAGACCCTTCCCCGGGTTGTCCTGGCGGCTCTGGCTGATCCATTCGATGGCCTTCTTCAGCCCGACCTCGAGTTGAATCATCCTTCATTCCCTCCCCGGTGGTCCACCGTCCATGGTGGTCGAGACAGCAGGGCGACTTGAAGCAGCGGGGAGTGTAGCTGAGATTACTGGCCGGGGCAATCCGGGACCGGTGTCATGCCGGTTCGCGGTTTCAAGGTTCGCCCAGCAGGGTGAGTGCCATCCTTCGGAGGGGCGCTGGTTGCGGGTGACTGTGGATCGTAGATTGGCTGCCGAGGAAGCTGGGGTGAGATGAGACGCATGGGAAGCGCCCCTCCATGGGGGGCATGGCTGGTGTGGATCATGGCAGTGACAGCGGCCGGTGTACTTTCCACGGCACGGGCACAGACCGATGCCTTCAAGGAGGGAGTGGACTACTTCCAAGGCGGTCACTACCGGTGGGCGTTGGAAAAGTTCATCGAGGCGGTTGATCGCACGCCCCGGGACCCCCAAAGACAATGGTACCTGGCAGAGTCGTACAGGCTGCTCGGGGATGCAACCGCCGCCGCGCATGTGTATCGGCGAGTCCTCCAGCTCGGGCCGCAATCCGAGCTGGCAGCGGCGGCGCGCCGTGCCCTGGACGGTCTGGGAGAACCGGCCAGGATCGCGATCCAGGTTCCGATCCAGAAACGAGGGGCCTCGATTCTTGTCCCCGCCATAGTGAATGGCCAGGCCTCGGGCTACTTCATCCTGGATACCGGCGCTACCTTCACATCCGTCAGCCGACAGACAGCCAGCCGGCTGGGAATTTCCAGCCGGGGAGGCAGCGTCAACCTGGCCACGGCCAGCGGCATCATCCAGGCCCCGCTCGCCCTGCTGGACGAGGTGGATATCGCAGGAGCCAGAGCCCACAACGTTTCCGCCGTCATCCACGACCTCCCGAATGCCCCTCCCAGCATCGTCGGCCTTCTCGGCCTGAGCTTCCTGGAGCGATTCCGGGTGAGCCTGGATCTGTCCTCCGGGGTCCTTCTCCTAGAATCCGGCAATTAGCAAGAAAATTCACCTGCGGTGAGTCCCCCCGGAACGATCCAAAAGAAGATCCTCACCCACCTCGGGCTCTGGCCGGCCTGCGCCCATAGCCTACCTGACTCCATCGCCGCATAATTCCACCCTCTAATCCCACCCGACCGGGATCGTGCGGAGGGGTCCGCCTCGGGTGCCCCCTGCCGAGCCCCCCGGCCCGTCCGTCGCCGCCGCCACCGCGCCCCCGCAGGACTAATGTGGGCGGCGATCGCAATCCGGAATGGGCGGATCGTGTGTGAGGGCTAGCAGCGTGCTGTACCTCATCCCTCGGGAGCGTCGTCGAAGCCGGGGCGGCGGAAGGAGCGGTGGCCAGGGAACGCCTCGTCGATGAGATTCAAGACCCGGTCGGCCGTCTGCGTGAAGGGAGCTGTGAGGGAAGCGAGCCCCGGATCTATCAAGGCCAGGCGCTGGGCGGCGTCGCGGGCGGCGGCGCACGTCAGGTAGGCGATTCTGGCGCTGCCGTCCGCGTCGGAGGGAAAGGGACGCCCCTCATCGTCGAGGATGGGAGGGTTGTCCCGGCCCGAGAGCGCCCGGCGTACCTTCACAGCCACGAAGTACTTGTAGTGTGCTAAGACTTCGAGAGGGTCCCGGAACGCCTCGGTTTCAAGTCCACCGGCCGTCAACCTGGTGTCCGCCGCGTCGATGAGCGGCTTGGCCAGCTTCGCGAGGCCATCGGCGCCCTCGGTCAGCGGGTGCACCTCGGCTATGGCATCGGCCACGTCCTGCGCGAGCTTCTCCTGCTCGATCTCCTCATCTGAGAGAGCATCCTCCGCCTCGGCCAGGAAATCCTCGCCGGCCCATCCCTCGGCCGGATCCGCCGGCAAGTCCGCTGCGGCGCGCGCCAGCTCGCCGTCGAAGCCGTCGATCCTAATGGTCATCTCGATGGCGTAGGCGCGGCACCGGCTGGTGAAGGGGCAGCGTTCGCACCACCGGTCACAGTAGTTGTGGATGCTCGGAATGAACCCCTGGTCATCGGGTTCTGCGGCCATCCTACTCTCCCCGTGTCCCATGTCGGGCGCCACGCCTTCCCTCCCCTGCACCCATACCGGGTTCCCCGCTGTGCGTCAAGCCCCAGGAACGGGGACGTCCCCTTCGGCGCTCCGCTCCCCTTCTTCCTCTCACCCCTGCTCCCCCAACCCACCTCCTTTTCATCGAGCCATCTGAGGTCAGCAAGAAGCTCCTCACCCCCCCCTCACCCGCCTTGCGTCCGGGGCGACATGAGGTCCGGCCGACCTGCTCCAGGTGTTCCTGGAGATGTCGTCTTGCCAGCTCGGCGTTGGCGCGGTCGCGCCACTTCACCTGGCCGAGCCTGGAAAGGGCGTTGCACAAGTGAGGAATGTCGAGGGTACCCGCGGCGTCGTGGTGGGGAAGATGTCGGATGGCTCTTCCCTCGGGTGTCCTCTCGATCGCCGCGAAGGCGGAATCCGGGAGCTGGCGGATGTACGTCCGGCTCCACTTCGCCCCCTCGGCGGTTGATCCCACCCCCAGCATCGCGAGTACCGCGACGGCCGCCCCGAGGAATCGCACCATCCCCATCGCCCCCCCTTTCCCCCGCCAGGCCTTTTCCACCGCGCACGCTGGCGGGCGTGCCGCCCCCACTCCAATTGACGCATCATCCTTGCTCTGATAGGGTTCCGCTCTGACGATCACCGTTCTCGCCCTCCGGGAGCCCGCATGTCCGCCGACGGCGCGATCCATTTCCTCCTCTGCCGGGATTGTCTGAACCACGTGCCCGGCCTCATGACGGTTCCCAAGGCCGGGAGCCTCCTCTTCGCGCCCCACCATCCCCTTCGCGAGGAAACGATGAACAACGGGGGACCGGATGGCTGGGCCATCTTGGATCGGAGTATCCACGAGTCCCCGGCATATCTCAAGTTCGACCGGACTTGCCTCGTGGGCTCCACCCTGTGAAGGAGTCCGGGGTGCTGGGCGCGGGCGCCCTGTTTCTGTACGAGCGTGACCTGAGGAAAGATTCCTGAGCTTCAACGACACGCAGGACGGCATTCTCTCGATGGAGGGTCAGGCCATGGCCAAGACATACGGGATGCTGATCGGTGGCAAGTGGGAGACCGGGGAGGACACCATCCCGGTGATTGACAAGTACAGCGGGGAGACCTTCGGGACGATTCCCCGCGCCAGCCGGACCGATGTGGCGCGGGCGGTGAGCGCGGCCCAAGCCGCCTTCGCCTCGTTCGCCAAGATGCCGGCGCACCGCCGGGCCAAGATCCTGGAGAAGACCTCGGAACTGCTGGCCAAGTACCAAGAAGACATCGCCGCCATCATCTGTCGCGAGGCCGGGAAGGCCTGGAAGTACTCCGTGGCCGAGGTCGGCCGGGCGGTGGAGACCTTCAAGTTCGCCGCCGAGGAATCCAAGCGGATCCACGGCGAGACGATACCCATGGACGCCTCGGTCGGGGCGGAGGCGCGGTTTGGCTTCTACTTCCGGACGCCCGTGGGGGTTGTGGCGGCGATCTCGCCCTTCAACTTTCCCCTGAACCTCGTGGCCCACAAGGTTGCCCCCGCCCTCGCCGCCGGCAACACCGTCGTCCTCAAACCCGCCACGACGACACCCATCACGGCCATTCGCCTCGGAGAGGTCCTGATGGAGGCCGGCCTGCCCGACGGAGCCTATAACCTCATTTACGGCGAGGGAGGCACCGTCGGTGACTGGCTGGTCACCGACCCCCGTCCCGCCAAGATTACCTTTACGGGGAGCCCTCCGGTCGGGCAGCACATCATGAGTCGGGCGGGCCTGAAAAAGGTGACGCTGGAACTGGGGAACAACTCGGGGACCATCATCGAGGCCGACGGAGACATTGACGCCGCCGTTCCCCGTTGCGTCGTGTCCGCCTTCGCCAACTCGGGGCAGATCTGCATCAGCCTGCAGCGCCTGTATCTCCATCAGGCGATCGCCAAGGAGTTCACGCAGAAGTTCGTCGAAGCCACGGCCAAGCTCAGGGTGGGGAATCCCCTGGACAAGGATTGCGACGTGGGTCCCATGATCGACGAGAAGGAGGCCAAGCGGGCCGAGGCCTGGATAACCGAGGCGGTCGGGCAAGGGGCCAAGCTCCTCGTGGGCGGCAAGCGCGAGGGACGGATCGTGTGGCCCACGATCCTGGACAACGTCCGGCACGACATGAAGGTCATGTGCCAGGAGACCTTTGCGCCGCTGGTCTCCCTGGTCACCTACAAGGATTTTGACGAGGCACTCGAACTGCTGGCCGACAGCCCGTACGGTCTCCAGGCGGGGATCTACACCCGGGACATCAGCAAGGCGTTCAAGGCCATCCAGCGGGTGGATGTCGGCGGGATGATGATCAACGACACCTCGATCTTCCGCGTGGACCACATGCCGTACGGCGGCAACAAGCTGAGTGGGTTCGGTCGCGAGGGGGTCCGATTCGCCATCGAGGAAATGACCAACATCCGCATGGTCTGCTTCAACCTCGCCTAGCCCGGTCACCCTCGGCCGGACGCGCCTGCCCCGGTTGGGCCCGGCGGGCGCGACCTCGAACGCTCGCGTGGGGCAGGGGCTTCCGGCCCGTCCTTCGTTCTCGCGTTCTCGCATCCCCGGGTTGCCTAAGACATTCCTCCGCGACATTTCATCGCTCGTCCCGCTCATCCAGCCTCGCCATACCCCTAGGCCTTGGTGTGTTTCTAGAAATATCCACTACATCTTGAATATTCGGTCCGTGGATTGCATATTATGGAGTATAGAAAAGTTCTTGACACCCAAACATGCGTATGGTACCTAAGGAGCAATCGATGATTGGAAAAGCGAAACCCGGCTATCGGAAGCGACCAAGGAGGGGCCCCATGCCTGTGCTAATAGAGGCACCGGATGCACGTGATTGCGGCAACTCTGCAAGGGATGCGCGGAATCAAATGCCCCTGGATGACTTGGCTGTCGCCATGGGCAAGCGCCTTCAGGCGGAATACATCGAGGGCGCCATTCCATATATGCGTGCGTGTGAGCCGGCCGTGTGGGCCACGCTGGAGGTGCTGGACCGCGAGGATTCTCTGGAGGCCCTCCTGGAGTACGAACGGCTTTTCTTCGAGGGGCTCCGCCGCTACGTGACCCACCTGGAGCGAGGGCGCCAGGCCGCCTGAGCATCTTTCCCTCGGAGGCAACGGGCCTCTCCCCAGCCATCGCCCAGCCTTGCCCACAGAGTTTCGGGTCTCGCATCCCGCCTCGGGCCACCTGTCCAGGGAACCCCCGCCATGCTTCCGTCAGGTCCGTTCTGTCCGGGGACGGCTTTCCCGCCGGAAAACTCCTCGACAGGTTCGCCTCCACAAGTGTACTCTGCCACGGTAGACACCGTGGAAGGACCCGTGGACCTGTTCGAGAAGGACGTAGCAGCCTCCTGGCCACAGGCGGTGCATCCCCAGCTCCACGTCGGCACGTCGGGATGGGCCTACCCGGACTGGGTGGGGCCGTTCTACCCGACCGGGACGGCCCCGCGGGATTTTCTGGCGACCTACAGCCGGAGGTTTGGCGCCGTCGAGATCGACTCGACATTCTACCGCACCCCGACGGCCAAGACGGTGGAGGCCTGGAACGCCGCCACGCCGGAGGACTTCCGGTTTGCGCCGAAGGTGCCCCAGGTCATCACCCACGAGAAGCGACTCGAGGGCTGCGCCGACGAACTCGACGCGTTCCTCGACGTCATGCGCCGCCTGGGGCCGAAGCTGGGGCCGCTGGTCTTCCAGTTCGATGCCGGCTTCCGGGTGGAGGCGCTGCCGGCCCTAAGGGCTTTCGTGGAGGGGTTGCCGCCGGACCTCCGCTACGCGGTCGAGATCCGGCATCCAAGTTGGCTGCGTGACGACTTGTATCAACTCCTGGAAAAATACAAGGTGGCGCTGGTCCTGGCCGACCTGTATTACATGCCGAAGCTGGACAAGGTCACTACCGACTTCTCCTACATCCGCCTCTTGGGCAGGCGCAGTGCCGTCCCCGACGATTTCAGCCGGGTGCGCCTGGACCGGGAGCGGGAGCTCAGCTTGTGGGCCGGGCGGATCCGGACCTACCTCGACCGACGCCTCGAGGTGTTCGCGTTTGCCAACAACCGCTTTCAGGGACACGGCCCCGCCACCGCCAGGGCGCTTTTGACCAGACTAGCCGGGAACCCCCCGACATCATGAGCAAAGACTTCCTGTCCTTCAACCTGCCGGAGCCGGTCATGCGGGGGATCCAGGTCGCCGGCTTCACGGCCTGCACGCCCATCCAGGAAGAGGTGCTGCCCATTGCGCTCCGAGGCCGGGATGTGGCGGGCCAGGCCCAGACCGGTACGGGGAAGACGGCGGCTTTCCTGATCACCATTTTCACCCGGCTCCTCCGGGAGCCGGACCGCCGGCCTCAAGACCTCTCCGCCCCCCGGTCGCTGGTCGTGGCGCCCACGCGCGAGCTGGCCGTCCAGATTCATCATGACGCCTGCCTCCTGGGTCAGGAAACCGGCCTGAACATGCAGGTCGTGTACGGCGGCGTGGACTATCTCAAACAGCGGGAGTCCCTGCGTGAGGGCGTGGACCTGCTCGTCGGGACGCCCGGCCGCCTCATCGACTATTTCAAGCAAGGGGTCTACGCCCTGAAGAGGGTCGAGATCCTGGTGATCGACGAGGCCGACCGGATGTTCGACATGGGGTTCATCAAGGACATCCGCTATCTCGCCCGGCAGCTCCCTCCCCCGGAGCGGCGGCAGTCGTTCCTCTTCTCCGCCACGCTGGCACACCGCGTGCTGGAGCTGGCCTACGAGTGCATGAACAATCCCACCATGGTGTCGGTCTCACCGGAGCAGATCACGGTCGAGGGAGTGGAGGAGGTCCTGTACCACGTCACGAGGGAGGAGAAGTTTCCGCTCCTCCTCGGCCTGCTGGAACGGGAGAAGGGGAAGCGGATCCTGATCTTCGCCAACATGAAACACGAGGCAGAGCGGCTGGCGGATCGGCTGGTCCGCGTCGGCTACCACGCCCGGGCCATCACCGGGGACGTGGACCAGAGGAAGCGCCTGAAGATCATGCAGGCGTTCAAGGAGGGCGGCCTCCACATCTTGGTGGCCACCGACGTCGCCTCTCGCGGTCTGCACATCGAGGGGGTCACCCACGTCATCAACTACGACCTACCCCAAGATGCGGAGGACTACGTCCACCGGATCGGCCGGACCGCGCGGGCCGGCGCCTCGGGCAAGGCGATCAGCCTGGCGGACGAGCATTACGTCCTGTCCCTGGAGGCCATCGAGGAATTCATCGGCCACAAGATCCCGGTCGAGTGGCCCAGCGACGACCTCTTCGTCAAACCCGTCCCCCGTCCGGGTGAGGCGGGTGTCCGGAGCCGTCCGGACCGTCGCCCGGAGGGCGTCCGTCCTGCTGTGCGGGATGCAGGCCGGCGCGAGGCCCCGGCGGCAGTCGCGGAGAAACCCGTGACGGGCGCCGAACCGCGGATAAAGCGCCGGCGCCGGAGGCGTCGGAAGCCGGCCGAGACCCCACTGCCCCCCATCGGCGAGCAGTGACAGAGGATCCCACCGCGGCTCCACCTACAGGAGATGACTCATGCCCACGAAGGAGGAGCATTTCGGCAAGGGCTTGGCCCTCTACGGGCAGGACAAGCACGAGGAGGCCATCGCGGACGTGCGGAAGGCGCTCGAGCTTGACCCCTCGTTTGCCGATGCCCACCTGGCCATCGGCCATGCCCTGCACAAGCTGAACCGCCTCGCCGAGGCGGTTCAGGCCATCCAGCAGGCGATCGCCCTCAATGCCCAGGAGCCCATGTACCACACCAGCCTCTCCACCGTGTACCGGGACATGCGGGTGATCCCAGAGGCCGAGGAGGAGATGGCCATCGCGTTCCAGCTTCAGCGCGGGCAGTAGCCTTTCAGTACAGGTCTCCGTACCCGATGATCCCTCCAGACGCGACCAGCCCGGGTCTTGTGCAACGGACACAGACGGAGTACCATCCGGCCCGGCACGACCCATGTCCCTCGCACTCAGAAATTGGCTGGCAATTGCGCTGAGGGACCTCAGAGCGCTGGGAAGTTCGGGCGGGCCCCGAACTACCGAACGACCGAACCACCGAACGTCCGAACGCCTTTGAGAGATGCCCCCCATGGGACTCCCCGGCCATGCCACGCCCGAGGGCACCCATCGGTTCCGGCAGCGGTTCACCGCCAAGGTTGCCGAGGGCCACTTCCGGCGGTTCCATGGCCTCTGGCTGTCCTCGGTTGGCCTCGGAACCTATCTGGGCGACGAGGATGCCGGGACTGACGAGCTCTACCGGGAGGCCGTCGTTCGCGCCGTGGAGCTGGGCTGTAACGTCCTGGACAGCGCGATCAACTACCGCCACCAGCGCAGCGAGCGGGCCATGGGCACCGCCCTCGGCTCCCTGGTCCGGCTGGGGCGTGCGGCGCGGGACGAGATCCTGGTGGCCACCAAGGGCGGATTCCTTCCCTTCGACGGCGAGTATCCGGCGAATCCTCGGGCCTATGTCCACGAGACGTTCATCCGCCCGGCGATCCTGCGGCCCGAAGACCTCGTGGCGGGGTGTCACTGCCTGGCACCGGCCTATCTGCGTCATCAACTGGCGCGCAGCCGGCAGAACCTCGGCCTGGATTGCGTGGACATTTACTACGTGCACAACCCGGAGACCCAGCTCCAGGAGATCTCCCGGGACGAGTTGCACGCGCGTCTTCGCCATGCCTTCGCCACCCTGGAGGAGGCCGTCACCCAGGGCGCGATCCGGATGTACGGTACCGCCACCTGGAACGGATACCGCCAGCCGCCCTCGGCCCGGGATTACCTGTCGCTGTCGGAGGTCGTGGCGCTGGCCCGCGAGGTGGGCGGTCCCGATCACCACTTCAAGGTGATCCAGCTCCCTCACAATCTGGGAATGCCGGAGGCCCTCACGCGGGCGAACCAGCTGCTGGACGGCGAGTGGGTGTCCACGCTGGAGGCGGCCTCGCGCCTGGGAATCCTGGTCATGGCGAGTGCCTCCATCATGCAGGGGCAGATGGCGCGCCATCTGCCTCCGCTGGTGGGCGAGGCGCTGGGAGGCCTGGCCACCGACGCCCAACGGGCCATCCAATTCGTCCGCTCGACACCCGGTCTGGGGGTGGCCCTGGTCGGGATGAAGCAGATCGCCCACGTCGAGGAAAACCTGGCCACGGCCAGCGTGTCACCTGCACGTTCGGAGGAGCTCTCTCGCCTGTTCCGCCGACATGCCTGATGGCCGGCACGGGCACGGACGGGGCGGGGGACGGCGGTCAGCACCGCCGGGAGCGGGGGAGAACGATTCCGGTCAAGGCTGGGGCCGATCCGGACAGCGGCGGCGGGCGCAGTCGAGCGGCCGCGCTCCGGACCACCTGGGGAGCCCGCGGGAAAGGATGGGTGGCCATGGCGACGATGAAGCAGGTCCCGGAGGCAGAGGCGACCGGTACCGTCCGGAAGACCTATGATGAGATGGTGGCCCACTGGGGCAACGTCCCGAATGCCTACAAGGTCCTGGCCAACAATCCCCAGGTCCTCAAGACCGCCTGGGAGAATCGGAAGGAGGTCATGGGGCACGGCAACCTGGACCCGAGGGTCAAAGAGTTCCTGGCCTGGGCGACGGTCGTCCTCAACAATTGCAAGTTCGGGGTGGAGACGCACACGGCCCGGCTGAAGAAGATGGGATACACCAACGCCGATATCCTCGAGGCCCTCTCGGTGATCCAGTTCTTCATCGGCATCAGCACGGTGATCAACGGCCTGGCCATGGTCCAGGATACCAATCAGGAGGTCCTGGACATCCTCTCCGCCTAAGCGAAATGCAAAATGCAAAACTGACAACCGATAACGCAAAACCGAACATCGCGGTGGTCGGTTGTCGGTTGTCCGTTGTCGGTTTTTCATTGGATGGTCACATGGACCCATCACGCATCGCAAATCCCAAGGAGATCGCGGTCAGTCGCGAGAAGCGCGAGGTTCGGGTCCGCTGGCAGGACGGCCACGAGAGCGCGTACGGCTTCGACTTCCTGCGCACGGAATGCCCCTGTGCCGTCTGCAACGACCGGCGGAAGCGGCCAGCCCCTGCCGGCGGCCTGGCCCTGTCCCTCCTGACCGGTCCGGTCGTCAAGGCGGGGGAGATCCAGGTCACGGAGGTGAAGCCGGTGGGGCGGTACGCCATCAACTTCGTCTGGAGCGACGGCCACGACAGCGGGATCTATTCCTACGATTTCCTGCGGGCGGCGTGCCCGTGCGCGACCTGCCGTGCCGGGTGATGAGCACCCCGGCGGACCCTCGGCGATGCCCATGAGCCTTTGGATCAGCGTCTATTCGGATTACCTGTGACCCTGGTGCTACAGCGCGGCGGTTCGCCTGCGGCGCCTGCAGGAGGAATTCGGCGATCGCCTCCTGGTCCGGAATCGGAATTTCGTCCTGGTGCCGGAGGACCGGGCTGACCGGACCTTCACGGAGTACCATCGGACCCACCGTCATGCGGCCGGCGGCCAGGATTCGGACGCGCCCCGATTCCAGATCCCGCCGGTCGGTGACCGCTACCCCCGCTCCAGCCTGCCCGCGTTGGAGGCGGCAACCTGGGCCCGCGAGGCGCACCCGGAGCGGTTCGCGGCTTTTGACCTGGCGCTGTTCGAGGCGTTCTTCGGGCGAACCGAAGACATCAGCGATCCCCGGGTGCTGGGACGCATCGGCGCGTCGGCCCAACTCGACCCCTCGGCGCTGGGGGAGGCCCTGAGGACGGCGCGCTATCGTTCCATGGTCTTCGAGGAGTACCTGGAGGCGGCGAATCAGGGGATCCACGGCATCCCAACGATCTTGATCCCAGGGCAGGCCCCCATCGTGGGTGCCGTGCCGTACGCCGATCTCAGGCGGGCAGTCGAGCGGGCCCTCGTCGGCACCTCGGCCGGCCCGTCGACCGGTTCACGGAAAGAATCGGGCTTTGAGGGTCCCATCATTCAGGAGGGCACGGCGTTCTTCTGACCCGCGGCACCCCAAAGAGGAGCGCTCCGAGGGACGGCCGCTGCGCGACCCTTTCATCGTTCACGGGAGGTATGGATGGATCCACCGGGAGGAGGGGAAAGGCCACCGGGTCGGCCGCATCACCGCCGGCGTCGCCGCCGGTCGCCAAAGCCAAGGCCGCGTGTCGAACCCACGAGCCCGCGCTGGAGTAAGGAGTCGGGCCCGAAGATCTGCCGGAAATGCGGCGGCCGCATGTATCCAGCGGACTGGATCTGGCAGCAGTACGGCCTGTGCTTGGGGTGGCGCTGTGCCAAGTGCAAGGAGAAGACGATGGCCCGCTCGCTTCCCTTCAAGGGGCTCCGGAGGCGCAAACCGGATCCGGACGAAGTCCGGGACGCCGCCGCGGCCCAGGGGAATGGTTCCGAGGAGGCAAAAGACGACTGACGTACCCGGACAGGAGGCGCCCCGGCCGTCCGGGTGACGTCCGCCCCGGGAGTGAGGCATGCGAATCCAAGTCGAGCACGTGGAGCAGCAGATGGCGGCGCAGGACGGGAAGAGCCTGGAGGAGGTCCTAGGCGTCTTCGAGGTCTTTGCCAGCGGATCGCTGGAGGGCGAGGTGTATATCCTGGACGATGTCGGTGGCAAGCGGATCGCCATCGCGCCGACCGCCCTCAAGCAGCGGTACAAACCCCCTGCCCCCGCCTGAGGCGCTGAGCGCCTGGCAATCAGGCAACTGGGCAATCAGGCAACTTGGAACTCCTGATCGCCAGATCGCCAGATTGCCAGGTTGCCAGTGAGCAATTTGGCGGTTAGCGACGACAGCTGATTGGTTCCGGAGAATGAAGGCGATCCTGGCTCGGCCATCGGGTGGATTCGGCTTGTGCGAGGTCGATCCCCCCGCCATCGGGCCCGGCGAGATCCTGCTGGAGATGCGGGCCTGCGGCCTGTGCGGCACGGACCTGGCGAAGCTGGCCCGGCCGCAAAACTCCCACGGGGCGATCCTGGGCCACGAACTGGCCGGTGTGGTGCGCGAGATCGGCCCAGGCGTCACACGCTTCGGGCCGGGTGATCGCGTCGTGGCCGCCCACCACGTCCCCTGCGGGGACTGCCCGGCCTGCCGGCACGGCAACGAATCCATGTGCCCGCAGTTCAAGGCGACCAACATTGACCCCTGCGGATTTGCCGAGCTGATCCGCATCCCCAGGCTCCACGTGGAACGGGTGAGCTTTCCGCTGCCGGGGGCGATGCCCTTCGAGGTGGCATCCTTCACCGAGCCCCTCGCGTGCGCCGTACGCGCGGTCTCGCGGTCTCAGGTACTGCGCGGCGACAGGGTCGTCGTGGTGGGCGGGGGCGGAATGGGCCTGCTCATCGCCCAGGTCCTGGCCGCCTGTGGCGCCGTCCCCGTGGTCCTGGAGATCTCGGAGAGCCGCCTGGCGTTGGCCCGCACCCTGGGGATCGGCCCCACGGTCAACCCGGCACGGGAGGACGTGCCGGCCGCCGTGGCCGAGATGACGGGTGGCATCGGCCTGGACGGGGCGATGCTCACCGTGGTGACCGAGGCGGTCCTGTCGCAAATGCAGCGCTTGCTCCGACCCGGGGGCAGGATCAACATCTTCGCCGGCCCAACCGGCGGGGCGCGCCTTCCCGTGGACCTCGCCGACCTGTACCATCGTGAGCTGTCCATCTTCTCCACGTATTCCTCGACGCCCGCCAGCCTGGCCGAGGCCTTCGACCTGCTGGCCACGAGCCGGGTCCGGGTCCAGTCACTCATCAGTCACCGCCTGCCCCTGACCGCCTTCGACGAGGGGGTGGAACTCCAGCGAAGCGGCAAGGCCACCAAGGTGATCTTCCACCCATGACCACCCCCCCCGGGCCGACAACGCAACGCCTGATGCTGATGCGGGCGGCCGTCCTGCATGGCGCCGAGGACATCCGGATGGAGGAGGTTCCGATCCCCGTCCCGGGCTCGGGCGAAGTCGTGGCGCGGGTGGATGTCGCCTCCGTGGATTTCACGGACCGCAAGGTGTTTCTGCGCGGCCAGCATCCCATGATCAAGGTCCCGGGCCTGTTCGGTCACGAGTGGGTCGGGACGATCACGGCGGTGGGTCCCGGGGTGCATGGACGCTGGCGTCCTGGCCTGCGGGTGGTGGCCGCCAATTCGGCCCCCTGTCCGCCGGTCCGCCGGGTACCCACGGCGTTGCCGTGGGTGACGGACTCCTTCGGAGAGGCGGACGCCGTGTGCCGTCAGTGCCGGCGTGGCCGGCAGAGCATGTGCGAGAACATCCAATACAACAATGGCGCCTTTGCGCCGTACATCCTGGTGCCGTCCCGGCTGGTGCGGATGAACCTCTACGAGATCCCCGCGGACACTCCTCCGGAGCGCGTGGTGCTCACCGAGCCGTTGGCCTGTGTGGTCCATGCGGTCCGCCGGGTGGCCATTCACCCGCTCGACACGGTCGTCATCCTGGGTGCGGGGCCCATGGGCCTGCTGTGGGTGAACGCGCTCCGCCGGCGGTATGGTCCGGACCTCAGCATCGTCTCCCTGGATCACGCGGATGACCGGCTGGCCGTGGCCAAGGCCATGGGGGCCGGGTATGGTCTCAACTCGAAAGGCGGCAACGCCCAGGAACTGCTCGAGGCGGCCGTCGGCCGGCCGGATGCCGATGTGGTCGTCGAGGTGATCGGGACGGTGGAGACCCACCGCGAGGCACTGGGTTTGGTTGGGCGCGGCGGAACCCTGGTCTCCTTCGGAGGCATCGCCCCCGGGCCGACGCTCCCCGTGGACTTCGGGCGTCTGCACTACGAGGAAATCAGCATCCAGCCCATCTACCACCACACTCCGGCGGACGTGGCGGAGGCGGTCCGCCAACTGGTGGCGGGTGAGGTCCCGGTCGAGCGCCTCATCACGGCCCGCCTGCCGCTCTCGGAACTCCGCACGGCGTTGCAGATGATCGGAGATCGGGCGACGCTACGCCCCGTTCTCGTCCCCGACCGGTGACGGGGCAGGCCCGCAGTGGGGTATTTCCCAGCCTGAGGCGGGGGGCCTGCGGGGAGACCCGGTCTGTGGTCAGGGGAGGTGAGCTGCCAGACCAGGCAGGGGGAGAAAGGATCGCAGAGATGCCTCAACCATCGCTTGGCTTCATCGGACTGGGAGTCATGGGCGGGCCGATGGCCCGGAACCTGATCAAGGCAGGCTACACGGTCACGGGCTTCGACACGGATCGGGCCAGACTGGACCGCTTCGTGGCCACCGGGGGGAAGCCAGCGGCCTCGGGGGCCGAGGTGGGCCGGGCCAGCGAGATCGTGTGCCTTTCCCTTCCGACCGGGGATGTGGTGCGTCAGGTCGTGACGGGGGACGGTGGGCTTGCCACGCTGATGCAATCCGGGACGGCCATCGTGGATTGCAGCACCACGGAGGCCAAGGTCGCCCAGGATACGGCCGCACTCTGCGTCCAGCGCGGCATTGCGTTCCTGGATGCCCCTGTCAGCGGCGGCGAGCAAGGGGCCATGGATGCCACCCTGTCCATCATGGTGGGTGGGGATGCCGTGGCTTTGGCGCGCTGCAAGCCGATCCTGTCCGCCATGGGACGGTCGGTCGTCCACATGGGCGGGAGCGGCATGGGCCAGGCGGCCAAGCTGATCAACAATCTCATCGTGGCCGCGGGCTTTGCCGCGGTCTGCGAGGGCTGGGCCCTGGCCGTCAGGGCCGGCCTGGACCCCGGCACCCTGCACGAGGCCATCAAGGGTGGGTGGGCCGGCTCGCGCGTCATGGAGGAGACGGTCCCCCGCCTGCTGAACCGGAATTTTGTCCCAGGCGGCACCGTGGACATCATGGCCAAGGACGTGGGCTACGCCCTGAACATGGCGCGGACCCTGGACCTGCCGGTGCCCGTCACGGCCCTCGTCCACGAGCTGTTCCGCATGGCCAAGGCACAGGGCAAGGGCCAGAAGGCCCAGCCGGTTCTCATCACGCTGTGGGAGGGGTGGACCGGGATCCGGGTCGGCGGCGAGAAGGCCTGACGGCTACGCCAATTTCGAATTTCGAAATTCGAATTTCGAAATGGGGGAGGCGGTGGAAAAAACACGACGGCAGGAGATTCGAGAGCTTCTGTCCGAGGGCACCTGGACCCTGGACGGCCTGGTGGCGCGGTACGTGGTGGCCAAGCGGGTGATCATCGAGGACCTGGAACACATCGCCCGCTCGGTGGCCCCGCGCCAGCGCGTCCTCATCCTTCCGCCGCAATGTGAGGCGTGTGGGTTCCGGTTCAAGGACCGGTCCCGGTTCTCCGATCCGTCCCGCTGCCCGCGGTGCAAGAACGAGCACCTGAGGGCGCAGCGCTTTCGCATCAAATGAGAACGGGGGGCGGAAAGCGCGGGGCTGGCGCTCGGCCGGGGGAGGTGCAGGCCAGCCAGGGTGGCCGGCAAGCCTGCCGCCGGTCGAGGGCGCGGGGATCGCTTCGGGAGGGGCTATGACCGAGCGCACGCAAACCGGGGACCTCTCTCTGCACCTCGCCAGGTTCAAATTCCACACGCCCATCCGGATCCGCTTCTGCGAGACGGACGCCAACCGCCACGTGAACCAGATCAGCTACTTCATCTACGTCGAGCAGGCGCGGATGGACTACTTTGCCCATCTGGGCCTGACCGGGCTGGTCCACGACCCCTTCAACACCAAGACCCTCATCGCCGCGGATCTGACCTGCGAGTATCGGGCGCCCGTCTTCTTCGGGCAGAGCCTTCACGCGCACGCCAGGGTGGCCAGGATGGGGCGGTCCAGTCTGGCGATGGAGTACGCGTTGGTGGAACCGATCGGACCCCGTCTCGTGGCTGCCGCCCGGGGAGGCCTCGTGTACTTCGACCACGAGGGAGGAAAAAGTACACCCCTCACCCCCCCTATCCGGGAGGCAATCGGACGGTTCGAGGGACTCCTCACTTGAGCCCCCGAAGGAGGGACAGCATGCGACCCTGGATCAGCCTGGCCTATCTGAGCCTCGGCGTGTCACTGGTCAGCCTGAGCATCGCCAATGCGTCCTGGCTGCTCAACTCTCCCGCGGCGGGTCTGAGTCCCCGCGCCTATGCGGGCGGCGCCGCGATCGCCGTCCTGTACGCCATCAGCTTTCTGCTGTTCGATCAGACCCGGAGACGCTGACGCGCCTGGGCGCGCGCCGAGGTCCAGGCCCTGCGCCCTCCTGATCGGCGCCCCGGCCGGCCAGAAGCGCTCACGTGGCGGTGCCCTCTGGACGCGGTATCGCCTTCGGGGCCGCTGGGGGCTTGGCGCGGCGTGGCCTTCGCTTCGCCTTGGGCTTCGCCGTCACCTTCCGGTATCCACCGCCCGAATCCCTCGCCAGCACGCCGTCCTTCTTCCAGCGGGAGAGGATAGCGTAGAGTTGTGGCTTGGACCGCTTGCCCGCCACGGGGTGACGCCCCAGCGTCTTGAGGCTGAACCGGGCCGGCAGCGAGGCAAAAACGGCCTTCCAGTTTACCCGGCGTCTCCGGGCCCGCTTGGCTCGGCGCCGTGCGGGGGCCGGACGCGCCTTACCTTTCCCGCGCAGGAGGTCCATCCCCCTGGCAAACTCCGCCTTGACCCCGGCAAGATCCGCCTCGCGCCGTGCGATCTCACGCTTGAGGCCCCGGAGCACCTTCAGGACTTCCCGCCGGATCACTCCCAGCTTTCCCTCCAAAGATGACAGGATTTTCACACGGCTCCGTTGCGCCATGGCTCCTCCTCTCGTGCTACCTCTTGCCTGTCTCAAGTACTCAGTTCCGCATGGCCAGAACCTGGGCCTCGAACTTCGGGTCGCGGTCCAACCGGAATTCCCCGCCGCACTTGCTGCACTTCCCTGCCCAGGTTGCGTCCTCTTGCCGGGCAAGGATGACGACCCCGCACACTTCCTTCCGGGGGATCCGATGGAGGGTGATGGCGACGAATCGGTTGCCCGTGGCCATGGTGGTACCCTGGAGAACCCGACCCGACATCCGGACAGTGACATCCGGGACGTCCTCGGTCTTCGTCTATAAGCATGTCACCATCGGGGTGAAGTGGTCAAGAGGGGTCGCATTTCCCTCGGCAGCATGCACCAAATGGGGACGGAGGGGACGACGAACCGGTATGGAGTTGTCTGTTTGTGCTCGCGACCTTCGCCCGATCCGAAGGCGTTCACCCCCGCGAGGTTCAGGAATTTCGCGGGGACGCGCCGGATGCAGGAATGCCCGCCCGCCTGGTATCCCAATTGCTGCAGGGGGAACGCGCCGGGCCGCTGGCAGCCTCACCGTCCCTACCGGACGTGGGTGGCGCAAGCGAACGAGCGGGTTCCGGCAAGCCGGACGGGCCCGTCCGGCCTCATATCCCCCGGGGGGAAAGAAACAGAACAGGATTGAGCGTATGGACAGGAGGGGTGTGTCATGGCATTCACATTCGAGGGGTTGAACGTGTATCAGCGAGCCTTGAAGGTCGCGGAGACGGTCAGCGGAGCCGCGGCCGCATTCGGCCGGGGCCATTACCTGCTCGGGGATGAGTTGCGTCGCGGAACGTATCGCGTTTGCCAGCAGATCGCGGAGGGCACGGGGCGCTGGCCCCGGGCGGAGCAGCGGGGGGCCTTCTCGGCCGCCCGCTGCGTCGTTCTCGAACTCGTGCCGCTCTTAGAGTTGGCCCGGCGGGCGGGCCTGCTTCCGGTGGAGATGCACGAGTCGCTGAAGGGAGAACTGGAGACCCTCTCCAAGATGCTGATGGGCCTGATCCGGGGCGGCGAGCAAAAGGATGGGAAGTGAGCCCTCGAGGGGAGAGGCGACCTTTGTGCGGCTGGAACACCATGGCCCTGCCACACGGCAGGGCCATGGTGGTTTCGGGGTGACACACCCCTTGTCGGATCTACCCGAGCATGCCGGGTATCCGGAAGATGACAGCGACGAGGGTCAGAGTGGACGGCGAGCTATTTCTTTCCCAGCCTGTGCTTCTTCACGTACGCCCAGATCTTCTTGGTCATGTCGCTCGGGCTCACCGGCTTGCTCCCGAAGACGGACTCCACCGTGTCGGTGCACCCCTTGAAATTGATGGAGTAGCCGCCGAATGGTACCTTCTTCGCCATTCACCCTCTCCTTTCCGGGTCCGCCTATGGCGGACCCCCTAAGATGCCCGCCCCCTATCGGGCGGAAGCGGCATAACAATATCAAGTCGGGGCGGTATGTCAACCTTTTTCGCACCAAAAGCCCAAGATATTGTGCCCCTCCAGGCTGCAGTCCCTAGATCCTGGGTAGGCCGATGTCAGCCCTTTTGCCGATCCTGGGGCAGCCAGGAGTGGTGGGGAAGCGTGCCCTGGGCCCGCTCTTCCCAAAACGCACGCACCGTTCATGGATCTTCTCAACACATCACAGTTGACGACGTTCTCAGCCGGAAGTATTCTGCGCCAGGAAAAATGCCGTGGCTTCTGCAGTCCGGGGAGGGGATGCTCGCAGGATGGGAACGTACCAAGCAGTGCTCTTCGACATGTTCGACACGCTGGTGAAATTCAACAACGTTCACCTGCCGCTGGTCCGCGTCGACGGCCGTGAAGTTCGCACCACCAGCCCATTCGTGTACGAGGTCCTGAAGCCGCTGTGCGCCGGCGTGTCGTTCGACGCATTCTTCCACGCCTTCGTCGGGAGCTACCGGGCGGCCGAAGAGATCCGGAACCGCACCCAGCGTGAGGTGACGGCGCGCGAGCGCTTCGGCATGCTGTTCGAACGGCTCAACCTTCCCGACGGGCCAGAGGTCACAGGCCTGGTCGAGGCCGGCATCGCCGAGCACATGCGCCAGCTCGCCCGGGCCATGGAGTTTCCCGAGGCCCACCGCGCCGTCCTGGATGCGCTGCAGCCACGCTTCCGCATGGCCGTGATCTCCAACTTCGACCATGGCCCGACGGTGGAGCAGGCCCTGCGGATGCACGGTATCCGGGAGCGGTTCGAGGTCGTCCTGGTCTCGGCCGACGTCGGTTGGCGAAAGCCGCGACCGGAGATTTTTGCCGAGGCGTTCCACCGGATGGGGGTTGGCGCGCGCGATGCGATTTTCGTTGGCGACTCGCCCGAGGTGGATGTCCTGGGCGCGCAGGCCGTGGGCATGGATGTGATCTGGATCGACAACGGGACCAAGCCCCTGCCGCCGGGGACGCCGGCGCCCACGCACACCGTCTCCCGCTTCCCGGAGATTGTCGGCCTGCTGTGAGGGTTCGCGCATCTGGACCGCTGTGACCCATCCAGGAGCGATCCGTGACCGAGATCACCACGGGCAAACCGGCGCCGGATTTCCGGTTGCCGGTCCCCGGCAAGCGGGAGGTCGGCCTGGCGGACTTTCGCGGCACGCGTCACGTCGTCCTGGCCTTCTACCCGTTCGACTGGTCGCCGGGGTGAACCAACGCGATGCCCGCGCTGGAGGCGCGGCGCAAGGAGTTCGAGGCCGCCGGGGCAACCATCCTGGGAATCAGCGTGGATAGCCCGTACTCCCATGAGGCGTGGGCCCGGCAGCATGGCCTGTCCTATCCCCTCTTGAGCGATATGCACCGGACGGTCTGCCAGGCCTACGGGGTGTACAACCGGGAGCGAAACTGCGCCCGGCGGGCCACCTTCATCGTGGACAAGAGCGGCGTGGTCCAATTCACGGAGGTGTACGAGCCGGGGCAGCT
>CAZNWB010000021.1:0-41324 GCA_964576535.1 uncultured bacterium | reverse complement strand
CCCCTGGCCATGGCCGCCACCTCGCGACCGATCAGGCCGGTTCCGACGATGCCGAGGCGCTTGCCGCGGAGCTGGGGCACCAGGTTGCGCGGCCACCCGCCCTGCCGGATCGCCTGATCGGCCTGCGGGAGCTGCTTGAGCACGGCCAGCATCAGGGCGACGGTGTGTTCCGCGACGGCGACGGCATTGGCGCCCGGCGTGTTGGTCACGGTGATGCCCCGGGCCACCGCCGCCTTGAGATCCACGTTATCCGTCCCCGTGCCCCAGATGGAGATCAGGCGAAGCCTGGGACAGGCCTGCAGGACGTCGGCCGTGAACCGGGTTCGCCCCCGGATGTTCACGGCCACGTCCGCGTCTCGCAAGCGATCCACCAGCACCGTCGCATCCGTCGCATCCGATTCGAACACCCGAACCTCACCGATCCGGCGGAGGCGGGTAAGAGCGGGCGTGCCCGCCATGGTAGGCGGGTTGTCATCCGGAACCACGATGCGCACGATTCCTCCCAGGCGAAGACGGGGGCGCCCCCCCGAGGGGCGGTGCCCTCAAGAGAGAGGAACCTCCCACAGGGCCGGCCCCGCGTCAATCCCGATCTCCGCCGGCTGGGTGCCCTGACCCCGGGCTCGCGGCCGTCGCCTGAGCGAGCTTTCTCTGGTATCATCCTTGCTCCCGTCGAAGGACTCGGGTCCAGTAGAGTGAATTCACCCCGATCCGAAGATCTTGAACCGCAAAGGCGCCAAGATGGGCAAGGGTCAAGGGGGTTGACGCCGCGCTGGAAGGGTCGGTCGTTCGCCCCGGACCTTGCGGCGTCGCAAGTACACGAGGAGAGCGTGTCATGCCGTACTATTTCAAGAACCTGGTCTTCGAGGGTGGTGGCGTCAAGGGCATCGCCTATGTGGGGGCCGTGGAGGTCCTGGATACCAAGGGGATCCTGAAGGAGATTCAGCGGGTCGGGGGCACCTCGGCCGGCGCCATCAACGCGGTGCTCCTCGGCCTGAACCACTCCGTGGCGGAGACAAGGGAGATCCTGGGCAGGCTCAACTTCCGGCAATTCCTGGACGACTCTTGGGGGATCATCCGGGACACCAACCGCCTCATCACCGAGTTCGGGTGGTACAAGGGGGATTACTTCCGGGAGTGGATCGGCGGGATCATCAAGGCCAAGACCGGGAACAGCGAGTCCACCTTCCTGGAGGTGAACGGCCTCAAGACGGAGCGCCAGTTCCGCGACCTGTATTTCATGGGGACCAATCTCTCGACGGGCTTCGGCGAGATCTTTTCCTTCGAGCACACCCCACGCATGTGCGTGGCCGACGCGGTGCGCATCTCCATGTCCATCCCGCTGTTCTTCGCGGCCAAGCACAGCATGCGCGGGGACGTGTACGTGGATGGGGGGGTCGTGGACAACTATCCGGTCAAGCTCTTCGACCGGCAAAAATACGTGGCGGCCCACTCCCGCATGCCGGAGTACTACGAGAAGCACAACCAGGAGCTCCGACAGGCGGGAAAGACCATCACCCCCTACGTGTACAACCAGGAGACCCTGGGGTTCCGGCTGGATTCGGCCCGGGAGATCGCGGTCTTCCGCGATCAGGCGGAGCCGGAGCATCGGAAGATCGAGGATTTCTTTGCCTACACCTGGGCGCTGGTGGAAACGATCCTGAATATCCAGAGCAGCCAGCACCTGCACAGCGACGACTGGCAGCGGACGATCTACATAGATACCCTGGGGGTGGGGACGACCGACTTCGACCTGAGCGACGACAAGAAGACGGCCCTGGTGGAATCGGGACGGGTCAACACCCAGAAGTACTTCGCCTGGTACGATAACCCGGCCAGCTCGCCCGTCAACCGGCCGTAGGGCCGGCCTCGGGAGCCGCCAATCCCAGCTTGAATCTCCGGATGAGAGCAGTCCGGCCGGATGGCCGGTTGACGGAAGGGATCGTCCGTGTGGTAATGTTGGATGGGTTCAACACGAAAAGGAGGCGGATACCTTGGCCACACAGGAGATGGGGTTGCGGTTTGCGACGGTGGTCTGGGATGGGCAGCCGGTACTCGTGGGGGTGCTGGGCGAGGCGGTCGTGCACCTGCAGTCGGCGGCACGGGTCCTGCGTCGGGGCCGGAAGGGGACGAGGGCGCCAGACACCGCTCCTGCGGACGTGCTCGGGCTGATCGGTGGGGGTACCTCGGCTCTCCGAGCGGTGGAGGCGATCCTGAGCGGGGCGGCGCGCCATCTCGCGGATGGATCCTGGCGGAGCGCGGTTCGACACCCGGTGGTGCGGGCGTCCAACCGGATTCGCTTCCTAGCTCCGGTGCCCCGACCGCCCCGGAATATCTTCTGCGTGGGACGGAACTATGCGGAGCACGCAAAGGAACGAGGGGCCGACGTCCCCACAGTCCCCGTCTTCTTCACCAAGCCCCCGACTGCGGTCACCGGCCACGACGCACTCGTCACCCACTGGCCCCTCACGCAGAACCTGGATTACGAGGTGGAGTTGGCGGTCGTCATCGGCAGGCGGGGGCGGGACATCCCCCGGGCCAAGGCGTACGACTATGTCTTCGGCTACACGATCCTGAATGACATCACCGCCCGCGACCTGCAGAAGAAGCACACCCAGTGGTTCAAGGGCAAGAGCCTCGACTCCTTTGCGCCCATGGGGCCCTGGATCGTTCCCAAGTCGGCGCTGAAGGATCCCCACAGCCTTCGGATCACCCTCCGGGTGAATGGCGAGACCCGGCAGTCGGCCACGACGGCCGACATGATTTTCCGGATTGATGAGCTGATCGAGGTCCTCTCGGCCGGGATGACCCTGGAGCCGGGCGACATCCTCGCGACCGGGACACCGTCGGGGGTCGCCGCCGGTTTCGATCCGCCGCGATGGCTCGCGGTGGGCGACGTCGTCGAGGCCGAGGTAGAGGGGATCGGCATCCTGCGCAACTGGATCGTGGCGCCCGGGAAATGAGGCCGGACTCACATGAACCGCCGGCACCGACGGCAATGCCGTTGGTGCGCCAAGAAAACTTCTCGGTTCAACCCAAACATCTCACCGCAGAGGGCGCAGAGACCGCAAAGGGCAACCAAACCTCCCCAAATCCAAGACAGATGACTGTCCAGAATCTTCCGGGCTCCCTCTCGGAATTCTGCTCCCCGGACGTAGAAATGTCAGGGGGTTCTCTGCGCACCAACGGCGAGGCCGTTGGTACCGGCGTCCTTTGCGGTTCAAGTGCACTTTCTGGGTTCATACTCCTTGCGTGCCGATGCGAGGGTGTGATATCTAGCATCGCGGGCTTGGCCCACGGCGACGACACCCCCCCAGGTAGTTCCAGCCCAGGCTGCCTTCCGAGACGTCCCATGCCTGCCACAGCTAACCGCATCCTCCCGGGGGAGAGGACTCAGCCATGACAGAGCGCATCACGTCAGCCAAGGAGCTGGACTTTTCGCCACGGGGGGAGGTGTTTCCCTCGCCACGCGACTGGCGGGACATGGTCATCTACTTCCTCTTGGTGGACCGCTTCGACACCCACGATCGGCGTCCTCGCCCGTACGATCCCACCTCGGCGCCCAAGGGACGCGATCACGAGCAGGGTGAGATGTTCCAGGGGGGGAATCTCCAGGGGATCATCCGTCGCCTGGAGTACATCCGGGGGCTCGGGGCCAATGCCATCTGGTTGAGCCCCATCTTCAAGAACCGGCGGGAGAAGCAGGACACCTATCATGGCTACGGCATCCAGGACTTCCTGGCGGTGGACCCCCGGTTCGGCACCAAGGAAGATCTGCGGGAATTGGTCAGGCAAGCGCACGCCTTGGGCATGTACGTCATTCTGGATGTCATCATCAACCACAGCGGGGACAACTGGGCCTATCCGGGCGATTTTCCGTATTCCTTCTGGAAGGCCGCACGGGGCCCCTTCCCCTTCGGATTCTGGCGTGAGGCCGATCCGGCCCCCCGCTTCCAGGCGGACGATGCCGTCTGGCCCAGGGAACTCCAGCAGCCCGACTGTTACAAGCGCCGGGGACAGATCCGCGATTGGGGCGACCCCGAGGAGGCCATCCACGGGGACTTCCTCAGCCTGAAGGAGCTGGACATCACCCGGTCGGAGGTCCTGGACACGCTCATCCAGATCCACAAGTACTGGATCGCCGAGGCGGACGTGGATGGCTTCCGCTTGGACACGGTCAAGCACGTGGAGAGCAGCGCAACGGCCATCTTCTGCAACGCCATCCGCGAGTATGCCACGCGGATCGGGAAGCAGAACTTCTTCCTCTTCGGCGAGATCGTGGCCGATGACCTGACCATCCAGCGCTACATCGGGCGGAACAGCCGGATCCAAGGGACCGACGAGCGCTTCCCCTCCCTGGACGCGGGACTGGACTTCCCCTTGTACTTCGTTCTAGAAGAGGTCATCAAGGGCTTCCTCAATCCCTGGCACCTGCGCGAACGCTACGACCGGTTCAAGACCCTCTACGCGGATCATGGCGAGGCCGGCCGCTACTTCGTGACCTTCGTGGACAACCACGATCAAATGGCCCGGCCGTACCGCCGCTTCATGCATCGCAATCCGTTTCCCCGGCAGGCCGTCCTGGCGATGGGGTACCTCCTGACCAGCCAGGGGGTGCCCTGCCTCTACTACGGCACGGAACAGGGCTTCGACGGCGGCGGGGACAGCGATCGCTACGTCAGGGAGTGCATGTTCGGCGGCCGGTGGGGGGCCTTCGAGACCACCGGGCGGCACTTTTTCAATCCCCGGCACGCAATCTACCGGGGCATCGCCGAGATCGCGGTCGTCCGGGGACGGGAGGCGCCCCTGCGGTACGGCCGGCAGTACTTCCGGGAGATCTCGGGGAACGGGGTGGACTTCGGCCACCCCATCGACGGCAACTGCACCCTGGCCTTCTCGCGGATCCTGGATACCACCGAGATCCTCGTGGCACTGAACCTGAGCGCGAGCCCTCGGAACGACTATGTCACCGTGGACATCCATCTGAGCCCGGCGCGGATGGTGATGGTCAACCTCCTCCCACCGGCCAAGCAGGTCACCGTGGAACGACGGGGCCTCAGGAACGCCGTCCGGATCCCGCTGGCAGGACACGAGATGGTCGTCCTCAAGGCGGCGGCCCCCACCCGGGACATGGCGCCGCGTGCAGGCGTGTCAGGGAGAGAGCAGGGACGCAGGCGGGAGGCGGGCGGTGGAGCGAGGAGGAGGAGGAGGAACGCCTGAGGCCCAGGGTTCAGGCCATGCGGAGCTTCGGGTCGAGGACGTCCCGGAGGGCGTCGCCGAGCACGTTGAAGGCGAAGACGGCGGCGCTGATGGTCAGGCCGGGGAAGATGGCCATCCAGGGGGCGCGCTCGGCGAACTCCACGGCGGCGCCCCGGAGCATGAGACCCCAGGATGGCGTCGGCTCCGCCGTGCCCAAGCCCAGAAAGCTGAGGGACGCCTCCAGCAGGATGGCCTGCCCCAGGAACGCGGTGAGCATCACCAGGTACGAGGCCATCACGTTCGGGAGCATGTGGCGGAGGATGATCCGTGCCGGACCCATCCCGAGGGCGCGGCCGGCCTCGATGTAGGGCATCTCCCGGATGGACAGCGCACTGGCCCGTATCACCTGCGAAACCCGGGGGATGAAGGGGATGGTGATGGCCACGATGAGATTACCTGTCCCGCTCCCCAGCATGGCGACCACGGTGAGGGCCAGGACGATGATGGGGAACGAGATCACGATGTCCATGCAGCGTTGGGTGTAGAGGTCCACCCGCCCGCCCAGGTAGCCAGAGGTGAGGCCGATCAGCGCTCCTGCGGTTGCCCCCAGAAAGGATGACGCAAAGCCTACCAGGAGGGCCGTCCGGGCCCCGTGGATGAGCCGGCTCAGGACATCCCGTCCGAAGGTGTCGGTGCCCAGCCAGTGGGCCAGGCTGGGAGGGCCCAGCATGGCGCCGAAGTCAGTCTCCAGCGGATCGTAGGGCGCCACCAATCCGGCCGCCAGGGCCACCACCGCCATGCCGGCGATGATGAGGCCCCCGGCGCCCCCCAGCGGCTTCTTCCGCAGGAACCACAGAAGGATCGGCACCCCGCGGGGATGCAGGGCCAGCGGCCATGCCCCCACCGCCTCCTTCCGCAATTCCGCAACCCGCTCATCCATTGTTGCCCTTGTCCCTCCGCTAGCCCAGTCGAATCCGCGGATCCAGGACCCCGTAGAGCAGGTCCAGCACGAAGTTCACCCCGATGAAGGTGAACCCCACCAGCAGGACCAGGGCCTGGGTCATGGTGTAGTCCCGCCGCGAGATGGCCTCGACGAACAGCATCCCGATCCCGTTCAGGTTGAAGACCTGCTCCGTGACGACCAGACCCCCGATGAGGAAGGCAAACTCTAGCCCCATCACGGCGGTCACGGGGAGCAGGGCGTTCCGGAGGGCGTGGCGGGCGATGACCACGGGTTCCCACACGCCCTTGGCCCGGGCGGTCCGGACGTAATCCTCCCGCAGGACCTCCAGGACGGCCGAGCGTGTCATCCGGGTGGCCATGGCCGAATAACGGTAGCCCACTGCGAGCGCCGGCCAGATGAGCTGGGAAAGGTTGGCCCAGGGATCCACCCAGACCGGCGTGAAGGTCATGGGTGGAAGCCAGCCGAACAGGATGAGGAAGGACAGGATCATCAGAATTCCCAGCCAGAAACTGGGGGTCGCCAGGCCGGCGATGCTGAAGATCCGGACGAGGTGGTCCACCCATGTGTCCTGCTTCACCGCGGCGAGCGTTCCCAAAGGAATGGCCAGCAGGCTGGCGATGACCGTGGCCATGATCGCGAGCTGGAGGCTGAGCTGCAGACGGAGGGCGATCTCGGTCCGGATGGGACGCCCCGTCCACATGGAGAGGCCGAAGTCGAAGCGGACCACACCCCACATCCAGTCGGCGAACTGGCGCCACAGCGGCTTGTCCAGGCCAAGGCGCGCGCGTTCGAGATCGAGGGTCTCCTTGGGGACGAAGGCTCCCTCGCCGGCGTACTTGAGTTGAACGATGTCACCGGGCGCCACCCGCAGAAGGAGGAAGACCAGGACCGCCACCCCCAGCAGAGTCGGGATGGTCACGAGGAGGCGCGCCAGGATGATTCTTCGCATAGGCGACTCCGCGGGCCGCGAGAAAGGCAACGGCCCGCCGTCCGCTCTCCGGAGCGAGCCGGGACCGGGCGACGGGCCGCCGTCCAGGATTCCAATGTCGTGGCGCCTGGCTGTGTCCCGCTATTCGGGATCAGTCCTTTGCCAGCCAGACGTCCCGGAGGTCCTGGTTCAGGTAGTGGCTGGGGGTGATCTTCCAGCCCTTGAGCTGCACCCAGTGGGGAATGATCCGCTGCCACCACAGGGTCGGCCACTGGTAGGCCATCTCGTCCAGGACCCGCCGCTCGAAGGCCCAGACGAGCTTCTTCCGCTCCGCGGGATCGGTGGCGCGCGCCTGTTTCAGATTCAGGTCGTCCAGCACGGGATCTTTGTAGCGGGCGACGTTCGCCGGGCTCTTGTCGCTGGACAGATACCTGAAGAGCTGCAGGTCCGGCTCGTCCATGAAGTCGCAGGCGAAGTCCTGGTTGGTCTCGAAGCTACCGGCCCGCAGATCGGCGGTCCAGGGGCCCGTCTCCTGGACGATCTGGGTGACATTCAGGCCCACCTTTCGCCACTGATCGATCAGGTAGATGCCCATGGATTGATAGGGCATGGCCACGTCGCGGTTCTTGAAGGTGAACTTGAACCCGTCGGGGACGCCGGCCTCGCGCAAGAGGCGCCGGGCCTCCGTCCGGGATGCTTCGATATCCTTCCCGAACCCGGCCAGCTTGGTCAAATCCGACTCGGGCATGGCGTACTCGGATCCGGGCCGGAGCAGGCCGCCCACCCCCTTCAAGAAGGCGATCTTGGAGAGGACGCGGGAAGCCTCCCACCGGTCCACCGCCAGCGTCAGGGCGCGGCGGACGCGGGGATCGTCGAAGGGTTTCTTCTCGGTGTTGAGGATCACGGTCAGGGCGCAGATCCAGGAGGTTTCCTGGACCACGATCTTGTCTCCCAGCGCTCGCACCAAGTCGTCCCGAGCGGCGGGGGAGTCTCCACGGAATTCCACCAGGGCGCGCCCCCCCCGCACGGCAGCCAGCCGTGCCGCGGTGTCCCGGATGAAGAGAGCCCGATAGCCGTCCAGGTACGGCCGCCCCTTCACGAAGTAGTCCTCGTGCCGCTTGCCCACCCAGTGGGATCCGGAGACGTACTCCACGAACTTGAAGGGCCCGGTGCCCATGATGTTCTTCTCGTACCAGCGGGGATCCTTGGCCAGGATGTCGGCCTTGTAGATGAAGTTCCAGGGCGAGGCCAGGTTGGCCAGCATGGAGGCCTCGGGCCACTTTAGCCGGAAGGCGACGGTGCGGGCATCCGGCGCCTCGATACGGTCCACGGCGGCGTAGGAGGCCTTGCGCACGCTCACCACGCCGGCCGGGGGGAAGACGATCTTGTCGTAGGTGGCCTGGATGTCCTTGGCCGTCAGCAAGCTCCCGTCGTGAAATTTCACGCCGTCCCGGATCTTGAAGGTGAAGGTCAGCCCGTCCCGGGAGACGGTCCAGCTCTCCGCTAGGTCGCCCACGATCTTCGGGTAGCTGTCCGCGTCGAACTTCAAGAGGAGGCTGTAGTGGGGGGCGACCGGGTGGATCATGGCAAAGGTCGTCTCCCGGTGCCCGTCGAAGGATGGAGGTTCCGCGCCCACGGCGAAGGTCAGTTCGCCGCCGAGCTGTGGGCTCTGGGCAGCAACCGCCTGGACCCCTCCACCCGTCCATACCTGGTCCCCGATGGCGAGAATGGCGACCAGGGCCGTGATGGTAAACCACCATAGCCATGCCGCACCGTGCTTTGAGATTTTTTCTGTCATCTCCCCCTCCCCTGTGAGCTGTGTTGCCCGCAATCGAATTCGCGTGACATTAGCGAGTCGCTGGAAACAATGTCAAGGATAAAGCCGGTGCCCCCATCCTGGAAAACTGTTCGACGTGGACGGTAACGTTCCCAGACACGTTAGCCCTGGCCCAGGTTCTCCGTTTTCGGCTGGGGGATGATAGAGTGACGGCGCGCAGCAGTGGTGAGGTGACACTCGGAGAGGCTCCTTGCTCTCAACCCCTGGAAAGGACTGAAGGATTTGGCCGTTCAACCATGATCCTTATCCCGGATTTCCCCCTTGACAGGCATGGGACCCCGTGTTAGAAAACCGCGGACCTTGTAGCGGGATTCACGAGGTTCATGCAGCCCTGTTTCAGGGCTTTTTTTGTGAACGGGAAAGGCTCGCAGCGCATAGCCTCTCTGGACCTGTCTCGCCTCCGCGATCCGCTCACCGCTCATCCTGCGTTCTAGGGGAGGAGGCCCCATGGCGGCGGATTATGCCTACGTCGGCTTTTTCCTGATCGTCGGGGTCCTGTTCGTCGTCTTGAACATCGAGGTTCTCTCCAGGATCATCCGCCCCCACAACCCCAACCCGCAGAAGCTGGCCACCTACGAGTGCGGGGAGGAGCCGATCGGCATCGGCTGGATCCGGTTCCACGTCCGATACTACCTGTATGCGCTGGTGTTCATCGTGTTCGCGGTGGAGACCGTGTTCCTGTTCCCCTGGGCCGTCGTCTTCCGCGAGCTCGGCCTGGTCGCCTTCATCGAGATGATGGTCTTCATCGGGATCCTGCTGGTCGGCCTGGCCTATGCGTGGAAGAAGGGGGCCCTCGAGTGGGCCTGACTCAAAGCGTGGCAACTAGGCAACCTGGCAATCTGGCAACTGGGAACTGCCTGATTGCCCAATTGCCTGATTGCCGGATTGCCATGGGTTGAGATGACGCCGGAAGAGATTTTGAACCAGGTCAAGGCGAAGTTCGGCGACGCGGTCACCGAGGGCGAGGTGAAGGGCGTCGAGGTGCGGCTCACGGTCACGCCGGAGAAGAGCTGGGAGGTGTGTCGGCTCCTTCGGGACACCGGCTTCGACTACTGCGACTGCGTGAGCGGCGTGGACTGGGTGACCCACCTGGAGGTGGTCTACGATCTGTCGTCGCTCACACACCCCAACAAGGTCCACCTCCGCGTGCCGGTGAACCGGGACACTCCCGTGATCCGGACCGTGGCCAACATCTGGCGCGGGGCCAACTGGCACGAGCGGGAGTGCTACGACCTGTTCGGGGTCCAGTTCGACGGGCACCCGGACCACCGGCGCATCCTGCTGCCGGAGGATTGGGTGGGATTCCCCCTGCGCAAGGACTATACGGACGAGCGGCTCGTGCCCTACACGGACTACGGCGCCGAGGAGAAGGCCCCGGCCCCGGCGGCCAAGCCGCTGAAGCTGCCGACGCCCCCGCATCCGGCGACTGGGTAGTGGGGATGTGGGATCGGTGATTGACGATTTTCGATTGATCCGGTCAATCGGCAATCCACAGTCCAGAATCGAACATCGACAGTAGGCGGGCTTGCGGGCCCGAGGGCAATACGGTGATCTGACATGGAAAGGCCCATACCCATCGGCACGACGGCCGTGATGGAGCGGACCGGCGAGACCATGGAGGAGATGTACGTCAACATGGGGCCGCAGCACCCCTCGACCCACGGGGTGCTTCGCCTCATGCTGAAGTTGGACGGCGAGTACATCACCGATTGCATCCCCTACATCGGCTACCTCCACCGCTGCCACGAGAAGATCGGGGAGAACCGGAACTACACCCAGATCATCCCCTACACGGATCGCCTGGATTATCTGGCGTCCATGAGCATGAACTTCGGCTACGTCCTGGCGATCGAACGGCTCATGGGCCAGAAGGTCCCCGAGCGCGCCGAGTACATGCGGGTCATCCTGGCGGAGTTGCAGCGCATCGCCAGCCACCTGATCTGGCTGGGCACCTTCGGGCTGGACCTGGGGAACTTCACCATCTTCATGTACTGCTTCCGCGAACGGGAGATGGTCCTGGACCTGTTCGAGTCGGTCACGGGGCAGCGGCTGAACTACTCCTTCTTCCGAATCGGCGGGATGCCCATGGATTTCCCCGACACCTTCCTGACCGACTGCCTGGCCTTCCTCGCCTGGTTCAAGCAGCGTCTGCCCGAGTACGACGCGATCATGACGGACAACGTGCTGTTCCAGAAACGGGTGCAGGGGGTCGGGATTCTGACCCCGGAGGTGGCGGTGGACTACGCGGTGAGCGGGCCCATGCTCCGGGGCTCGGGGATCACGTGGGACCTCCGCAAGAACGATCCCTACTCCATCTACGACCGGTTCGACTTCGCCATCCCGGTGTACGACACCTGCGACGTCTGGGCCCGCTACCTGGTCCGCCGGAAGGAGATGGAGGAGAGCGTCAAGATCGTGGAGCAGGCCCTGGCCCAACTCCCCCCCGGGGAGGTGATGGCCAAGATGCCCAAGACCATCAAGCCGCCCGCGGGCCAGATCTACTCCCGGAACGAGAGCCCCCGGGGCGAGATCGGCTTTTACATCATCAGCGACGGGTCCCCCAAGCCCTACCGCTACAAGGTGCGCTCCCCCGCCTACGTGAACCTGAGCGCCCTGCCGGAGATGCTGCGGGGGTGTCTCATCGCGGACTGCGTGGCGGTGTTGGGCAGCGTGGACATCGTGCTGGGCGAGGTAGACCGGTGAGGCCGCCCGCCTGGCCCAGTGGAATTCCGGAGCGGTGTGACGGGCCATGATGACCTTTGCGAGCCTGGTCGAACGTCTCTACGTCCTGGCGGCGGCCTGGGGGATTCCCTGGATCGTTCCCACGCTGGTGGTGATGACCATCGTGACGAGCGTGGTTCTGGCCTACATCTCCGTGGCCGCCATGTTCATGATCTGGTGGGAGCGGAAGATCAGCGCCCACATCCAAGTGCGCTACGGGCCGATGCGGGTCGGGGGCTGGCACGGCTGGGCGCAGAGCATCGCGGACGGGATCAAGCTGCTCCTGAAAGAGGACATCATCCCCACGGGCGCCGACAAGGTGGTGTTCGTCCTGGCGCCCCTGGTGGTGTTCGCGGCCTCCCTGGCCGCCTACGTCACGATCCCCTGGGCGCCGGGGCTGATCGTCCGGGACCTCAACATCGGCATCCTGTATATGGTCTCCATCTCCTCCCTGGTGGTGGTGGGGATCATCATGGCCGGATGGTCGTCCAACAACAAGTACTCGGTCCTCGGGGCGATGCGGTCCGCGGCCCAGGCGGTCAGTTACGAGGTGCCCCTGATCCTGTCGCTGCTGGGGCCGGTGATGATCGCCGGAACGATGAGCATGGGGAAGCTGGTCGAGGCCCAGGGCGGGACGTGGTTCGGGTTCCTGCCGAAGTGGTTCGTCTTCCCCCAGATCGTGGCCTTCCTCATCTACTTCACCTGCGCCCTGGCGGAGTGCAATCGCCTGCCCTTCGACATCCCGGAGGCGGAGTCGGAGCTGGTCGCCGGATTTCACGTCGAGTACAGCGGCATGCGCTTCGCCATCTTCTTCCTGGCGGAGTACGCCAACATGTTCACGGTCTCGGCCATCGCCACCACCATGTTCCTGGGGGGATGGCACGGGCCCTGGATCCCGGTGCCGGGGCTCCCCCGCGACGTGGCCCACGGCCTGTTCGGGCTGTTCTGGTTCCTGGGGAAGTGCTACTTCCTGATCTTCGTCATGATGTGGCTGCGGTGGACGCTGGCCCGGCTGCGGGTGGACCAGCTCATGAATTTCGCCTGGAAGGTCCTGCTGCCCATCGCCTTCGCCAACCTGATCGTCACGGGTCTGGTGCTGGTGGTCGGGGGGCGGGCGCTCCTGTACGTGGCGGGGATCGCGATCCTGCTCCTCGTGGCCATCGCGCTGGCCGCCCGCGGCGCCGTCAGGACCGCGCGCGTCGAGAGGGCGTAAGGCCATGGACGCCGGAGGGGTGACGCAGTCATGACCCTCAAGCTGGCCATCTTTTACGTCGTGGCGGCGTTCACGCTGTGGGCGGCGGCCGTGGTGGTCATGGGGAAGAACATCGTGCGGGCGGCCGTGGCGCTCATCTTCAGCTTCTGCGGCATGGCGGCCCTCTACGTCCTGCTGGACGCGGAGTTCCTGGCGGCGGTGCAGGTCCTGATCTACGTCGGTGGGATTACGATCTTGCTGCTGTTCGCCATCATGCTGACCAGCCGGATCGCGGCCAAGGCGGCGCGCGTGGTCAACGACCAGGTGGTGCTGAGCGCCATGGTGGCGGTCGGCCTCGCGGTCGGCCTGATCTATGCGTCCACCTCGGGCCTGGCCACGTCCTCGGGGCCGCCGCGCCTGCCCGAGACCACACCCTTCCTCGGCCGTGCGCTCTTGACCACGTATGCCCTGCCCTTTGAGGTGGTTTCCGTCCTGCTGCTGGCGGCGATGGTGGGCGCGATCGTTCTCGCGCGGAAAGAATAGAGAGGCGAGAGGTGAGATGCGTAAGACGTAAAGCGTAAAGCGTAACCTGCCTTTTTACGTTTCACGTTTTACGTTTTACGTGAGGGGAGAAGGGTCGCGCGTTCATGGTTCCGCTCAATCATTACCTGATCCTGGGGGCGATCCTCTTCAGCCTGGGCGTGTTCGGGGCGCTGACCCGGCGGAACGCCATCGCCATCCTGATGTCCGTCGAGCTGATGCTGAACGCCGTGAACCTGAACTTCATCGCCTTCGCCCGGTACCTCCCCCAGACCCTGCTCCAAGGACAAGTCTTCGCTATCTTCGTCATCGCCGTGGCAGCCGCCGAGGCGGCCGTGGGCCTGGCCATCATCCTGGGCCTGTACCGCAATTTCAAGACGGTGAACGTGGACGAGATAAACTTGATGAAGTGGTAACGGGAGCGGTGATCAAAAGCGTTCGGCTGTTCGATTGTTCGAGGGCTCGGCTGTTCATTCAGATTTGGCGAACGACCGAACTGCCGAACTACCGAACCGTCGAACGCTTTTGGAGTAGGACAGAGGCATGCTGCGACTGATCTGGCTGGTGCCGGTCCTCCCCCTGGTGGGGGTGGTGATCAACGGGATCTTCGGGCGCTGGACCCGGGACCGGGCGCACATCCTGGGAGTGGGAACGACCGGGCTCTCCTTCCTGATCGCCCTGGGGATCTTCGTCCAGGCCATGAACGGGTGGAGCCTCAACTGGGACCTGTACTCGTGGGTCCCGGTAGGGGATTTCCATGCCACCGTCGGCCTCCAGGTGGACCCCCTCTCGGCCGTCATGATGCTGGTGGTCACCTTCGTCGGTTTCATCATCCACGTCTACTCCGTGGGCTACATGCACGGGGACCCGGGCTACGCCCGGTTCTTCACGTACATGAATCTGTTCATGACCTCGATGCTGATCCTGGTCCTGGCGAACAACTACTTTCTGATGTTCCTGGGCTGGGAGGGGGTCGGCCTCTGCTCGTACCTGCTCATCGGCTTCTGGTACCACAAGCAGTCGGCGTCGGATGCGGGCAAGAAGGCCTTCGTGGTCAACCGGATCGGGGACGCGGGGTTCCTGCTGGGGCTGTTTATCATCTGGCAGATCTTCGGCTCCCTGCATTACGCCGAGATCTTCCCGATGATCCCGGAGGTCCAGGACGCGCTGAACCGACCGTCGCTCCTGGGCCTGAGCGCGGTCACCTGGTTGACCCTCATGCTGTTCGCCGGTGCGGTGGGCAAGTCGGCCCAGATCCCGCTGTACGTCTGGCTGCCGGATGCCATGGAGGGGCCGACGCCCGTCTCGGCCCTGATCCACGCCGCCACCATGGTGACCGCGGGCGTGTACATGGTGGCGCGCTCCAGCCCCCTCTTCAACGCGGCACCCCTCAGTCTGGCCGTGGTGGCCATCATCGGCGCGGTGACGGCGAGCTTCGCCGCCAGCATCGCCCTGGTTCAGAACGACATCAAGCGGGTGGTGGCGTACTCGACCATCTCGCAGCTCGGCTACATGTTCCTGGGGGCCGGGGTGGGGGCCTATGCCAGCGCCATCTTCCACCTGGCGACCCACGCCTTCTTCAAGGCGCTCCTGTTCTTGGGCTCGGGCTCCGTGATCCACGGCCTGTCGGGCGAGCAGGACATCCGGAAGATGGGGGGCCTGCGGAAGCACATGCCCATCACCGCCTGGACGTTCCTGATCGGGGCGCTGGCCAACGCGGGGATCGCCCCCCTGGCGGGATTCTGGTCCAAGGATCAGATCCTGCACGCCGCCATCGCTTCGGGCCACACCTGGCTCTGGGCTCTGGGGGCGGCGGGCGCCTTCTGCACGGCCTTCTACATGTTCCGCCTGTACTTCGTCGTCTTCGAGGGTCAGTCGCGGGTGGACCACCACGTGGCGCACCACATCCACGAGTCGCCCCGCGTGATGGCCATTCCCCTCCTGATCCTGGCCTTCTTCGCCGGGGTGGCCGGCCTCTTCGGCTATTCGCCCGAGCACAGTCCCTACTACCGCTTCCTCAACCCGGTGTTTCAGGCCGTTGGCGAGGCGGGGGAACACCACGGGCCGGACGAGACGGTCATGGCGGTAGTCTCGCTGGTCATCGCGGGCGCGGGCATCCTGCTGGCCTACCAGTTCTACATGCGCCGGCGGGAGCTGGCGGACCGGCTGGCGGACCGATTCCCCGGCCTGTATCGTCTGCTCCTCAACAAGTACTGGGTGGACGAGCTGTACATCGCCGTCTTCGTGGATTTCGGGAAGTGGCTGTGCCACCGGCTCTGGAAGGTGGACGCCAAGGGGGTGGACGGGGCCGTGGACGGTACGAGCGCGTTGACGGTCTTCCTGAGCCAGCTCTCGGCCAAATTCGACTTCCGCGGGGTGGACGGGCTGGTGAACCGGATCGCCGACCTGATCCAGGGGGGGAGCGAGGTCTTCCGGCGTCTCCAGACGGGCGTGATCCAGAACTACCTGTTGGCGATGGCCATGGGGATCTTCGTGATCGTGTCCTTGTACTTTTTCTTCTAACGCGCGCCGTGTCGGCATGCAAGGAGCGGCGGTATGACGGTGCAGGGTAACATCCTCGGAATCCCGATCCTGACGCTCATCACCTTCCTGCCGGTGGCGGGGGTGATCGCGCTGCTGCTGGTGGGGCGCCAGCAGATCCGCCGGATCCGCACCCTGGCCTTCCTCTTCTCCCTGGCGGCGTTTGGCGTGTCCCTCCTCCTGCCGGCCTATTACGACAAGTCCACAGCGGCGGTCCAGTTCGTGGAGCAGATCCCCTGGATCCCCAGCATCGGCGTGACCTACTTCCTGGGGCTGGACGGGATCAGCCTGTGGCTGGTGATGCTCACGACATTCCTGTCGCCCATCTCCGTGCTGTGCTCCTACGAGACCATCAAGCACCGGGCCAAGGAGTACTACATCTTCCTCCTGATCCTGGAGACCGGGATGCTGGGGGTCTTCCTGGCCCTGGACTTCTTTCTCTTCTACGTCTTCTGGGAGGTCATGCTGGTCCCCATGTACTTCCTCATCGGGGTCTGGGGCAGCGACCGCCGGCTGTACTCCGCCATCAAGTTCTTCCTGTACACCCTGTTCGGCAGCGTGGTGATGCTGCTGGGGATCCTGGCGGTCTACTTCTACGGGGGGGCCCAGATCGGGAACTACACGTTCAACGTGGCGGAGCTGATGAAGGTCGCCTACCCCCACACGCCCGTCTTCCTGGGCCTGAGCTTCCAGGACCTGGTGTGGCTCGCCTTCGCCCTCTCCTTTGCCATCAAGGTGCCCATGTTCCCCTTCCACACCTGGTTGCCCGACGCCCACACCGACGCCCCCACAGCCGCCTCGGTGATCCTGGCGGGGGTCCTGCTGAAGATGGGGGCCTACGGCTTTATCCGCTTCAACCTGCCCATGTTCCCCGAGGCCAGCCAGCACTTCGTGCCGCTGGTCTTCGTCCTGTCCATCATCGCCATCATCTACGGGGCCATGGTGTGCATGGTCCAGCCCGACATGAAGCGGCTGATCGCGTACAGCTCGGTCAGCCACATGGGCTTCGTGATGCTGGGCATGTTCGCCTTCAACCACCAAGGGGTCCAGGGCAGCATCCTGCAGATGGTCAACCACGGACTGTCCACGGGCGGCCTGTTCCTGGTCGTGGGGCTGATCTACGACCGGCGGCACACCCGGCTGATCTCCGAGCTGGGCGGACTCTCCCGGCAGATGCCGGTGTACGCCACGTTCTTTGCCATCATCATGTTCGCCTCCATGGGGCTGCCGGGCTTGAACGGATTCATCGGGGAGTTCCTGATCCTGATCGGCGCCTTCCAGGTGCGGTGGTGGTGGGGCGCCTTCGCCGTGACGGGGATCGTCCTGGGCGCCGCCTACATGCTGTGGCTGTACCAGCGGACCATGTTCGGCGAGATCACCAAGGAGGAGAACAAGACCCTCCCGGACCTGGATGCCCGCGAGGTGGCCACCCTGGTCCCCATCGTCATCCTCTGTTTCTGGATCGGGCTGTACCCGGCGCCCTTCCTCAAGGCCATGGAGGCTTCGGTCACCAATGTGATCCAGATCGTGGAAACCGGCTCGGCCGGGAAGGCCCTTGGCGCGAAACAGGCCGCTACTCCTGGCAATCAGGCAACTGGGCAACTTGGCAACCGGGCAAGCAGGGATGCTGGAAACGTGGAACCCCAGGTTGCCAGATTGCCAAATCGCCTGGTTGCCGAATCGCCAGATCGCCAGATCGCCAATCCCCTCGGCTCTTGGCCACCCATCCTTGCGGCTGGGTACCCGGCTCTCGACTCTAAGGACGTGCGATGACCGGGATGGTCACCACCACCGATCTGCTCCTGGCGGCGCCGGAGCTCCTCATCACGCTGACCGGCCTCCTGGTGCTGATGCTGGATTTCGCCCTGCGCGGCCGGAATCCGGCGTGGCTGGCGGGTCTCAGCCTGCTGGGGACGGTCGGTGCTCTCTCCCTGGTGATCCGCCAGGCGGTGTACGAGATCCCCGCCGTGGCCTTCGGCGGGCTGCACGCCGTGGACAACTATGCCGGCTTCTTCAAGGTGGTCTTCCTGCTGAGCACCGTCATCGTCATCCTGCTCTCCGCCCGCTTCCTCAAGGAGCACGAACTCGACACCGGCGAGTTCTACGCGCTCCTGCTGTTCGGCACCCTGGGGACCATGCTGATGGCCTCGGCCGTCGATCTCCTGTCGCTCTTCGTCGGGCTGGAGACCATGGCGGTGTGCACCTACGTCCTGTGCGGCTTTCTCAAGCGGGACCGGCGGTGCAACGAGGGCGCGCTCAAGTACCTGCTCATGGGGGTGTTCTCCACGGGCGTGATCCTCTACGGGATGGTGCTGCTGTACGGGTTTGCCGGGAGCACGAGCCTGGAGGCCATCGCGCGGGCCATGGGGATGGGCAGTTTCCGGAATCCGGCGCTGCTGATGGCCATGGTCCTCCTGGCGGCCGGTTTCGGGTTCAAGATCGCGGCCGTGCCTTTCCACATGTACCTCCCCGACATGTACGAGGGGGCACCCACGCCGGTGGTGGCCTTTATGGCAGGCGCGGCCGAGTTGGCGGGCGTGGCTGTCCTGGTACGGGTCTTCCTCCTGGCCATGCCGGGGCTCCAGGTAGACTGGGGGCTCCTCTTCTGGGTGCTTTCCGTCCTCACCATGACCATCGGCAATCTGGTGGCGATCGCCCAGGCCAACATCAAGCGGATGCTGGCCTACAGCACCATCGCCCACATGGGATACCTCCTGATCGGGCCGGCGGTGGGCAGCGAGCTGGGTGTGGCGGCGGTGCTCTTCTACAGCTTGGCCTACGCCTGCATGACCATCGGGGCCTTCGGCATCGTCATCCTGCTGGCGCGGGGAACGGTGCGGGGGGACCAGATCGACGACTTCAGCGGCCTGGCCCAGCGAAGCCCGTTGGCCGCGGCGATCATGCTCCTGTTTCTCCTGTCCCTGACGGGGATCCCACCCACCGCCGGCTTCGTGGGGAAGCTGTACCTGTTCGGCGCCGCGATCGAGGCCGGCTACATCTGGCTGGCGCTCATCGCCGTGATCAATTCCGCCATCTCGCTTTACTACTACATGCGGGTCGTTATGGTGATGTACATGCGGGAGCTGCCAGTGCAGGGCATCGCCCTCAGCCAGTCGCCGGCCCTCTACCTCGGGCTGTTCCTGGCCGCAGCCGTCACTCTCCTCCTCGGCATCTTCCCGGGTCCGGTCCTCGAATTTGCCCGGGCCTCGGCGGTGGGGATTGCGGGCTAGCCCCCCCTTGCAAGAGTGCCGATTTCGGATTGCGGATTGTCGATTTTCATCCCGAGATCCGCAATCCGAAATCCGACATGGTGGGATGGGCCGTCAGGTAGTCGCCGGCTGCGAACATTCTTGCCTCACATTCCCGACAAGCGGGGGGAAGGGCTTGACACCGGGGGGATATACGGATAGAAAAAGGAAGTTTTTCCGCCCCCCGCTGGACCGCATCTGACCGGGGGTGTGTCATGCTCGACGAGGAACCCTCGGTCCTCAGGCAGCTCGCCCGGTTAAGCACCATCGGCGTCAGCCTGGTGGCCGCGACCGCCATCGGGTGGGCCGTCGGATACGGTCTGGATCGGTGGCTCGGCACCGACCCGTGGCTGATGCTGGTGTTCACCCTCTTCGGGATCGCCGCGGGCTTCCTGAACCTGTTCCGGGACGTGGGAATGCTGGGGCGCGGGGGCCGCCCCCCGTCCGGGTCAAACGCAGAGTGACGATGTCCATGGCGACGGAGACGGCCGACAAGCGATTGAGCGGGACGGGATTCTGGATCGCCCTGGGGATCCTGGTGGTGGTCAACCTGGCGGTCGGATTGCTTTTCGCTCCGCGCCACGTTGTGCTCCAGCATGCGCCGGTGGTGCAGCTCCCCAACTTCCTCCACTTCCTCGGCGTCCCGGGCGAATGGATGCCGGCCCACGTCACCTTCACCTGGCTGGTCATGGCGATCCTGGTGGTGATGGGGGTGCTGGGTACCCGCGCGCTCCGCCCCGTCCCCGGCCCCCTGCAGAACTTCGTGGAGGTGGTGATTGAAGCCTTCTATGGCCTGCTGGATCAAATGATCGGCAAGCAGGGGCGGCAGTTCCTGCCCCTCATCGGCACGGCCGGGTTGTTCATCCTGGCCAGCAATCTTCTGGGGAACATCCCCGGCTTCCAGCCACCCACGGCCAACTGGAACACCACCGTGGCCCTGGCGGTGACGGTCTTTCTCTCCTACAACTACTTCGGGATCCGGAAGCATGGCCTGCTGAATTACCTGAAGCACTTCTGCGGCCCGATCTGGTGGCTGGCCCCCCTCATGTTTCCCATCGAGTTCATCGGCCACCTGGCGCGGCCGGTGTCCCTCTCGGTCCGGCTCTTCGGCAACATCTTCGGCGAGGAGAGCGTCATCGTCATCCTGCTCTCCCTCGTCTGGCTGGTCATGCCCTACTTCATCTGGCTGATAATCATGCTGCCCCTGAGCCTGTTCACGGCCGCAGTGCAAACCTTCGTCTTCCTCATGCTGTCCATGGTGTATATCGCGGGCGCCGTGGAGGAGGGGCACGGGGAGGAGCATCACTAAGGCGCTAGGGTGTGGCTTCCCGCCCGCGAGAAGCAGGGACGCGCGGATGGCGGCCGGGATGCACGGATCGAGTCCTCGGAGTCTGGTGCCGAAAGGAGGGAGTGGATGGCCGCATTTGGTGGACGCTTCGTGTGGCTGACGACGGGTATGCTCCTCCTCCTGGCTGATGTGGCCTGGGCCGCCGAGGCCGCCGCACCGGCGGCCGGCGGGCTGTCGGTGGGTGCCATCAGCATCCTGACGGGTGGCTTCGCCATGGCCATTGCCTCGGCGGTGGCAGCCCTGGCACAGAGCCGGGCCATCAGCTCGGCCCTGGAAGGCATCGCGCGCCAGCCCAATGCGGCGCCCCGGATTCAGGTGGCCATGATCATCGGCCTGGCCCTGATCGAGTCGCTCGCCATCTATGTGCTGCTGATTGCGCTGATTATCTTCTTCGTGAAGCCCTTCGGCGGTTAAAGGCGCGGGGGGACCCCGGGGTGCGGCCAGGCGGGTTCCCCCGGATTTTTTGCGCGCTAATGTGCTAAGCTTCACATGGAGCGCGAGGACGCGCCTCGCCGCGTCTCCCGCGATTCGCCGGGATGCTGCTGGACTACCTGCCCATCCTGATCCTCGTCATCCTGGCTGCGCTCTTTGCCGCCGGTTCCGTCCTGCTGTCTTCCCTGCTCGGTCCGCGCCGTCCGAACCCGGAGAAGCTCTCGCCCTACGAGTGCGGCGTGGAGCCGGTGGGGACCGCCCGGGAGCGCTTCTCCGTGAAGTTCTATCTCGTGGCGATGCTCTTCATCATCTTCGACATGGAGATCGTGTTCCTCTATCCCTGGGCGGTGGTCTTCCAACAACTCCGCCTGTTCGGCCTCATGGCCATGGGGAGCTTCCTTCTCGTCCTGCTGGTGGGCTACTTCTACGTCTGGCAAAAGGGCGGCCTGGAGTGGGATTAGGGGGCCACGGGATGGGGCCCCGCAGGGATGAATGCAAGGCGTGTCATGGATGACGCTGAGGGTCGGGTAACGGAAGAACGGGAAGAGGCACAGGCGGCCGAGGGCCTGGTGCTCCAGCGCCTGCGGGAGCAATTCGCCGAGGCGCTGGTGGATGTGAAGCTCTGGCGAAACGAGAGCGCGGCGATCCTCCGCCCGCAGGACCTCGTGCGCGTGTGCCGGTTCCTCCGGGACGATCCGGACCTGGCCTTCGATTTCCTGTCGGACGTGACGGGCGTGGACCGCTTGATGCTTCCCGAGAACTCGCCGCGCTTCGAGGTGGTGTACCACGTGTACTCGATCCACCACGGGCGCCGGCTGCGGCTCAAGGTCCAGGTGGATGAGGGCGAGGCGGTCCCCACGGTCACCGAGGTGTGGCCGACGGCCAACTGGCACGAGCGGGAGGTCTACGACATGTTCGGGGTCCCCTTCGCGGGCCACCCGGACCTCCGGCGGATCCTGATGCCCGACGACTGGGAGGGGCACCCGCTGCGCAAGGACTATCCGGTCGAGGCCTCGCCCAAGTGGTGGGAGGAGGAGCCGGCATGACCACCCCCACCCGGACGATGACGCTCAACATGGGTCCGCAGCACCCCTCGACCCACGGGGTGCTCCGCCTGGTCCTGGACCTGGACGGCGAGGTGGTGTTGGGGTGCACGCCCCACATCGGCTACCTGCATACCGGGATCGAGAAGGGCCTGGAGAGCAAGCGGTACCAGCAGGGAATTCCCCTGACGGACCGGATGGACTACCTCGCGCCCCTGAGCAACAACCTCGCCTACGTCCTGGCCATCGAAAAGGCGCTGGGTGTCGTGGTCCCGGACCGCGCCCAGGTGATCCGCGTCCTGCTCACCGAGCTGACCCGGATCAAGAGCCACCTGGTCTGGCTGGGCACCCATGCCCTCGACATCGGGGCCATGTCCGTCTTCCTGTACTGCTTCCGCGAGCGGGAACAGATCCTGGACCTGTACGAGGCGGTCAGCGGCCAGCGCATGATGTCCTCGTATTTCCGGGTGGGAGGGCTGATGGCCGATATTCCCCCGGGGTTCGAGGATCAGGTGCAGGCCTTCCTGCACGTGTTCCCGACCCGTCTCCAGGAATATGAGGACCTGCTCACCCACAATCCCCTGTGGCGCCAGCGCACCGTCGGGATCGGGACCATCAAGCGGGAGGACGCCATCGCCCTGGGACTGAGCGGGCCGGGCCTACGGGCCTGCGGGGTCGCCTATGACGTGCGCAAGGCCCACCCCTACAGCGGCTACGAGCGGTATCAGTTCGAGATCCCGCTGGGCAAGACCGGGGATGTCTACGACCGCTACCAGGTCCGGATAGCGGAGATGCGCCAGAGCCACCGGATCGCCCTCCAGGGTCTGCAGAAGCTTTCGCCGGGCCCCATCAACGTGGCAGACCCCAAGCTCGTCCCCCCGGCCAAGCCGCTCCTCAAGAAATCCATGGAGGCCCTCATCCACCACTTCAAGCTGTACTCCGAGGGATTCCACGTCCCCGCCGGCGAGGTGTACCTGCCCATCGAGGCGCCCAAGGGAGAGCTGGGCTGCTACCTGGTGAGCGACGGGAGTCCCCGACCGTATCGGGTCCATTTCCGGCCGCCCTCCTTCGTCAACCTCCAATCGCTTTCCAAGATGGTGGAGGGCCGGCTGGTCGCGGACGTCGTTGCCGTCATCGGCTCCCTGGATATCGTCCTGGGGGAGATTGATCGCTGAGGGATCGCAGGCGAACGGGCCAGGCATGATTTCCAACGAGACGAAACAGCGGTGTGACGAGCTAGTCCGGCGCTACCCGGAAAAGCGCTCGGCGTTGATCCCCATGCTCCACGCCGTCCAGGCAGAGGTGGGGCACCTCTCCCCCGAGGCCATCGAATGGGTGGCGGCCACCCTCGGCCTCAGCGCGGCCGACGTCATGAGCGTTGCCAGCTTCTATGACATGTTCAACCTGGAGCGTGTGGGGAAGCACATGATCACCGTGTGCCACAACCTCAGCTGTTCGCTCCTGGGGGTCGAGCGACTGATCCGGCACCTGGAGAATCGTCTCGGGATTCGCATGGGCGAGACCACCCCGGACGGGCTGATCACCCTGAAGCGGATGGAATGCCTGGCCTCGTGCGGCACGGCGCCCGCGATCCAGATCGACGGCATCTTCTACGAGCAAATGACGCCCCAGATCCTCGACGAACTCCTGGACAGGCTGCGGGACGGCCGCCTGCACGCGATGGGCAAGAGCCCGGACGGGATGTCCGGCCGCTGATCGACCCAGTGGAACGCGGGGCCGCGGATGACGTTCGAGAAAGTCCTCACCACGTATCAGGACATCCCGCAGTATACGGGGACGATCGACGAGTACATCGCCCACGGGGGCTACCGGGCTCTCCCCAAGGCGCTCCAGGAGCTCCAGCCCGCGGACGTCATCGAGCAGGTGAAGCGCTCGGGGCTGCGGGGGCGCGGGGGCGCGGGGTTCCCCTGCGGGGTGAAGTGGGGGTTCATCCCCAAGAACTCACCCAAGCCGAAGTACCTGGTCTGCAACTGCGACGAGAGCGAGCCCGGGACGTTCAAGGACCGGATGCTCATCGAGGAAGACCCGCACCAGCTCCTCGAAGGCATGATCATCTCCAGTTATGCCATCGGCTCCCGCCTGGCCTTCCTGTACTGCCGGGGCGAATTCGTGTACGGCGCCCGGGTGCTGGAGCGGGCCATCCGCGAGGCCACCGAGCGCGGGTATCTGGGGAAGAACATCCTGGGGAGCGGGTTCGACCTGGACATCCACCTCCACCGGGGCGCCGGCGCCTACATCTGCGGGGAGGAGACCGGTCTTTTGGAGTCGCTGGAGGGGAAGCGCGGCCAGCCCCGGCCGAAGCCCCCGTTCCCGGCGATCTCGGGCCTCTACCGATCGCCGACGGTGGTCAACAACGTCGAGACCCTGTGCAACGTCCCGCACATCGTGCTCCGCGGGGCGGATTGGTACGCCGGCATCGGCCCGCCCAAGAGCACCGGCCCGCGCCTGTTCTCGGTGAGCGGGCACGTGGAGCGGCCGGGCAACTACGAGCTGCCCATGAGCATCACGCTGCGGGAGGTGATCTTCGAGCATGCCGGCGGCGTCAAGAATGGCCGGCGGTTGAAGGCCGTGATCCCCGGCGGCTCCTCGGCCCCCGTCCTGACGGAGCAGCACCTGGACGTGGGCATGGACTTCGAGTCGCTGGCGGCGGCCGGATCCATGAGCGGCTCGGGCGGGGTCATCGTCATGGATGACACCGTCTGCATGGTCCGGGTGGGGGAGATCGTCTCGCGCTTCTACCACCACGAATCCTGCGGCCAGTGCACCCAGTGCCGCGAGGGCACGGCCTGGCTCCACAAGGTCCTGCGACGGATCGAGCACGGCCAGGGGCGCAAGGAGGACCTGGATGTGCTCCTGGACATGTGCGACAACATGAAGGGGAAGACCATCTGCGTCCTGAGCGATGCGGCGGCCATGCCCATCGAGAGCTACCTCAAGTACTTCCGGGAAGAGTTCGAGGCCCACGTCCGGGAACGGGCGTGTCCGTTCGAGGGGAGGGGGGCCTTTTAGGCAATTTGGCAACTTGGCAATCGGGCAATCAGGGGCACCCAGGGGGTACCCGGAAACGCAGAGCTCCTGGTTGCCGGATTGCCAGATTGCCTGATTGCCATTGGATAGGGCGATGCCGACGTTGAAGATCGACGGGGTGGAGGTCACGGTCCCCACCCCGATGAGCATCCTCGAGGTGGCCAGGACGCTGGGGATCGAGGTCCCCCATTACTGCTACCACCCCGGCCTGAGCGTGGTGGGACAGTGCCGGCTGTGCCAGGTCGAGGTCGAGCGGATCCCCAAGCTGGCCACCGCCTGTAACACCATGGTGGCCGACGGGATGGTCGTCTGGACCCACTCACCCAAGGTGGAGAAGGCCCGGCGCGCCGTCATGGAGTTCTACCTGCTCAACCACCCCCTGGACTGCCCCGTCTGCGACAAGGGGGGCGAGTGCCCGCTCCAGGACTTCACCTTGAAGTACGGGCCGGGCGAGAGCCGCTTCGCCGAGGAGAAGGTGCAGCGGGTCAAGCACGCGGTGCTGGGCCCCCACATCGTCTTTGACGCGGAACGGTGCATCCTGTGCACCCGGTGCGTCCGCTTCTGCTACGAGATTCCCAAGACCGGGGAGCTGGGCGTGTTCTCCCGGGGCGACCGGTCCGAGATCAGCCTCTTTCCGGGGAAGGTGCTGGACAACGCCTATTCGGGAAACGTCATCGACCTCTGCCCCGTGGGCGCGCTGACCAGCCGGCAGTACCGGTTCCAGTCCCGGCCCTGGGACCTCGTACGGAACACCGACAGCGTCTGCCCCCTCTGCAGCAACGGGTGCAACGTGATCCTGGACGTCCGCCACCGGCAGCGGGGCGAGGAGTTGCTGCGCATCCGGCCGCGGGAGAACCAGGCCGTCAACCAGTGGTGGATGTGCGACGAGGGGCGCTTCACTTTCGGGTACTTCTCCGATCCGGCCCGGCTCCGCGTGCCCACCTGGCGCGAGGGAGACCGGCCGGTGACGATGGGCTTTGACGATCTCCTCCTGCGCCTGGCGCGGGCCATCCGCCGGATCCTGGAGGCCGACGGTCCCGAGGCCGTGGGGTGCGTCGCCTCCTCCCGGCTGACCAACGAGGAGCTGTTCCTGGTCCGTCGATTCTTCCGGGACGTTCTCGGGACGCCCCACCTGGATTTCCGCGTGCGCCCCGTTCAGTTCCAGACGAGCGACGTCTCCGAGGATGGGCTCCTGCGCCGGACCGACAAGACCGCCAACAGCCGCGGCGCGCGCGACCTGGGCATCCTGCCGGGTGCGGGGGGGCTGGATGCGGCCGGAATGCTCGCGGCCGCGGCGAATGGCCGCCTCAAGGCGCTCTTCCTCTTCGAGGAGGACCTGGTCCGGGAGTATCCGGAGAGGCCACAGGCGGACGCGCCAATCCGCCCGGGGATCTCTGCCCGGGAGGCCCTGGGTCGCCTGGACCTGCTGGTGGTCTCCAGCCTTCTTCCGAACGAGACCTCAGGGCTGGCCCACGTGGTCCTGCCGGCACTCGGATTCGCGGAGAAGGGGGGGAGCCTCACGAATTTCCAGGGCCGGATCCAGAAGATCCACCGGGCGCTGAGCCCTCATGTCGCCTCCCGATCCCTGCCGGAGGTGTTACGGGACCTGGCCCGCGACATCGGCCGGGACCTGGGCCCCATCGAGCCGGAACGGGTGTGGGAGGCTATCGGGGAGGCCCCGGGACCCTACCAGGGAATCGCCTGGAAGGACATCGGGCCGCTCGGACTACTGCCCGAGGAGAGCCGGGCGCCGAGAGCCTAGGGCCGAGAGCCGCGATGGCAATCTGGCGCACCCAGGGGGTACCCGGCAATCTGGCAATCAGGAGGTTTCAGTTTCTCGATCGCCAAGTTGCCCCGCCATAGGCGGGGTTGCCCGATTGCCTAATCCAGAATCGAGAAAGCGGGATGCTTGAGACGTTGATCGTCATGCTGGTCAAGATCGGGGTGGTATTCGGCGCCCTGCTTCTGACCGTGGCCTACATGACCTGGGTCGAGCGCAAGGTGATCGCCGACTTCCAGGTGCGCCTGGGGCCCACCCGGGTCGGTCCATACGGTCTCCTGCAGCCCATCGCCGACGGGATGAAGCTGATGTTCAAAGAGGACCTGACCCCCGGCCAGGTGGATCGGGTGTTGTACGTGCTGGCGCCCAGCTTGAGCATCATTCCGGCCTTCATCGCCTTCGCCGTGATCCCCTTCGGGGACACGACCACGCTCTTTGGCCTGTTGTCCAAGCCGGTACCCCTGCACATCACCGACATCAACGTCGGGATCCTGTTCGTCTTCGGGGTGGCGTCCCTCGGCGTGTACGGGATCGTCTTGGCCGGCTGGTCGTCCAACAACAAGTACTCGCTCCTCGGCGGCCTGCGCGCCTCGGCGCAGTTGATCAGTTACGAGCTGCCCATGGGCCTGTCGGTGGTAGGGGTGCTGATGCTGACCGGGTCCCTGAGCCTGGTGGACATCGTCAGGGCCCAGGAGGGCGTCTACGCGTGGCGGGGCATACCGCTGCTGCCCCGGTGGTTCATCTTCAGCCAGCCGCTGGGCTTCTGCATCTACCTCTGCTGTGCGCTGGCGGAGACGAACCGGGCTCCGTTCGACCTGCCCGAGGCCGAGACAGAGTTGGTGGCGGGCTTTCACACCGAGTACAGCTCGATGAAATTCGCCATGTTCTTCATGGCCGAGTATGCCAACATGATCACCGTGTCCGCCCTGGCCGCGACCCTGTTCCTGGGGGGATGGCTGGGACCCATCGCCCCGTCCCCTGTCTGGTTCATCGGGAAGGTCTTCCTCCTGCTGTTCCTGTTCATCTGGCTCCGGGCCACGCTGCCGCGGTTCCGATATGACCAGCTCATGCACTTTGGGTGGAAGCGGTTGTTGCCCCTGGCGTTGCTCAACATCGCGGCGACGGCCACCGGGGCCATGCTGGTGCTGAGGGGATAAGGTGGAGATCGCGTTTTTCTCGGGGCTGGCCCTGGTGGCGGCCGTGTCGGCCATTCTAGTGGTCGTCCAGCGGCATGCCGTGTACAGCGCCCTGTTCCTGATCATCAGCATGGGGGCCCTGGCCGGCATCTACATCCTCCTGCAGGCGCACTTCGTCTGGGTCATCCAGGTCATCGTCTATGCCGGGGCGATCATGGTGCTGTTCCTCTTCGTGATCATGCTTCTGGACATCCGGCACGAACAGGATCCCTGGGCGGCGCCGGACCGGGGCCGGATTCTGGTCGCGGTTCTGTTGTCCACGCTGCTTTTGGTAGAGCTGGGGATGGCGGTTGGGACGCGCCTCGTGGGCGGTGCCGGCGCGCCTGGCCCGGCCGGGGAGTTCGGCACGACCCAGATGGTGGGCCAGCTACTCTTCACCGATTTCCTGTACCCCTTTGAGATCACCTCCATCATCCTCCTGGTGGCGATGGTGGGAGCCATGGTCCTGGCGAAGAAGCGCCTCACCTGACGGTGCGCAATGAAACATTCCAAACCGACAACCGACAACCGGCCAAGTGACGTGAGGGAGGATGCCCAGAGCTCTATGGTGCTTGGGCCTGTTCCGTTGACCAGTTGTCAGTTGTCGGTTGTCAGTTTTGCATTGCTTGGGAGTTTTTCATGAGTGTTCCGCTGGAGGCGTACCTGCTCCTGAGCGCGTTCCTGTTCACCGTGGGGGTGATCGGGGTCGCCACCCGCCGAAACGCGCTGATCATCTTCATGTCCATCGAGTTGATGCTGAACGCAGTCAACCTGACGTTCCTGGCGTTCGCCCGGTTCCTGCACTCGATGGAGGGCCAGATCTTTGTTTTCTTCGTCATGGTGGTGGCGGCGGCCGAGGTGGCCGTGGGGCTGGCCATCATCATCGCCATCTATCGGAACCGCGAGACCGTGGACGTCGCCGAACTCAACTTGTTGAAATGGTGAACGGGAGCTGCGGTGAAGAGCGTTCGGCGCACCCACGCCACGGCGGTGGGTATCCACCGCGGTGCCGTGGGTCCCGATTGTTCGAGGGTTCGGTTGTTCTTTCAGTTTCAGAGAACGACCGAACTGCCGAACCACCGAACCACCGAACGCTTTTGATGTAGGGAAGCGGATGCTAAGCACCCTGTGGTTGATTCCGATCTGGCCCCTGCTGGGCTTCCTGATGAACGGCTTTTTTGGCCGGCGGCTCGGGAAGAGCGCGGTCGGGATCGTGGCCTGCGGCAGCGTGGGCCTGTCCCTGCTGGCGTCCCTGGCAGCCGTGGCCGAGCTGCTGGCCCTGCCCCAGGAGGCCCGCCGGGTCACCCAAGTGATGGCGCCCTGGATCGGTGCCGGCAACTTTCAGGCGGACTGGGGACTCCTGCTGGACCCGCTGTCGGCCGTCATGATCCTGGTGGTGTCCGGCGTGGGGTTCCTGATCCATGTCTACTCGATCGGGTACATGCACGAGGATCCAGACTACCCCCGCTTCTTCACCTACCTGAACCTCTTCACGTTCTCCATGCTGATGCTGGTCCTGGCCAACAACTACCTCCTGCTGTACGTCTTCTGGGAGGCGGTTGGCCTGTGCTCGTATCTGCTCATCGGCTTCTGGTTCGAGAAGCAGTCGGCTGCTGACGCGGGGAAGAAGGCCTTCATCGTCAACCGGGTGGGGGACTTTGGCTTTGCCCTGGGGGTGATGCTGCTCTGGACGACCCTGGGAACCCTCCAGTACGACCAGGTGTTCGCCGGCGCCCCGGCCAAGTTGGCCGAGGGGGGGCTCGTGGTGACGGCCATCACGCTGCTCCTCTTCCTGGGGGCCACGGGGAAGTCGGCCCAGATCCCGCTGTTCGTCTGGCTGCCCGACGCCATGGAGGGCCCGACGCCCGTCTCCGCGCTGATTCATGCGGCGACGATGGTGACGGCCGGCGTGTACATGGTGGCCCGGTCCGCCCCCCTCTTCGAGCTGGCGCCCGTCTCGCTGACGGTGGTGGCCTGGATCGGAGGCCTCACGGCGGTTTTCGCCGCCACGATCGCCCTGGTGCAGAACGACATCAAGCGGATCGTCGCGTACTCGACCATCTCCCAGCTCGGGTACATGTTCCTCGGCTGCGGGGTGGGGGCCTACGCGGCGGCGATTTTCCACCTGATGACCCACGCCTTCTTCAAGGCGCTCCTGTTCCTGGGGGCGGGCTCGGTCATCCACGGGCTCTCGGGGGAGCAGGACATCCGGAAGATGGGGGGCCTGCGGAAGCACATGCCCATCACCGCCTGGACGTTCCTGATCGGGGCGCTGGCCAACGCGGGGATCGCCCCCCTGGCGGGATTCTGGTCCAAGGACGAGATCCTGTACGGGGCCATCGCCGGAGGGCAGGTGGCCGTGTGGGCCCTCGGTGCCGGCGGGGCGTTCCTCACCGCGTTTTACATGCTGCGGTGCTACTACGTGGCCTTCGAAGGATCCTCACGGGTGGAGACGCATGCGGCGCATCACCTGCACGAGTCCCCTCCCGTGATGACGGTGCCCCTGGCGATCCTGGCGCTCTTCTCCGCCGGGGTGGGGTTCGTTGGGTTCCCGCCGGAGCACGGCGCGTATCACCGGCTCGTCGAGCCGGTCTTCGCCGCCGCCAGGGGGGCTGAGGCCCATGCCGCCCCGGTGGGAGCAGTGCCCATGGCCATCCTCTCCCTGGCGATCGCCGTGACAGGGGTTCTGGTGGCGACCCGGTTCTACGTCTGGCGGCCGGAGATCCCAGCCCGCATGGCGGAACGATATTCGAAGGCCTACCGGGTCCTCCTGAACAAGTACTACGTGGACGAGCTGTACGACGCGCTCATCGTGGAGCCCATCCGGCGCGGATCGTTCTGGCTATGGCGCAAGTTCGACGAGCCGGTGATTGACGGCTCGGTGAACGGGGTGGCTTCCGTGGTCCGAGTGGGGAGCCTGGTGCTCCGGCGCGTCCAGACCGGGTACGTCATGAACTATATCCTGAGCTTCATCGTCGGGGTGGTTGCCATCCTGGGGTATCTGGCGTTTTGGCGATGAACCCCCCTCTCATTCCCTCTCCCGGGTACCCTCTGGGTGTGGTGGGAGGGTGAGGGGGCAAGTCGGGTGGAACAGTCGTGAGTGATCTCCCGATCATCTCGATCGTCACATTCCTACCGCTCCTGGGGGTGGTCGCCCTGCTCGTCGTGGACCGGCAGCGGGAGGCGCTCATCAAGCACCTGGCCTTCGGCGTCTCGGTCCTGACGTTCCTGGTATCCCTCCAGCTTTACCGAGGCTTTCAGCTAAACGTCCCGGGGATGCAGTTCGTCGAGCGGAAACCCTGGATCCCCGGCTACGGCGTGCAGTACTTCGTCGGCGTGGACGGCATCAGCCTGTTGCTCGTCCTGCTCACCACGTTCCTGACGGCCATCGCCATCCTGTCTTCCTATACGGCCATCACGACCTCCGTGAAGGAGTACATGATCTGCATGCTCCTGTTGGAGACCGGGATGCTGGGGGTCTTCGTGGCCCTGGACTTGGTCCTCTTCTATGTCTTCTGGGAGGGGATGCTGATCCCCATGTACTTCCTGATCGGGGTCTGGGGCGGGCCACGCCGCATCTATGCCACGATCAAGTTCTTCCTCTACACCATGGCGGGCGGCGTGCTGATGCTGGTGGGCATCATCACCCTGTATTACCTGAACGGCGGCCGACCGGGTGGCGAGTTCACCTTCGACCTCCTCAAGCTCTCCGGGCTGGAGCTGCCCTTCGCGACCCAGGCCTGGCTGTTCCTGGCCTTCGCCGTGGCCTTTGCCATCAAGGTGCCCATGTTTCCCTTCCACACCTGGCTGCCCGACGCCCATGTCGAGGCGCCGACGGCCGGCTCGGTGATCCTGGCGGGGGTGCTGCTGAAGATGGGGACCTACGGGTTCCTGCGCTTCGCGCTCCCGTTGTTTCCGGAGGCGACCCGGTACTTCGCCCCCCTCTTCTCCTGGCTGGCGATCATCGGCATCCTGTACGGGGCGCTGGTGTCCATGGTGCAGCCGGATCTCAAGAAGCTGGTGGCTTACAGCTCGGTGAGCCACCTGGGGTTCGTGATGCTGGGGATCTTCGCCTTGACCATCCAGGGGATGGAGGGCGCGATCCTGCAGATGATCAACCACGGCCTGTCCACCGGTGCGCTCTTCCTGGTCGTGGGGATGATCTACGAGCGGCGGCACTCGCGGATGATCGAGGACTTCGGCGGTCTCGCGCGGATCATCCCGGTGTTCACGGCCTTCTTCATGATCGTCACCCTGTCCTCTATCGGGCTCCCAGGTTTGAACGGCTTTGTGGGCGAGTTCCTGATCCTGGTGGGGACGTTCCGGGTGAACGTCCTGTACGCTGTGCTGGCGACCTTGGGGGTCATCCTGGCCGCGGTGTACATGCTGTGGATGTTCCAGCGGGTGATGTTTGGCACCGTGACCCACGACGCCAACCGTCGCCTGCCCGATCTGACGGCGCGGGAGATCGCCGTCCTGGTCCCGGTGATCGTTTTCATCGTCTGGATCGGGATCTACCCCCGGCCGTTTCTGGCGACTACGGAGGCCTCGGTGAAGCAACTTCTGGCCCAGGTGCATGTCCGGTACCGGGCTGAGGACCGAGAAGGTGAGAGCCGAGAGCCGAGAGCCGAGAAGAACCGACAGCGACAGCGAAGCTACACCCAGAGGGTACCCGTGGGGCAGACGGGCCCAATTTCGAGTTTCAAGTTTCGAAGGTCGAGTTTGACCAATCCGAAATCCGCAATCCGAAATCCGCAATGCCGGGGGATGAGCCCCGCAGGATGGAAGGACGGCGTCATGGAAATTAGCCTGCCGTCGATCCCCTGGGGCGCCATGCTGCCCATGCTCCTCGTGGCGGGGACTGGGCTTGCGGTGCTAATCCTCGACCCCCTGACGCCGCCCGACCGGCGAGAGCGTCTGGCGGCGCTGAGCCTGATCGGGATCGGTGCGGCGGCCGTCGCCCTGGTTGTGCGGCGGGGCCAGCCCGAGATCGCCTTCGGGGGGATGCTGGCCGCCGACGACTTCGCCCTTTTCTTCAATCTGCTGTTTCTCCTGGTGGCGGGTCTCACCGTGTTGATCTCCATCCCCTACGTGGGGCGCGTCGGCATGGAGCAGGGGGAATATTACGCCCTCCTCCTCTTCAGCAGCCTGGGGATGATGATCATGGCCAGCAGCCTGGACCTCATGACCATCTTCCTGGGGCTGGAGACCCTGTCCATCTCGCTATACATCCTGGCGGGCTTCCTGCGGGAGCAGCTCAAGTCCAACGAGGCGGCACTCAAGTACCTGCTCCTGGGGGCGTTCGCCTCGGGCTTCGTCCTCTACGGGATCGCCCTGGTGTACGGCGCCACGGGCAGCATCAACCTGAAACGGGTGGCGGAGGCGCTGGCCTCGGGCAAGGTCGCCAGCCACACCCTTCTCATCATCGGGACGGGCCTCTTGATCATCGGGTTCGGGTTCAAAGTGGCCTCGGTCCCCTTCCACATGTGGACGCCCGACGTGTACGAGGGGGCCCCGACCTCGGTGACGGCCTTCATGATTGCCGGGACCAAGGCCGCGGCGTTCGCGGCGTTCCTGCGGATCCTGCTGACTGCGCTGCCCAGCCTGCAGGCGGACTGGAGCCGGGTCCTGTGGGTCCTGGCGGTCCTGACCATGACGGTGGGCAACGTGGTGGCCATCGCCCAGTCCAACATCAAGCGCATGCTGGCCTACAGCTCCATCGCCCACGCGGGCTACATCCTGGTGGCCCTGGTGTCTGCCAGCAAGCTGGGCGGCGGCAGCGTCTTGTTCTACCTGGCGGCCTACACCTTCATGAACCTGGGGGCCTTCGCCGTGGTCATCGCCCTGGCGCGCCAGGACGGGGAGCGGGTGACGATTGACGACTACGCGGGGCTGGGCCTGAAGTATCCCTTCTTGGGCGCGGCCATGGCCCTGTTCATGTTCTCCCTGGCGGGGATCCCGCCCACCGGGGGGTTCATGGGAAAGTTCTATATCTTCAGCGCGGCGATTCAGGCGAACTACCTCGGCCTGGCCATCATCGGCGTGCTCAACAGCGTGATCTCGGTGTACTACTACCTCCGGATCACGGTGGTGATGTATATGAGCCAGGGGGAGGCGGAATCCCCCCCAGGAGGACTGTCGCCAGCCTTGGTGCTGGCCGTCCTCATCGCCATCCTGGGGACCCTGCAGCTCGGGCTGTTCCCCTCCCGCGTCCTCGAGGTGGCCCTGCGATCAGTCGGGGCGCTGCTCTTGTGAGCCCCGCCCGACCGACCGGCACGCGGCCGAGGGGGTGATGCGCATGAAGCCGGTGAAGATCCCCGAAAAGACGGTCACCCGTCTCTCCATCTACCTGCGCTGCCTGGAGGAACTGGAGGCGGAAGAGATCGGCTCTGTCTCCTCCAAGCAGCTGGCGGAGCGCTTCGGGCTGAATTCCGCGCAGGTCCGAAAGGACTTGGCCTACTTCGGCCAGTTCGGCGTGCGGGGGCTGGGCTACTACATCGCCGAGCTGAAGCACAACCTGGAGCGCATCCTGGGACTCAAACAGGACTGGGAGGTGGCCCTGGTCGGCGCCGGGAACCTCGGATCCGCTTTGATCGCGTACAAGGGATTCCAGGCGCGGGGCTTCCGGATCAGCCTCGCCTTTGACACCGACCCGGCCAAGGTGGGCCACGCCATCGACGGCGTTCAGGTGATGGACGCCGCCCGGATCATGCCCACCCTTCGCAAGAAGAAGGTCAAGATCGCGGTGCTGGCGGTCCCCTCGGCGGTGGCCCAGTCGGTCGCCGACCAGCTCGTGGAGGCCGGGGTCACCGCGATCCTGAACTTCGCGCCGGCGCAGCTTTCCGTCCCGGAAGGGGTGAAGGTGCAGAATGTGGACCTGTCGGTCCTGCTGAAGACCCTGTCCTACCACACGGTCCGCACGACCCGCAATACGGCGCGACGAGCTGAGGCCCGGACGACGGCCTAATCACGGCCCGCCCGAATCCCTTCCGGCCTGACCGGTAGGGGGTCAGGCCTTTATTCCTTTATATTGGCCAACAATAAAGTTTTAAAGGCCTGACCCCAATCTCCGGGCCGGAGCCCAATTTCCGAACAACCGCGAATCTGATCCCGGAAGAATGGGGTTTTGACCGTTGGGTTGCAGGCATATAATGTCGGGTGTCAATGGTGAGAACCACGCGTTGGATTGGAGCGATGCGAATGCGCCTGCGACGTACACTGCCTGGGTTATTATTCGTCCTGCTGACCTCCGCCTGCGTCCTTCCTGCCACGGGAGGGCGCCAGGCGGGATTCGCGGGCGGGACGGAGATCCTGGATGCTCGCGGAACCTTCACGCTCGAGAACGGGATGGAGGCGTTGGTGGTCGAGACGCCGAGTCCCCTGGTGGCCTCGCTGATCCTGGTGAAGACCGGGTCCCGCGACGAAACGGTGGCCAACATGGGGGTATCCCACCTCCTGGAACACGTCCTGTTCGACGGGACGACTCGCCGCACCATGGAGGAGTTGTTCCGCGAAGTGTACGGCATGGGGGGCTATCTCAACGGGTTTACCACCGAGGAGTACACCGGCTATATCCTGATGGCCCATCCCGACTTCCTGGAGCGGATGCTGGACATTCAGGCCGACATCCTCTTTCATTCGCTCTTCGACGCGGCCAAGCTCGAGGTCACCAAGGGGGTGGTCATCGAAGAGATCCGCCAGGCCCTGACCAGCCCCACGTCGCGCGAGGCGGACGCCCACAAGGCCCGGCTGTACCACGGAACCTCCTACGCCCATCCGGTGCTGGGGAGCGTGCAGGTGATCCGCCGCCTCTCCCGTGACGAGATCCTGGAATATTACCGGGCACGCTACGTCCCCAACAACATGCTCGCCGTGCTCATCGGTCCCGTTGACCAGCAGAGCGCCCGCGCCAAGCTGTCCCAGGCCTTCGGGACGCAGGCGGCCCGCCCCCTCACCAGCCGCACGGGTGCAACCCCCGCCCCGCCACCCCAGGCCGAAGTATTCGTGGAGGAGACGCCGGCAACCCGGAAGCGCATCGCCCTGAGCCTGGTCGTGCCGGGGACGGAACGCGATCGTTACCCGGCGTGGGAGGTGCTGGCGGGGCTCCTGGACGAGCGCCTGCAGCAAGCGAAAGATCGCCCGAATGCCCCGCGGATTCTCAAGATCGGGGCGGGTTTCTCTCTGGCCCGGGACTTTGCCCTCCTGGAAGTGACGGCAACGTTTCCCCGAGAGACCGACGAGGCCGCGGTCCGACGGCTCGTGGACGAGGAGCTGGCGCGCCTGGCGGCCGGGCCGGTCGAGGCCGGTGATGTGCGTCGCATCCAGAAGGGCCTGCTGGGGGAAGAAGTTCGGCTGGGTGAGCGGCTCCACTACTATGCCATGGAAAAGGCGGCTCGCATCCTGGCCCTGGGAGCCGAGGGGATCCGAGCCTATGGGGACCGGATCGGACGAGTGAGCCCCGATCAGGTGGGTGCCGTGGCTCGCAGTCTCGCGGGTGCGAGATACGTGGCCAGCGTGTTCCTGCCGGCCGATTCGGGCGGGACAGCCAAGACCGCTGCGGCCAGCCTGCCCGCCCGACGAACGGTCCTGGCCAACGGCCTCACCCTGATCGCACAGCAGAGCCCGGGCTCTCCGGTTTTCGCCGCTCATGTACTCGTCCGGGGCCGCGGAGCGCTCGAGGGCCAGGGGCAGGACGGATCGGTCGAGGCCCTCCTGCGCCTGTTGGGCCGCGGAACGGCGCGCCGGACGGCCGTGGATCTGGCGCATCTCCTCCAAGAAATGGGCGGCCGGCTGGAAACGGCGGGCGACCCCACGACTCCTTTCGGCGACTTCTACACGTCGCGGGAGTACGGCTACATCCGGCTGGAGGCGCTGGCGGAGCACAGCCGGCCAGCCCTGGCGCTTCTGGCCGAGATCCTGACGGAGCCCCGCCTCGCACCTGAGGAGGTGGAAAAGGTCCGGGCGGACCTTCGCGCCTTCGTGGAGGCGGGCGAGCAGCAGCCGCGCCGGGCTGCCGAGGCGCTGCTCTACCGGACTCTCTTCCCGGGGCATCCGCTGGAGAAGCCGATCTACGGGACGGCCTCCTCCATCGGTAGTCTTGGCCGCGACCAACTCCTGCTGCTCCGGGAACGGTACCTGGGGGCGAGGAACCTTACCGTGAGCATCGTAAGCGGCCTGCCCGCCGATGCGGCCATCGCCGAGGCGCGAGAGGCGTTAAGCCAGATTCCGCCGGGAAGCGCGGCGCCGAGCGCGCCGCCCCTGCCCGTGACCCGAGGGATCCGCGAGGTGCGGGAGCACCTCGGGAAGCCGCAGGCACAGCTGCTCTTCGGCAAGGTGCTTCCGGCCGTGGGCGAGCGGGAGCAGTTCGCCCTGGAGATCGCCGGATCCATCCTCTCGGCGAGGCTCTTCGGGACCCTGCGGGAAAAGGAGGGGCTGGCGTACTCCATAGACGCCGGCGTAAGCTTCCCTCAGGGCGGGACGCTCCTCCTGATCGGGATGGGGACCGCCCCGCAGAATATCGACGCCGCGAAGCGGGGTATCCTGCGCGAGCTGAAAGCCGTGGCTGAGACCCCACCCACCAAGGAAGAGATCGAGCGCCGCGCGAATGGCCTGGCCGGCCGCCTGGCGATGCGGATGCTCCCCAGTATCAACCGGGCCTATTACCTGGGCGTGGCGGAATTTCGCGGTCTTCCCCTGGGTCATTGGGAGACGTACCGCCAGTCCCTCCTTTCGGTCACCCCTGAAGAGGTCGCCGAGGCCTTCCGCAAGTACTTCGGCCAAGCGGCCTACGTCCTGGCCATCGTGGATTGATCCCCATCCCTTTGACCACGTGTAGTGGCATCGCCGGAACCAAACAAGACGTCTATCGCTGTCCATCTGCTCAATCGAATCGCCGATGCGGGGCGACCGAGCTGGGCATCTCGGATTCGCTTTGAAAGGCGGCTTTCTTTCCTCCTGGGAATTTGAAAGAAAAACGCGAAAGATTTTCAACAGCAATCAAAGGCCTGCCGCCGAGGCAAGTTTTCATGTGGATCGAAAACGGGAGAAGTGGTATATTTTCGGTGTGACACAGATTCGATAATAACGGATCGCCCTGTTTTCACCGCCGAAAACAAAGAATAGTCATGGGTACGAAGGCTCAAAGAGAGGGCAACAGGCAAATAGCCCCCCCGGGACGGAAGATCCGTTGTTCAGGAGGGTACATGGCCTTTGTCCCCGATCCCCTGCCGCCTGCACTGGTATGGACGCCCGCTCTGGTCAGCGCACTGTCAGATGCGGACCGGGCGGTCGGCCGTCTGGCGGGAGAGGGAGGTCGCCTTCCGAACCCGCACCTCTTGATCCGACCCTTCGTGCGGCGAGAGGCAGTCTTGTCCAGCCGGATCGAAGGGACGCAGGCCACTCTTGGGGAGTTGCTGGCGGCAGAGGCGGGAGCGGTGGTCTCGCGGAGTCCAGCGGATCTCCGCGAGGTGGCCAACTACGTCGTGGCGTTGGAGTACGGGATCAAGCGCCTTCCGAAGCTCCCCCTTTCGCTTCGGCTTGTCCGAGAGCTTCACGCGCGTCTCATGGAGGGCGTCCGCGGCAACCAGGCAACCTCCGGCGAGTTCCGGCGGTCCCAGAACTGGATCGGCCCCCCGGGCTGCTCCCTGTCGAACGCGACCTATGTTCCCCCGCCGCCCAGCGAGATGATGAATTGTCTCGGCGCCTGGGAAAAGTTCCTCCACGTAACCAACCTTCCCCCATTGATTCAGGTGGGGCTTGTGCACTCTCAATTTGAGGCCATCCATCCGTTCCTGGATGGGAATGGGCGGATCGGGAGATTGCTGATCACGCTTTTCCTCGTGGAGCGAGGAATACTGCCCAGGCCCCTCTTGTATCTGAGCGCCTTCTTTGAAGCGACGCGCAGGGACTACTATGATCGGCTGCTCGCGGTGACTGAGCGCGGCGAGTGGGAGGCCTGGATCGAGTACTTCCTGAACGGCGTCGCCCGCCAGGCGGAAGACGCCCTTAACCGTGCAGAACGGATCAATAAGCTGCTGGAGAAGTGGCGGATGGCCGTTGCGGGTTCTTCCTCCAAAGTGCCCGCCGCGTTGGTAGACCGCCTCGCCGAGAACCCGTACTGGACGATCAAACGCGTTGCGCAGCGGCTAGGCGTGGCCTACACGACCGCAGAGCGTGCGGTAGAGCGACTTGAGGCTCATGGCATCGTGACCCAGACCACAGATGCCAAACGGGACCGCGTGTACTGCGCGACGGCTATCTTGAAGATCCTCGAAGAGCCAGCAAACCTGAGACCGTCGAGAACAACTTGACGGCCTGCCCGTCCAGATCTGGTAGCAGCGACAAGACCCTGGTTGCTCAGCGATCCGTCAACGGCGCGGTCACGGCCATTTGCGACATCATGCGTCGGTGGAGCGGGTGGCATTAGGATGCTACAGTGAGCGCCCTGCGAGGGAAACCAGGGTACTCGACGCAATGACCCGCATTATCCGAGAAGTCACCTCGTGTCCGAACGGCCCCCTCACCCTGGCCCTCTCCCGCGGTGGGGAGAGGGGACTAAGGATTGTGCCCCTCTCCCGGGTACCGGGTGCCCTCTGGGTGACATTTGGGCTCCCAGAGGGTACCTAGTGAGGGGGTCCCAGGATTGGTGAATAATCCGGGTTAACGGAAACCGTCGAATGACTGCGGATAGGCAGAGATTTTGGAACCTAATGTGGCTGGCTCTTGCGGTCGCACTGGTGGCGTCGGCCTGCGGCCAGGTGCTCTCGTCGGCGACACCAACCAGGCTGGTCCCCGTTGCCAGCCAGGCTGGCGCATCCGCGACCGATCTTCTGGAGATCGTCAAGACCCTGGCCGCCCCCGAGATGGCCGGGCGGGCGACCGGGTCGCCCGGGATGGAGCGGGCGGCGCGCTACATCGCCTCGGAATTCGAGCGGGCGGGCCTCCGGCCCGGGGGGGACAAGGGATCGTACTTCCAGACCTTCGATGTGGTGACAGGGATTCGCCTGGGCGACGGGAATCGGCTCCGGCTCCAGCAGGGGGAACGGTTTCAGGAGTATCAGGTCGGCCGGGACTTCACGCCGTTCAGCTTCTCCGACAGCGGCAAGGTCCAAGGGGAAGTCGTGTTCGCCGGGTATGGCATCACGGCCCCCGAGCTTCAATACGACGACTATGCGGCCCTGGAGGTGACCGGCAAGATCGTCCTGCTCCTCACGGGCGAGCCCCGGGAGCGCGATCCGAGCAGCCCCTTCCGGCAGCCCGAGGCGTATCGGTACAGCGAGGTCCGGTACAAGGTCCTGAACGCGCGGGAGCATGGAGCCAGCGGGGTGGTCCTGGTCACGAACCCGCTGGCCCACGGCGACGAACCGGAGCGGCTCTTCGCGTTCCGGGGGATCACCTCGGTGTCTCAGAGCGGCATCCTGGCGGTCAACGCGCTCCGGAGCGTGGCGGAAGCCATCCTCGCGCGGACGGGCCGATCCCTTCAGGAGCTGCAGGCGGCCATTGACCGCGACCTCAGGCCCCAGTCGTTTCCCCTCGCAGGGTCCAGGGTGGAGATGGATGCGCGGTTGATCCGCGAGACTGGCCGGGCATGGAACGTCATCGGCGCGCTGCACGGGACCGACCCCGCCGTGCGGGCCCAGGCGGTCGTGGTGGGAGCCCACTACGATCACCTGGGATACGGCGGGGAAACGTCCCTGGCCCCCTCGCGGTACGGGGAGATCCATCCCGGCGCGGACGATAACGCGTCGGGCGTGGCCGGGGTGATCGGCCTGGCGCAGAGGCTCGCCGCGGCCGGCGGGGCGCGGCGGACCGTGGTCTTCGTGGCCTTCGCCGGGGAGGAGATGGGCCTGCTGGGCTCTGCCCACTACGTCAAGGCCCCGTCGGTTCCCCTCGAGGGCACCGTGGCCATGCTCAACCTGGACATGATCGGCCGACTGCGGGAGGACCGGCTGTATGTCTTCGGCGTGGATACCGGGAAGGAATTTCGGGAGGCGCTGGAGGCGGCCAATCGCGACACAGCGCTCCAGTTGAGGTTCAGCGGCGACGGCTACGGTCCGTCGGACCATACCCCGTTCTACGCCAAGGACCGGCCGGTCTTGTTCTTCTTCACGGGACCGCACGAGGATTATCACCGGCCGTCGGATACGCCGGACAAGATCAATGCTCCGGGCATGGAACGCGTGCTCCGCCTGATTGCGGGTGTCCTGCGCGAGGTCGCCGACGGTCCGGCTCCGGTCAGCTTTGCCCGGGCGGCGCCATCCTCGCCGCCGCGAACGCGCGGGTCCGGCGGCGGTTACGGTCCCTCCTTCGGGATGATCCCCGAGTTCGGACAA